>DAISHV010000008.1:0-28630 GCA_036822315.1 Bacillota bacterium | reverse complement strand
GGCGAGAATCGAACTCGTGTAATCAGCTTGGAAGGCTGATGTTCTACCATTGAACTACGCCTGCGATTTGGCGGACCATGGGGGATTCGAACCCCCGATCTTCTCCGTGACAGGGAGACATGTTAGACCGCTACACCAATGGTCCGTGTATTCGGCGAAGAAGAATATAGCACAAGCAAGGATAAGGGGCAAAGGGAAAAAGGGAAAAGCATCGTTCTTTTTGCGGAATTAGTCTATGATGAGTTTATGGATCACGTCAAAAAGCTTTTTCGTCTTTCCCATCCTTACGACACGGCGAAGAGCAATGACCTCTTTGTGAAAGCGATGCGGGAGAATTGTGCTTGGCATTATGATCGCTGTCCAGCTTATCGAGCGATTCTCGAGCGCGAGCATTTTAAACCTGAGATGATCCAAACTTACGACGATTTAGCCAAAATACCTTATATCCCAACGCTTTATTTTAAACATCATGAGTTGGCTTCCGAACCGGATAAGAAGATGATCCTCAAAGTGACTTCCAGCGGAACCAGTGGACAAAACCAATCCAAAATCGGCTATGACGTTTATACGATTTTACGCGATTGGGAAATGGTGAAGCGCCTCTTCCGTTACCATAAAGTATGGAGCTTGAAGCCCACCCATTTCGTGGTCTTTGGCTATCAGCCTCATAAAGGCAACAATAAAGCGATTGCCAAAAGTTCTTGGGGTTTTACCTTCACTTCGCCAGCTCTTTCCAAGGATTACGCGATCCGATGGATCAATGGGGATTATAAAGTCGACCTTGAAAATATCGAAAAGAAGTTGATTCGTTATGCCAAAGGCCATCATCAAGTTCGCTCGCTTGGCTTTCCGGCCTATACCTATTTCTTACTTCAGGAAATGAAAGCCCATGGGGTTCATGTCAAACTTCCGAAAGGCAGCAAGATGACGCTTGGAGGCGGCTGGAAGCAATTCTATGCCCAAGCCTGCTCGAAACAAGAATTCTATGATTTGGCCCATGAAGTTCTTGGCTTAGAAGAAAAAGATATCATCGAATTTTTCGGCGCGGTCGAACATCCGATCATGTGGACTACTTGCGAAAAGCATCATTTTCACGTGCCGGTCTACGCCCGGGTCATCATTCGCGACCCCGATACGTTCGCCCCTTTGCCTCCAGGAAAAATGGGGCTCATCAATCTCTTGACCCCCTTAAGTCACGCCGCACCGTTGACCAGTATTGTGACCGATGATTTAGGCATCTTGCATGAAGAGGAATGCGGATGCGGAATCCATTCGCCTTATCTTGAGATTGTCGGCCGGGTTGGCCTCGAAGACATCAAGACCTGCGCCGCCGGAGCCGAAGAACTTTTGAAAGGAGCTAAATCATGATCTTAGCTCATGGGCAGATTTATGAAGAATCCCTGCAAAAGTCCATTATTTCATCGCTCAAGAAAGAAATTCCGGCGACTTTGGAAGGACCAAAACTAGAGATCGAAAAAATCTATGCGGCGGCTGAAAGACTCTATCAAAGAGTCCTTAAAGGCGAGTTTGATGAACTGGCGGCTCCCTTATTAGCCATGGCCCATCTTTCGCACGAAACATTTTTGGAATATGCCAAAGAATTCTCGGCGGAAGGTTTGCGGAAAAAAGTGGAATTGGAATTAGGAAAAGACCCTTTTTCTCCTCACGAAATCTCATCTCACCATTTCGCCATTCGTCGGCCGCTTGGCGTCCTTCTTCATATCGCGGCGGGCAATGTCGATTTCTTACCGGCGTATTCGGTTCTCGAAGGTCTCCTGGCGGGCAATATCAATCTTCTTAAACTCCCAAGCGGGGACAAAGGACTCTCCGTCAAACTCCTTCAAGAACTGATTCAAGAAGAACCTTCTTTATCCCCCTATATTTATGTCTTCGACGTTCCTTCAACCGAAGTCGATACGCTTAAAGAATTGAGCCATTATGCCGATGCGGTGGTGGTCTGGGGTGGCGATTTTGCGGTCAAAGGCGTTCGCGAGTTCGCCGATCCCAATTCGCAAATCATCACTTGGGGTCACAAGCTTTCTTTTGCTTATGTTGATCAAAAGACCAGCGATGAGGATCTGCGGGGTCTGGCCGAAGATATCTGTCTTTCTAACCAGATGCTTTGCTCTTCTTGCCAGGGACTTTATTACGATGGGAGCGACGAAAAAGAGATCGAAGAGTTTGCCAAACGTTTCGTCAGCATCCTCAGTGAAACCAATGCGCGAATGGGTCCTGCTGCCCTGGGGATGCGGGCAAAAAGCGCTCTTGCTATCTTGAACGAGAAAATGGAAGGTCGGGGAAAGATTTTCCAATCTCCCGGAGTTTCTGCGATTGTTTATCCGGATTCGGACTTGCTCCTTTCTTTCTTGTTTCGGAACGTTTGGATTAAGCCCCTCCCTGAAGAAAAGATTGTCGAAGTCTTAAAACCATACCGTGGCTATCTTCAAACGTGCGCTCTTTTGGTTGAACAAGAGAAACGAGCCGCTCTTCGTGAACGTTTCTTCTTAGCGGGTCTGACCCGTTTGAGCGGACCTCATATGTCTTTAACGGAACCGGGCGAAGCCCACGATGGCTCTTATGCCTTATCCCGCTACACGAGGATCGTGGATTATCAGGAATAAAAAAAGCGACAGGGTAACCTGCCGCTAAAAATGTCGCGAAGGATTCTTTATTGAAGTCCGACGAAACGCTTGAGTTGATCGGCGCCGATATAGCCCACCGACTGGCGCACCGCTTTGCCATTCTCGAAATAAATGAGGGTCGGGATCGAGTAGACGTTGAATTCCGCGGCAATCGTCTCGGCTTCATCAACATCGATCTTGAGCACTTTGAGATCATCGTGCTCTTTGGCTAAGTTCTCAACCAAAGGCGAGAGCATCTTGCAAGGTCCGCACCAAGTGGCGAAGAAGTCGACCAAGACTTTCCCGTCTTTCGTTTCTTTCTCGAAATCAGCTTTTTCTTTAACGTGCATTAACATGAATGGTTTTCCTCCGTTCACCGAAATATTAGACTAAATATCAACGCAAGCAAAGCGAGATGCATAGGATAATAAGCGTATTCGATATAGCGGAAGTATTTTTTATCGTAGCCGCGTTTTCCGTTATACATCACTAACAAGACGATATCGAGGAGTCCATACGTCTGAATGGACATATTGTAATAGTCGATACCACTTTGGGTTTTTGAAATGCCCCAAAAAAGAACGGTTACAACCAAAAAGAAAGTGATGCCGATCAGATTGACCAAGGAACGGTATTCTTTGCTGGCTTGATAGGTAGCTAACTCTGTGTCGGTTTGCTCGAGACTCCGCTGAATGAATTTGTCGGCGAGAGGATAGGCATAATAGAAACCTAAGAAAATCAAGAATCCATATAAGGAATAAGAGGCGCGCAAATAGACCGGAAAATAACTCGACCAAGTCGAAACGAGAGAATTGCTCGCGGCGTAAGTTTCACTCGTAAAAGCGGCGAACGAGAGCCCAACGTAACCTAGGGGCAAGAGGGCGAAGAGTTTCTTGGGACCTTTTAGTTCGAGGCAGAAGATGAATAAACCAAAAACCAACAAATCGGTGAAGGCCTGATCGCGGGCGAGAGAAGCATATTTTGGCGAGAAGTAGAAGAAGGTCTCGACAGCGGCGATTAAAAGCCAAACGAGGCCAATTCTGCAGAGATATTTAACCCGGTCATGGCTTTTTCGCATGCCTTCGGCCAGCATAAAAGCGAATAAGGGGAAGGAAAGCCGCCCTAGGTAGCGGAAGACGGTGCCTACGCCATAGCCAACACTATCGGTGGGGAAATTCACCGTCCAGTCGCTATCGACGATGAAAGCACCGATATGGTCTAAGGTCATCGTGAGAATCGCTAAGATCTTAATCCAGAATTCGCTGAGGACTTGGCTTTTTTCACGCATATTATTTTCCAGAATTTAATGTGATGATAATCCCCATAATACCGATGAAGTTGTTCGTAACGTGCGCGGCGTAAGATGCGCCGAAACCGAGTTTATCGTAGAGGAGGCAAAACAAGAATCCGGAGATCACGTAGTCGGGCAAATAAGCCCACTCCAAAGCGCTGCCAAGATTGCGGAAGTTCATATGAATGAAGCCGAAAATCAGCGAGACCGCGATATAAGCGACATAGGTATTGATCCGTTTGCCGAGTCCGAATAAGCCCACTCGGTAAGCCAATTCTTCGCAAAAGGGTCCTAAAAAAGAGAAAACCAAAACCGAAAGGATTGGGCTTTCGGCAACAAGCTGATTGATGATGGACTGATTATCGTTGGTGCCCTTGAGACCAGCGGCTTGAATGATCATCCCATAGATGGCGCTGAGAAAGACCATGCCAACCCCAGCAAGGATGCCGAAATAACTTTTGCCTTTTTTGAAGAGTTTGGTCAGGCGGTATAAATCGCGATCAAGGATGATGAGCATGAGGCAAAAAAGAATCACGTAAGCGCTGAAATCGACCGCTCCGGCATAGGTGACGGAGCCTTCAAAAGCCTTCATGGCAGCGGTCAAAGAAGCCCCTGAAAGTCCGGCAGATACATAGGCACCTTTAGTGACGCTCAAAACGATTAATGAAATTAAAGTCCCGATTAATTGAAAGCCAAGCCAACCCGTCAAAAAGAGGGCGAGTTCTTTGCCCCAACCCATCGGGGTCAGGTTGGCCATGCCTTTGACGTCTTCGAAAGCGACCGACTGTGTGCCACAGTTGGGACATTTACCTAAGGCAGGATCGAAACTCTTCCCGCACTTATGACAATATTCTTTTCGGAAACAGGTTTTCATGGTCGCTTATTGATCCTTTTTAAAGAAGCCCACAATATTGTAATTGAATTTTTCAATTAATCCACCTCATAATTATGTAAGGAGAAAACGCGCATAAGCATCCCATGAACGTTTCCGATGTAGTCAAATATCTTAATATCGTTTTGATTGTTTTGTTCGTGGTTGTTTTAGTGGCACTTGCCCTCTTCTTTTTACGCGGGCTTGCTCGCGGCTGGCGCTATGGCACCTATCGGGTTATCGCTTTTACTGTCCTTTTTATCATTTGCTTCACGACTTTAGGAGTCATCGCCGACGCCATTGGTAATTGGGATATGACCTCCTTTGGGATCCCTGTTATCTCGATTCCCTTAAGTAACGGCAATCAAAGCGGAAGCGCCACCCTTCAATTTGGCACACCCTATACGGCGATTTCTACTGTGATCTCGGATACCTTGAAATTCTACAACGTTTCGATGGCGCCAGAAGCTTTGGAGGCTTATGCCAACGCTTTGGCCAAATCAATCGTGATGCTTTTGCTGATGTCCATGGAAGGAAGTCTCTTGGCGACTTTAGGCAATTTGATCGTTCTCCTTCTTTGGCACATCGCTTTCAAGCACATCATTCCCCCCGATCGGCGAAAAGAGAGTTACAAAAAAGGCAAATTGATCTCCGCTTTCGAAGAATTGGTGATCGGTATTGTCATCGGTTCGATGTTCTTATTCCCTTTAACGAGCATGGTCAACTCCTTCGCCTACAGCTGGAATAGCGTGGATGAGGATAAGAAGACGAGCCTTAAAGCCGATAATCAACTCTATAACACCATTCAAACGGTGGTGGATACTTACGACAATTCCCTCTTTTCGAAGGCTTTCTTCTCGTGGACGAAGGGTAGCGGCGATTCTTCCTTTGATATGACTTTAACCAGTTTCCTTACTAAAGGAACCTACGATCAAAAAGAAGTCAGCGTCATCAACGAATTCTCCTCGATGGCCAAACTGTCTTCCTTGGCTATTGAAGGGGGCTTACTTTCCGACAAAGGTTTTGACCAAAGCAAGATTGCCCTTTTCGCGGTCAGTGAATACGCTCCGGGTGTCCTGCGGGCTCTTGGACAATCTAGCCTAGTGACGGGAATCATTCCTTACGCTCTCAGCATCATCCAAGATTTGGATGCGGTGAAGCCTTATATCAAGACGCAGACCGGTATCGATTTTAATGACAGCAAGTATAACTACAAATTGACGCTGAATAAGTTGGCCGATATTTATCAAGGTCTTATTAATGACAAAGTTCTCTCTTCGGCTCTGGTGACGAGCGATGGCAAACTCGGGGCCACGAGCGACATTGTGACGGCCGCTTTTAGCAAAGATTCGCAAACGCCAATGGAAGATCTCATGAAGGCCCTTGATAGCGAAGACCTCGCCATCGTGGATACCCTGATCGAATCCGCGGTTTATGTGATGTGCTGCCAGGATGCCGTCAATGCCAAAGCCAATCCCAGCGCGGCGGAGAATACGATAGGCATTTCCGATTTCTTCCCCGAAATCGCTTCCTCTTATGATGTTACAGTCGGAGGAACCCCGAAAGCCGTTCCCGAGAGTTTCTCGTCGATTAAATGGGGTCAGCAATTGGCGATCGTCTACGATTCGCTTTGCCAGATTGCCCAAACGGACACCGCTTTGATACCGGCGCTAACCAAGAACCTCGGTTCCGAGGACTATAAATTTGATATCAACGCGATCATGCCGGGCATGATTGACCATCTCGATACTTATGGCTCGGCCTTATTTGGTTCGAGCAGCAATGTTCAATCCGCTGAAAGCACTTCAAGCACTGAAACCTCCACAAATTCCACTTGTTTATTGGATTGCACCTTCTTGGAGAACGCGATGCCAAAGGTTTTGACGATCCTTCAAAACAATCTCAACACTTCTTTTGGCTTCTCGGGAACTGACGCGCTTTCTCTTGCTGACGTGCAAAGTAAACTCTTCGTTTCTGATCCTACAGAAAGAGCAACGAAGGTTAAAACAGAGTTTAAACATCTTTTCACGGTTTTATCCGACATCGCAGGGACAACGGAAGGCAAGAATCTCTTGAAAGATTTGAATGGCCTTCCTGGCATCTATTTCGACCCGAAAGGGAATTATCTTGGCATTGATAAGAATCTGCTCACCGGCTTTACGAACGGGGTAAAGAATCTTGATTCTTCTCTTCTAGCTTCGGCGATTCTTCCGAAAGTTTTTGAAGGCTTCCTTAAGGGTGATGCATCACCTTTGAAGAGCTTAGGTTTCGATACCAATAAATCCACCGTTACAACCGATGATGATATCGTTTTGGATTTCTCGAAGGATGTCGGAAAGAATTTAGCCGATCTCATCAAAGTCTATAGCGACAACCAGGCGGTCGTCTCTTATCTGATGAGCAACTCAACCGGGGTCACCGCGGGCAATGCCGACACTCTTTTACGAAACATTCTCTCTTTCAAGGACAGCGATAACAACACTCAAATTGGCAATCTCTTAAAATCTTTAATCACGAATCCGCTCATCAATCCTGCCGACAGCAAGAACCAAAACATCAGCGTTCTTTTGAATGTGCTTTTGGGACAAACCATGTCTTCTTCCTCGACCACCTTCGTCAGCGATTTGAATGGGGCGATCAAAGATTTGGATAGCGAAGGTTTAAAGACCGAAATCAACTCTTTTGTCACCGCTCTTCAGAGCATTTCTGACCAAGGTGTTTTGAGTGCGATTTCCAGTTTCTCTACCTCGAGCAATCCGAATCTCTCCGTTCTCAAAGATATCAACTTCGAAACTCTCTTTGCCACCTTCAATTCTTCCGCGATTCTGAAATCGGTCCTCGGGGATCTTCTCGATAGCGCCGTTTTGGCCAATGTTGCTTACCTGTCCGATGCTTCTAGCGCCGGCGTTTCGTTTAAAAACGTGAGCGATTGGGCTAACGAAGGCAAAGCGCTCAACGCGTTAATCAAAGCTGCGGTGGAGATTGGCGATCTCTCCAACATTGATTATTTCCACAGCGATCCAACAGCCATTAACTCGATTCTGAAGGCGTTGGCGGGCAGTGGCATCTTCAACAAGAAAAACACCGATGGCACGACTAGCTACGTCTTCCCGAAATATATTGCCGACAAGATGGTGAGTTATTTTAAGACTTCTTCCGAGTTTGGCGTTTATTTCACCGATGCAGGAACGGATGGCACCTCCGAACATCCTTACACTTACAACCGCTTTAGCGACGATTTAACAGCCCTTAAACTCGCCAGCGATTGGACCGCTGATGGTGGTGAAGCGGATAAAATCTCTGCAATTCTCACGTATGTTATGCATCTTAATGGTTTCACCAGCATCTCAACCAATACCGATTGGCGCACGATTAACCCCAATGAGTTGAGCGGCTTATTGAATGCAGTCACAAGTTCGAATAGTTTCGGTCCGATTTTAACGTATCATCTTTATGAAAAAATCGCCTCAACCTTAGGTTCAAGCGAAGCAGCCTTTAACGATTCGAATTTGGATTATCTCCTTTCGAGTTCGTGCACTTCGTCCGATCGGACAAAGGAAGCCGGCTATCTTTCTACCATTCTCAAAACGGCGATCGACCCGGTTTATGGTCTTCTCGATAACAATGGCCACTTGAAACAAACGACTTTGCAGCTGAATGACGTTTCAGCCGATTTCTTTGTGAGTCCTTTGCTGACCAGCATGGCTTCCAGCAATGTCTTTAACACGACAAAGACCGGCAAAACCATGACAGCCTTTGAGGAAGAGTATTCGGCAATTCTCGTTCGGGCTAGCCTCTACGATGCAACGGGCGCTGACGCCGCGGTTATGCTGTTACGGGGCAACACTCAAGCGGCCACGGTCAATAATTGGGAAACCGAAATTGGCAATCTCTGCACGTTATTAAATGATGTCCAAGATCTCGATCTCGACATCGACAAGTTCGATTTTGCTTCGCTCTTCGCTAAGACGAATGCATCCGAACAAAACGAAACCAATCGGGTTAAAGTTGAGAACACTTTAAACGCTTTTAATTCTTGTAAGACTCTTTTTGCCGCCCTTCCTGCTAAACTTGAAGAGGTTGTTAAAGACATTAGCGGGGCAAGCGATTATGGTCTCGATAAAGCCAATTTCTCCTATAGCGTCGATTCGGAAGGCAAAATCGCTCCTTATGATGTGGACGAAATCAAAGTGCTTTCCCACGTTGTTGAAGACGCCTATCTATGCGATTTCACTAGCATCAGCGTCTCCGCGATTTCGAGCAATGATTATTTATCGAACCTTCTGGAAAATCTTGCCGCTTCGAAGATTTTCAACACGACTAAGGATACAACCGCCGGGGCGATGACTTCTTTTGAGACGACGATGAAGAAGGTCCTCCTCGATAGCGGCTACTATGGCGATAAGACCGATTCCGGGGTTCAATCCGAGGTTGCATCTTTGGTCCTTGGCATTAAGTCTGGCAAAGGCTGGACGGGACTGGCTGGTGAAGTCAAAGCTCTCGAGAACGTTGCGAATAATTTGCCGAAAGCCATCGATGGCAGCGATCTTGACTTGGCTAACTTTTCTTTGACCTCATATTTCGGAAATGATCCAACGACACAAGAAAATCAACGGAGTTCGTTAGAAAACTTCCTGGAAGCGATTGAATCCTCGTCGCTTCTTTATCCCGGACTCCCGAATAAGCTTAAGACTTCAGTCAGCGGCATTAGCGGGGCAACGTCTTACGGTCTCGACAAAGCGAACTTTACCTATAAGAAAGACCTGGCGGGCAATGTCTTGCCGTATGATGTGAGTGAGGTCACTTCGCTAACCTACATCGTCGAAGATGCCAATTTGGTCGACTTCTCTTCAATTAGCGTGAGCGCCATTAATAGCAATGCCCATCTCAAAGATCTTTTGGAGCGGCTGGCTGCCTCGCAAATATTCAACACGACCTCGAGCACGGCTTCGGACGCGATGACTTCGTTTGAGACGACGATGAATAAGGTTCTCCTCGATAGCGGCTACTATGGTGACGCCACAGATTCTACGGTTCAGGCTAATGTCAAAACCGTGGTTCTTGAGGTGAAGCATGCAACCGGATGGAGTGGAGATACCGGCGAAGTCAAGAAGCTTGAAACGATTGCTTCTTCAATCCCCACCGACACGGCGAATAACGAAATTGATCTTGGTACCTTTAATTTATCCACCTATTTCGGCACGGACGCCACGACAAAAGAATCGCAGCGGGACAAACTGGAGACCTTCTTGAAAAATATCAATGCCTCGGGTCTCCTTTATCCGGGTTTTGCTGCGAAAGTCGCTTCGAGCGTCGCAACGATTTCGACTGGTAGCATTTCCTTAAGCGGCGCCAACAGTTATTACAATGGTTATTTCGTTTATCACGATTTGGATAACCTCCCCACGACCCTCACTCACGTCAGCTTAGGCAACCGCTATGATAATGTCGAGATTAACACCTTGAGCAAGATCTTCATGAATGCCTCGGGTCTTGATGCCATCAATTTGAACGATCTTTCTACGATCAATGCGGCTCAGACCAGTAACCTCTTAGTCAATTTGACGGAGTCCCAAGTCTTCAATACCTTGGCGGACAAAACGGATACGACATCGCTCACCGTCGCTCAGAATGTCATCAGCCAAGCGCTCTTGGCGGGTGGCTCGTTAAACGACGCCTATTATTACGCCTCGAATCCGAAGGATATCGCCAGCAAAACGGCTTCCAATTACACGGACAGCACGACCAAGGCCAAATATCTTTCGAAATCTTACTTCGCCAAAGCCAATGCCGAAACGAATGCTCCGCTCCTCAATGGCGATACCGGTTCCTTAAAAGCGCTTTTGACGACCTTACAAAACGATAGTGCCATTACGACCGCTTTGACCAATGGCACGACGAGCGGCCTTTCGGCCGATAAAATTCAAACTTTATTAGGCGCTCTCAATGCCTGCAAACTTTATCAGGATGTCGTGCCGAATACCTTAGCGAAGTTTATTACGAACCTCACAGGAACGATTAGCGACGTCGATCTCTCCTTGGCCAATCCTTATTACGCGTATTATCGTCCATCCTCATTCACCTATGGAACCACCAAGACTTACACCTATACCACCGATGCCTCGGGCAACAAGATCCAAATCTTTAAGGTAGCAAGTTTTGACAACGCTTATGATGAGGATGAAATCGCCACGTTATCCCAGATTATCGCTTCGCTCAACGACAGCAATGTCACGGGTCTATTCTCCTCAACGAAGATTGCGAATTTGGACATCACGACGAGCGACGTGCAAACGATCAATTCGCTGATGAACCTCTTGGCTAAGAGCTATGTCTTTAACCTTGGCGGTGCTTACGGTGGCGACAACACGAAGACTTCTGCCCTCAAGGTGCCGAATGATTTAAGTGTCTTTGAACAAACTCTCTTTAACTTCTACGATCAGTCGGGCTTGGCCGATCGGGCCTACGATAGCGCCTATGACTATCAAATTTTAGGGACTTACGCCTCTAAGATCAAACTTTATCGGGCGATGAAGACCTTTGAGTCTTATGAGGATGGCGTCAGCCCGAGAACCACCCTTCATCCGGGCGATTGGGCTGGAGAAGTGGACGAATTGACCGTGAAGAAGACCACCGACAGCCAAGGCAACGTCGTCATGAGTGGATTGCTCTATTCGGCTCTGAGCGATTCTGAGATTTCCACGAAACTCAAGACCGGTTCGGGCAGCACCAACTTCTCGAGCAATGGCAACCTTTCGAGCTTCACTTCGATCTCCCCGCACGCGATCAAACTTATTTTGACGGGCATGAATCAATTGGATTTGGTCCACGATGCCGTTCCGTATTCGATCGCCAGTCTCGTTGAGGATTCGCTCTCCTTCCGCAATTACTCGACGGTCGGTTTCCCGGTGAATAGCATCAACTCAGCGACCTTCAATAGCGAGAGTTTGGGGACTCGGGGGCATTATAATGGCCTGACGGTGACCTTATCGAGCGAACTCGCCAGCGGGGTTTATCCGATCGTCAAAGCCTATGATGTGATTGGCGAAAGCGCTAACGGCTATGACGTCTCAATCCTGAAAGACACCAATGGCAATGTCACGGGCCATACGGCTGGTACGACGACCTATTCCTTTGATATCGGCGCGGTCTATCCGCTCTATTTCGCTGTCGATGTCTCCGCGACTTCTGGCGCGAGCATTTCTTCGTTGACCTACAATTTCAACACGTCGAACTATCTTTTGAATCAGAGCCAGTTCTTAGCCACCGATAGCGAAGGCAAGACGGCACTCGACGTCATCTACAACTTCTCGGATTGCATTTACCTTGACGCAACAGAGGACCCCGTTACGCACAACAAGACCGGCGGCCATTACGTCAATTTCAGCCAGGAAGATGATGTCACGAAGCTCTTTACCACGGGCACGCAATTCGCCAAGGTCTTGGACTATATCGCTGACCCCAATGGTTTCTATACCCGGAACTTCTACTATAACGACGCCACTTATTCTTCAGCCACGTTGTCCCAATACGACTTTGCTTCCCGCGACATCGTTTTCCGAAAGATGCTCTCCTTCGCCAGGACTTATAGCGGGAATAAGTACACCGTTGATTTGGGCAAATATTTTGCCGAAAACGGTGCTGATCCTCTCACCTTTATGGGGGCGAAAACCATCTTCACGGATAGTGGCTATTCTTCAGCGATCGAAGGGGCTTGGCTCAATGAAAACCTCGATGATTTATTAACGACTGAACTTCTCTATGAAACCACTCCGACGACGGTGGGAACGCCAGTTCACGCTTGGGCGGAGGCCTTCACCAAGACAGCCTCCGGTGTGGTGGCCTTTACGTCTTTAGAGAACGTGATGAACCACAGCATTGCGCAAACAACGGTCACGACAACGAATTCAAGCGGTCAGAGCGTGGTCGTCAACGGTACCGCCTTATTAGGCCAATATCTCGCTGCTGGACAAGCGAACCGCTTCATTAACGCCGAGCTAACTTACATCAAAGGCGGAACGTATTTCACCACTATGAATACGACCTTCGCTTCGATGAGCAGTCATAGCGTTAACCGTGGCACTTTATTGACGAGTGAACCATCCTTCTATAACAGCAACTTCGCTTTATTAAAAGATGCCTCCTCGGCTTCGATCCTCAAATCTTTCAATGACATTACGACGATCTTGAACCTTTCGAAGGCGATTCAAGCTGGCGCGATGACGATTACGACGGCCGAGAAAGATACGATTGTTAGCATTTACAGGACGCTCGATGCGGACTTAGCGAGCACGACGCTACCTGACGCTTCAAAGAGTCTCATCCAAACGATGTATCTCGGCACCCTCTATGACTATTACTTGAATCGTAACTATTACCACGCTGGCATCCCTGATGTCGATTATCTCTACGCTCCGGATACAAGTCATACCCTTACGACGACGGCTGATGCTATCCTTACGGCATGAGTTCTTTGATCCCGGAAAAGGAAAGCTCTTATACCTTTGAAATCCTCTCTTCGAGTTTCATTGCGCTTTTATTGCCTTTAAAAGAGAAAGAAGAAGTTGACTCTCTCCTGGCGGAAATCAAGGCCCGTTATCCGAAAGCGAGCCATTATTGCTATGCCGCCAAAGTTCTTTCTTTCGAAGCCTGCAGCGATGATGGCGAACCCGCCCGTAGCGCGGGGCTTCCGCTTTTAGAAATCCTCAGGAAGAAAGACATCGCTTATGGCTTATTGGTGGTGGTCCGCTATTTCGGAGGAACCAAACTTGGCGCTGGTCGCCTCGCGAGAACTTACCGGGAAACGGCAGCCAATTGCGCAAATAACGCGACTTTTGCAGAGATAATTCCCGCCCTTGAAGCGGAAGTGAGCCTTGACTATTCATCTTTTGAGGCCCTCAAGAAACCGGCCGAGAACTCTGGCGTCGAACTAAAAGTTTTATCTTTTGACGAAAGAGTGAGACTCCTTTTGCGTGGAGATGCTAAGATAATGCCGTCTTTCTTAAAAGCCCTCCCAGAAGGGAGCGTCCTTTGCGAAAAAGAAAGCACCATCCAAAGGAGTATCGTCAATGATTCCAAACACTGAATTCGCCGGGCGCAGACAACGCCTGTTTAACATGATGGATAGCGGAAGCGTCCTCATCTTGTTCTCGGGCGTAGGCAAAGTCTCGAGCGCCGATGAAACGTATCCGTTTGAAGTTAACCGCAATTTCTTTTATCTCACGGGCATCGATCAAGAAGATTCGATCCTGATGCTGATCAATAGCGACGGAGAGATGAAAGAATTCCTCTTTATCGCGCCTTTTGACGCCCGCAAAGAGAAATGGTATGGCAAACGCCTCACGAGCGAAGAAGCGACTTCGATCTCGGGCATCAATAACGTGATGGTTAATACCTCGCTTCCGGCCAAAGTCGACGGAACGTTGAACCCGAACTACCTTCAATATGGTGAAATCCATAAGGCTTATCTTGATCTGGACCGCGAAATCAAAATCGCCGATTCGACCTCGACCCGCGAATACATGGAGACTCTCAAGGCGGCTTATCCTGGCCTCGTCTTTGCCGATGCTTATCCTTTAATCACCACGCTTCGTTTACGGAAATCGGTCCGCGAAATCGCCGAACTCCGCAGTGCCATCCGTTCGACCCATTTGGGTATCTTAGCGGTATGGGCCGCGATGAAACCTGGGGCGAAAGAATATGAAATGTCCGACCTTTTCCTCAAGACGGTCAACGATGATTCGGGCTATCAAGGCTTAGCCTTCCCGACCATCATGGCGAGCGGAATCCATGGCGCTTGCCTTCATTATCCGACCCCGAAAGACACCATTAAAAAAGACGATCTTCTTTTGATGGATTTAGGTGCCCGTTGCTCCTACTATTGCGCCGATGTGACCCGCACGGTCCCTGTCAGCGGCAAATTCACCGAGTTCCAGAAAACGGTTTATAACGTCGTCTATGGTTGCAACAAGATGGTCGCGGCCATGGCTCGCCCGGGCATTACCATCAATGATTTGCAAAAGGCGACCGTCGAATATCTTTCTTCCGAATGCTTAGCCAAGGGTTTTATCAAGAAGAAGGAAGACATCATCAATTACTATTTTCATGGCATCTCGCACTTCATCGGTCTTGATACCCATGATCCTTATCTTAATGCGATGGACAAAGCCTATAAGGATATCCCTTTGGAGCCGGGCATGATCATTTCCGATGAGCCGGGCCTCTATATGGAAGACAAAGGCCTTGGCATTCGAATTGAGGATGACCTTCTCATCACCGAAGGGGGCTGCGAAGTGCTGACGAAAGACATCATCAAAGACCCAGCCGATATTGAGAAGTACCTATCCTCCCGTCATTAAAGGTGGGGGTTTGAAAGAGCAAAATAAGCCACTTCGACGCTGAAGTGGCTTTTTATTCTGAAAAATTCCGCAAAAAATCAGCGGGGTTCATTATTTGAGGTCTTTTTAATCCTAAGGCTAAAAGATCTTTATCACCTGTCAAAATAATATCCGAATCTATTTTTAGGGCAGCAGCAAGAATGGGAAGATCCATTTCAGGGGCGAAAGGAATAATTATAAAAGCAAGCTTGTCAATTATCTCCTGAATCTGAGGGGCGGTATAGCCCACTTTTGCTCCGACTTCTAATAACTCTT
The DNA here is from genome assembly GCA_036822315.1 of Bacillota bacterium. GTDB lineage: Bacteria > Bacillota_I > Bacilli_A > RFN20 > CAG-826 > UBA4951. The sequence goes on along the minus strand of DAISHV010000008.1, from coordinate 13,195 downwards.
CCATCGAATATCCAGGAAGAAAAACTTCGCCTAACCTGCAAGCGAAGTCGAGAGATTCGCGGATGGTTTTGCTTTGAAGAAGAAATACTGAAAAATGATATTAGTATCAAGAACAATCCTCATGATTTCTTTCGATTCATCTCGGAACGGATCCTTTTGGATAGAGCGACAGTGTCTTCACCGGTCTAAGCGTTTAATTGCTCAGCGACGCCCGAGAAAAGTTTTTGTAATTCGTCTAAGGCCTCTAAGGTTCCACCACAAAGATAGACTTGTCCGTCCTTTTGGACGAAAGCGACGTTATCGCCAGGCTTTAGACCCAGGAGTTTGCGAATTCGCACGGGAATGGTGACCTGTCCTTTGGATGTGATTCTTTGCGTTTCGAGTTCCATGGTTTTACCTCAAGTAATACTTTTCTTGCTTTTCTTACATCGTCAAGTAGAGATGATGCTGCTTTCACTTTATTCATAGACCAACAACAAGTATTTTTGTCCCAAGAAAAAAGGATCATCGGTTATTGGTTAGCATTGTTAGCTTTTTCGCTACTTTATTCTTTTGTTTGCAAACGCTATAATTTTTTGCGTATGAAAAAATATATCTTGGCCATCGACCAAGGCACGACTTCGACCCGTGCCATTTTGATTTCTCAGAAGGGCGAAAAGCTCTTCCAAGCCCAGCGTCCTCTCGAATGTTTATTCCCGAAGCCGGGTTGGGTGGAACAAGATCCGGACCAAATTTGGATCTCAGTGGTGGACGTCATTAACGAACTCTTGATCGTCTCGGGAGCGAAGATTGAAGAAATCGCCTCCATCGGCATTACAAACCAACGTGAAACCACGATCGTTTGGGATAAAAAAAGCGGCAAGGCCATTTATAATGCGATTGTTTGGCAGTCGAAAGAAACTCAGGAGATTTGCGAACGTTATAAATCCCATACCGAGGAAATTGCGAGCAAAACAGGCTTGAGGCTTAATCCTTATTTCAGCGCTTCAAAGATTCGCTTCATTTTGGAAAACGTCAAAGGGGCTGAAGAGAAAGCGAAGAAAGGCGATCTCTATTTCGGCACGGTTGATAGCTGGATCATCTTCAAGATGACCAATGGCAAAAATCATTTCACCGATGTTTCCAATGCTTCAAGAACCATGCTTTTCAACATTTTTGATACGGCGTGGGATCCGGAGCTTTTGAAGCTTTGGAAAATCCCAGAGTCGATGCTTCCCGAAGTCAAAGAAAACTCCTGTGATTATGGTGAAGCCTCTTTCTTCCATGGCGGCGTTCACATTAACGGGGTTGCTGGTGACCAGCAAGCCGCTCTCTTTGGCCAATGCTGCTATCAAAATGGCGAGAGCAAGAATACTTACGGGACGGGCTGCTTCATGCTGATGAATACCGGCAACAAGCCCATCCTTTCTAAGAATGGACTTCTGACCACGGTCGCTTGGAAACTCAATGGCGAAACCACCTACGCGCTTGAAGGCTCCGTTTTCATCGGCGGGGCAGTGGTTCAATGGGTTCGCGATCAGATGCGGTGGTTTGAGGATTCTTCCGATTCGGAAATGTATGCCAAGAAGCGGCCCGATACGGCTGGTGTTTATTTCGTTCCGGCATTCGTTGGCTTAGGAACGCCTTATTGGGATGATGATGCCCGCGGATCGATCTTCGGTTTAACCCGGGGAGCGGATCGCCATAACATCACCCGGGCTGCGCTTTATTCAATTGCGTATCAGTCGAAAGACGTCATCGACACGATGAAAAAAGAAGCTTGTTTGACTTTGCCAGTCTTAAAAGTCGACGGTGGCGCCTCCAGCAATGCGATGCTCATGCAATTCCAAGCCGATATTTTACAATGCGAAGTTCGGATTCCGAAATGCGTTGAAACCACGGCGCTCGGGGCGGGTTATTTCGCTGGGCTAGGAGTTGGCTTCTGGAAGAATAAGCATGAGATTGAAGTCAATCACGAATTCGCGAAACGTTATTATCCCGTGATGGACCCGAAAGAAGCCGATAAACTCTACAAAGGTTGGCAGATGGCGGTGAAAGCCACCCGAGTTTTCAAAGGCCAATAATAATCTTTTTTGCCGCTCGAATAAAAAGGGGTGTTTAATAGAAGAGTTCATGGACTCCAAATTTTCTTTGTTTCATCATGCCGCTATCATCGCTCCACGCTCTCGCCACGATGATTTTCTCGCGCTCAAAAATATAGACCCCCATTTGGATTTCGAACTCTATAGCGTCGAAGAAATGGAAGACCTTTTCGCTTATCACTATGACGAACGGGCCCTTGAAGAAGTGTATCGGGAAGTCGGAGATGAGGAACTCGCGGAAGCCATTCTCCTGGCTCTTTCCCGATTAAAGATTGGAAAACAATATGTCTCGAGCAAACTTGAGGCGTTAAAGAGTCTGCAAAGTCGTTTACTGGATGAAGGACTTCTTTATTCTTCGCCCAATCCTGAACGCTCCTTCGAGCATCATAACGTCATTATTTCTGGCTATCAGAATACGTTGAGGATTTCCAACATCCTTGGGGAACTCCATAACATGGCCATTTCTTATGACAGCGAAGAAAAGGCGTCAAATCCCCTTCAGATTTATTATGAGTTCAATGATATCTATGATGAATTACGCGATGTTTTTAACCGCATCGCCGAGGATTTATCATCCGGCACTCCCATCGAAAATATTTATCTCTTAGGAGCGGATGAGAGTTACCAAGACCTTCTTGAACGATTCTCTTCTTACTATGGCTTTCGAGTTGAGACAAGCCATCACGCCAAACTTTATGATAGTGCGATTTATCACCGTTTCCGGAGCGATTATCTCGAAAAAGGGCCGGGAATCCTTCCGGATTTTCTCGCGAAGAATTCCGGGAATAAAGATGCCGAAGAACTCTATCGGCTTTTCAACCGTTTTAGCGATCTTCCCCACGACGAGAAGACGCTGAAAAGTTTCTTTGATGAACGGCTGAAGCATCAAAACCAGTCGGAGCCGACTTACGAGCACGTCGTCCGCCAACTTGAGGGCTATGTTCCGCCGAAACACGCTCACGTTTACGTCATCAACTGTTCGATGGGTGTTTTTCCGCCGGTCGTGAGCGAAGGCGATTATTTAAGCGACAGCGAATGCGCCTCTTTAGGTTTGCCCACGAGTGAAGATCAAACCAAAGAATACTCGGATGAAGTCTCAGCTTTGTTCGATTCCGCGAATCTCGTCTATGTCAGCTATAAGAAGAAAGCCTTTGGCGGGCTCTTTTTCCCATCGGGAATTCTCGAGGAGAAGGGCTTCGAAATGATGAATTCCCCCCATCTTCCTTATGAATACGCCCAAGATCAAGCCCGACTTTTCGAAGCTTCACTCCGCGATGATGAAGTGAATTATCTTCGCGTTGATCCTCGTTTGCCTGGTCTCAAAGAAAGAGGTCTTTTAAAGGATTATCGAAATTTTGATTATACCTACCATCCTTTTCATCCCATTCAGTCGGAAGAACAACGGTCCTATTCACCGACCCAACTCAAAAAGTTTTATGGCTGCCCCTATAGCTATTATCTTGAACGGATTTTGTCTATCGAAGAAAATACATCGAATTTTTCGGCTCGGATCGGCACCATCTTCCACGCGGTGATGGAATCGCTTTATGAAGTTAGCCCCTTTAATTTCGAAGAAGAATGGGTGAAAGCGGTGGAGGAGGAAGCTAAAACCAACGGTCCTTTCTCTCCGAAAGAGAATGCCCTCTTCCTTCGGCTCAAAGACGAATGCTCGTATGTCGTCAGCTTTTATCAAAGTCATGATTCCCTTTTGATCGATCCGCATTTTAAAACCGAAGAGCCGTTCCATTTGCTGAGCGAAGATAATCCTCTCGTCTCTTTCTCTGGTCAATACGACAAGATTGTCGAATTTGGGAAAGAACATCGTTACTACATCATCGTCGACTATAAGACGGGTGGCGAACGTTTCTCCGAGGCGATGCTACCCTATGGCTTATCGATGCAGCTTCCTTATTACGCGTATTACGCGAGTCAAGAAAAAGACCTCCAAGGCGCCGAACTCATCGGTTTATTCATCGGGCCGCTTCTTTCGCCGACCCTCGTGAAAAACATCAAGGATAGCCTCGAGAAATTCAACAGCGACAAATTCCGAATCGAAGGGGTTTTTGCCAATGATATTTCCAAATTGTTGGCGTTAGATCCCTCCGCTTATAAGAGCACGCTCATTAAGGGATTGGCCTATTCTGATAAGAAAGGTTTCTATTCTTATTCGGCGAAACGCGCCAAGTCGAAAGAGGATTTTGCCTCCCTCGCCCAAAGCGCCAAGGATTTGACGCTCGGAGCTGATCAAAGAATCCGCAGCGGTGATTTCGTGATCGCCCCCGTGAAGTTCAAAGCCCTTTATGATGCCTGCGCTTATTGTTCATTCCGCGACGTCTGTTACCGCAAAGACGAAGCGATTCGCTATTTGCCCGAAGGCAAAAAGGATGTCGATGAAGACGCGGATGAAGATACGAACGAGGAGGAGAACGATGGCTTGGAGTAAAGGACAGCAACAGGCGATCGATTCTCGCGAAGGGCAATTCCTCGTTTCGGCCGGAGCGGGAAGCGGCAAGACCGCGGTTTTGACCGAGCGGATTCATCGCCTCGTTGAAGAAGGAGCCTGCTCGCTCAATGAGATGCTGGTTTTAACGTTCACGAATAAAGCGGCCCACGAAATGAAAACTCGGGTGCGCCAAGCCTTTAAAAACGATCCGGAAAAGGCTGCCCAAGTCGAAAGCGCCGAAATCACGACCTTTGATGCCTTTGCTCTTTCTCTCGTTAAAAAATATCATTTTGCTCTCCACCTCGATAGCGATATCCAAGTGATGGATGAGGGTCTTTTGAGCATCGAAAAGCGGAAGATTCTCGATGAGATCCTCAGCGAACGCTACGAAGAAAATAACCCCATCTTCAATGATTTCGTCCGCCATTACGCCATTAAAGACGATGACAAAATCGTGAAGATGACGCTCAAGATTCTCGATTACGCTGAATTGAGCGGCGATAAGAAAACGTATTTTATGACGGCGGTGGAGGATTACTTTAACCCCCTCTTTGTCAAAGAATCCTTGGAGCGTTTCGCTTCGCTTCTCCACGCCCATCTTGAGACCTTATTATCGGCGAGCAAACTTTATGAGAACCCCGCTTTATCCGATGCCGAAGGAGAGTTTCTTTCGAGCTTCGTCGCTCTCGATGGCTATGAGGCGCTTTATACGGGTCTCGTCGGACAAAAATATCCGACCATGGCAGCGAAAAAAGAGGAGCGGAGCGCCCTTGATAACGCCCTTCATTCTTCCTTGCTCGCAGGCTTTAATTCTCTGCGGGATGATATCAGCAATTTCGGCGACGAGAATACGGAAACCGCCCGGCTTCTGTCCACAAAACCTTATGTGAAAATCTGGTTTGACCTCGCCGAAGAACTCGATGCCCGCTTAAGCGCTTATAAAGCCGAAAAGGGTGCTTATTCCTTTAGCGATATTGCCTATTTGGCTTCTCAAGTCGCAGCCATGAAAGAAGTCCAGCCTTATCTTCGAGGACAATACCGTTACGTGATGGTTGATGAATATCAAGATACCTCCGACCTTCAGCAAGCCTTCCTTAACGCGATCGTCGGGGAGAATTTCTTCGCGGTCGGCGACGTCAAACAGTCGATTTATCGCTTCCGTAACGCCAATCCGGAAATTTTCCACCAATCCGAAATTCTCCTGACCGAAAACGCCCCGGATCATTTGATTTCTCTTCAAGATAATTTCCGTTCACGCGAAGAAGTCCTCGAAGACATCAACGCGCTATTTTCTCAGGTGATGTCATCTGATTTAGGGGACGTCAATTACCAAAACCATCAAGCCCTCAATTATGGGAATCTCGATTTCGCCGCCTCGAAAGGCGAGGAGCATCACGCCGAGATTTTGACCTATACGAAAAGTGATGATCTCACCAAAGAAGAGTGCGAAGCCCGCTTGATCGCCGAAGACATCAAAGCGAAGCTTCTTGCCGGCTACCCGGTTTTAGCCCATGCGAAAACGGATCGAAGTGCGGTTAGAAAATGCCAACCGAAAGACTTTGCGATTTTGATTGCCCGCAAACGGGACTTCCAAACCTACGCCAAGATCTTTAACGAAGAAAAGATTCCTTTGGCGGTCAGCGATGACCAAGATCTTTCGAGCCAAGATGTCTCGTCGCTTTTCCTTTCTTTTCTCCGCCTGCCTACCGTGATGGATCACGACATCCAGGCCGAAAAGCATTGTTATGCCTCCATCATGCGGAGCTACCTCTACGAAGAAGACGATGAGACACTCTATCAGGAATTAACGTCGGGGAGTTATCGTCAATCCTCTTTGTTCCTGGCCCTCCGCGAGAAAAAGAACACGTTACTTTATGGTGGCTGTGCCGAGGGAGTCCGCTATTTCTTCTCCGCTTATCCTTTCTTTGATCTTTTGCCGCGCATTGGGGATGTGAAAGCCAATTATGAAAGACTAATTTCCTTCCTCTCTTTTGCCGAACAATTTGATCATCTCGGTGGAAGTTACAGCGATTTTGTTCTTCATTTCTCCGACATGAAAAAATACGATGTCGAATTCGCCCTTTCGGCGGGTAGCGATGCCGGCGATTCGGTCCATCTCATGAGCATTCACGCTTCAAAAGGCCTGCAATTCCCCATCGTTTATAGTCCCGATATGAAAGCCAAGGTGAATTTGAGCGATGCTTCAAGCGCCTTCATGGTCAATGAAACCGGAGTCGAAATTCCTTTGACGATGGAGGAAGGGAACCCCCTTAACGTTTGGCATTATCTTTCGCACAATGACGAAAGCATGGCGGCGATTAGCGAACGGGTTCGTCTCTTCTATGTCGCTTTGACGAGAGCCGAAGAAAAAATCATCTTGGTCGAACGGGAGGAACCGAATCTTTCCATTGAACGGATCGACGCGACCAATATTCTGAAAATTCGTTACGCGAAAGATGCGGACGGGAACGATAAGACCACGGCGAAACTCACGGGTCCGGTGACTTTCGATGATTTCGTGGCTTTGAGTGGGATTTCCTTTCGGAAGAAACATGTTGATATCGTTCCGCTTTCGCCCTATTCGGCCTACCTTCCCTCCGCCCCGGAACCAGCTCCGATTCCTAAGAAGATCGACGTTCCAGCAAAACTCATTGAGAAAACTCGGGCCTCGAAACAATCGCTCGAGCGCCTCGATGAAGGCGCCTTGGCTTATGGCACGAGGCTCCACCGATTGCTCCAACTTGTCGATTGGAAGAGCAAGGATACGTCATTTATCCTCGATGAGCGAGAGCGGAAGAAGATCGATGATGTGCTGGCACTTGATCTTTTTAAGGATTCTCAGAAAGCCGAAGCCTATAGCGAATATGCCTTTTTCGATGAGAAAGAAGCCATCCATGGCTCGATCGACTTGCTCCTCATTTATCCTGATAAAGCCCAAATCATCGACTATAAAGCCAAATCGATCGATGATCCGGCTTATGGGAAACAGCTCGCGACTTACCAGCGTTATATCGAGCGAGTGTTCCATTTGAAGGTCGAATGTTATCTTCTTTCGATTATCGAAGCGCGTGCGAAGAGGGTATGATGAAGCCATGAGCGAAAATCAGATCACCCTTGAACAATATCACGCCCTCTTAAAGGATCTTGGAGCCGGCGAGCGTCAGGACGAAGCATTCCTTTATCAATGTTTTCTCGACGCGATGGATTCTTCGAGTTCCTTGAAAGATCAAAGTCCTCTCATCGCCCACATGCCGATCAATCCGATTCAACTCACCCTCTATCTTCTTTATGAACATCAGTTCTATCTCGACACCCACGGTGAAAGAAAACTCGAGGATATCGAAAAAGACGAAGGCTATGAGCAGTTTTTGATTTCGGTGGTGCTCGATAAATACTTCACCAATGAGCATCTCTCTTATCGCTCGGGTTCGTTTGCCACCCGTTTTACCCCGGAAATCTCGACGGTAAACCTTTACTTAAATTTCATCCTCGGGATGCTTTCCCGTTATAAGCAAGGCGATCCCAAAGAAACCTTGGTGGTGGATATCTTGCAAAAAGGTTTCTCGATGGCCAAATGCATCGTCGATCTTTTGACCAACGGTTTCGAAACCGAAGCCTTTTCGACCTGGCGGACCCTCCACGAGAACGAATGCATCTTGCAAGTCATCGTGAAATACGGTCAGCCTGTCATCGATGAATATTTGAAACATCTTCGCTTTGCCTTGGCCTTCCGCGGAGCTTTAGCCACCAAAGAGGAAACCGATAAGACTTTCGAAGAGATCAAAGCGGGCATGCGGGAAGTCGATTTGAAGAGCAAAGACATGAAACGCTATATCGAATATGGCTGGCTTTTGGGCGTTCCCAATGTGATGCAGATGGAGGGGTTCAAGTTCAACTTCCGTGATGGGGTGGAACGCTGTGCCAATCTCCGTGATTACGCCAAAGTCTATGAAATGTCGAGCGAGATTGCTCATTCTTCGCCGCTTCTCATCTATTCGAGAAAGAACTATTTCTATCTGATCACAATGCTCAATCTTTATGAATCCTTCTTCCGGCTAGAGAAGATCTTCTCAACCATCTATCTTTCGACAGTCCCCGAGAATGATCAAAAGCAATACGTGGCGATGCGCAAGCTTTATTTCTCGGAGTTATTGGCTTGCTACGACTTGGAAAAGAAACGCTTTGCGAGTTTGACCTCCGCCAATAAGAGCGAAGTACCCTCGGAGTCCACTGAAGACTCTGGCTCTGATGATTAAGATTTAAAATCCTTGCAAAAAGCCATTCTTTTAGAAAAAACGCTTCATCTTGAGTAAGCGTTTTTCTTGTCTTGAGGGCTTTTCTTCGGCAAGATAACATCGAAAAGAGGATATCCCCATGAAAAAAGTGATTGAACAGAGCCGCATTGCCTTCCTTGATGACAAAGACAAATTGATCGGCGAAGTGACTTTTCCTGTGATTGATGGCGTTATTCAGATCAATCACACCTTTGTCGATGAGGCCTATCGGGGTCAGGGGATTGCCGGCCAACTCCTCGATGCTTTGGTGGAAGAGCTGAGAAAGCGGGGCGTTAAAGCCCTTCCGGTTTGCACTTTCAGCATCGGCTATTTCGCCAAACACCCGGAAGCACAAGACGTTATTCACCGGTAAAAAGTGCTAACATATTAACAAAAAATGTATATACCTTTATGAAAGTGCTAATATATTAGCAGTATGGAAAACAAATTTGATATTGGTCAATTCGTTCCGGTTCTCACCCTTGAACAAGCCCGATGTGATTTGGTTAATCGCTTTCACTCGCGCCGGAAGGAACTTCACTATAGTCAAAGAAAACTTTCAGCGATTTCCGGCGTGAGTTATGGTTCAATCCGGCGTTTCGAAAATACGGGAGAAATTGCGTTGTCTTCGCTACTTCGGCTCGCTGATGTCATGGGTTATCTGGAAGATTTTGAATCCGTTTTTTCTCGCTCGCACATCGTTTCCTTGAAGGACATTAAATGAAAAAAGATCTTGCGTTGAAACGCTTATCCGTTTATTACCACGATAATCTCGTCGGTCTTTTGGCTTATCTTCCTGATGGGAGCCTTGGTTTTCAATACGACGAAAAATGGTTGGAAAATGGTTTTTCAATTTCGCCATTTTCTCTGCCGCTAAAGCCTGAGGTCTTTTTTGCAAAAAAGATGGATTTTGGTGGGCTATTTGGTGTTTTTGATGATTCCCTTCCTGAAGGATGGGGAGCGCTTTTGCTCATGAGAAAGTTGCGAGAAGAAGGCATCAATTACGCGACGCTAAATCCTTTGGTTAAACTTTCGCTCGTTCCTTCCGCTGGCAAAGGAGCCCTTTGCTATCGCCCCAATTACTCCACCGAAGACAACGCCTCTTTGGCGGAACTTGATGCGCTTTCCGAAGAGTGTTCAGCCGTTTTGAAAGGGGAAGAAATCAAAGATTTAGATCGTCTTGTTAGTTTGGGCGGTTCCAGCGGCGGTGCGCGTCCGAAAATTCATTTTCAAGACAGGACGGGGGAATGGATCGTTAAATTTCCAGCCTCCGAAGACACCCCTGCAGCGGGCAAAAAGGAATATGAGACGAACCTTTTGGCCCAAACGGCGGGGCTTAACGTCAATGAATTTCGCCTTTTCCCTTCCCTAAAAACCCCAGGCTATTTCGGCGCGAAACGTTTCGATAGGAACGAAGGGCTCCCTCTTCACATGGTTTCGCTTTCGGGGCTGCTTGAGGTTTCTTATCGGAATCCTGTTTTGGATTACATCCATCTTCTTCAAGTCATCAAAAAAATCTGCAAATCCCCATCCGATTTACTCGAAGGTTATCGACGGATGGTCTTTAATGTTCTCATCCAAAACAAAGACGATCATGGGAAAAATTTTGCTTTTCTTTATGACGAAAAAGAAAAAGGTTATGTCTTATCGCCCGCTTTTGACTTAACGAGTACGCCCTACCTTTACGGGCACGAGATGAGCGCAAATGGCAAGGATAACCCCAGTAATGAAGACCTTTTCGCCGTCGCTCGAGAAGCGGGAATCCCCGAGGAGAAAGCTCTTGAGATCTATGAGCAAGTGTCTTCCCTCATTCGTCATTAATTGAAGAGCAAAGGAAAAGCCAGGCCTCGAGCAAAGATCTCGGAATGCCTGGCTTTTTCAACAAACCTTAAACGGATCAGACGTCAGCGTAGCAGCTGCCACCGATGAATTCGCGCATGAGCGAGTTGGACGGAATCCACTCGTCTTGCATATCGCGGAAGAACTTGAGCATCCGCATGAGACGCTCGGCATCGGGGTAATAAATTGATTCTTTATCGATGGCTCCTAATAAGGGCATCGCGTATTTTTTCATGACGGGTAATTCGTAAGGCATGAAGGAATTGAAGACGTAATCCGAGCCTTCTTGGTTCGGGTAAATCCACTTGAACTCTCCCGCCCGGACTTTCGGCCACATCTCAAAGGTTTCTTCAGCAGCCGAACCGCGGAATTTCTTATCGCGGACTAAGCGACGGAGCAACCGGAGATCCGTGAGCGAAAGCGGATTGTGATCATCAAGGTTAATCTGAGCTTGCGGAGCGATGAAAATCTTAAACTTCGCGTTCTGTGGAATGGCGGTGGTGAGTTTGTCATTGAGCGCGTGGATGCCTTCAATGATGATCGGCTCTTCCGGATTCAGCTTAACGCGCCGTCCGACGACCCGTTGGCCCTTTTGAAAGTCAAACTTGGGCAAATCGGTTGCTTCGCCATTGATGAGGTCGAGCATATTTTGGTTAAAGAAGTCGATATCCAAAGCGTTGAGGGCTTCGTAGTCGGGCTTGCCATCTTCGCCATTGGGAATATCGTCGCCATGCTTGTAATAGTCATCAATCGAAATGCGAATGGGGCGAATTCCGCGCGAGAGCAGTTCGATTCTTAAGCGGTTGGCAAACGTCGTTTTGCCCGAACTCGAGGGGCCTGCCACACAGATGAGGCGGACGTTATGGATGTCGTCTTCGATCAACTGTCCTAATTCAACAAGTTGACGGGAGATTCGGTCTTCGCAGACGTTAATAAACTCGATGGCACCCGCGCTTTGAATTTCATCATTGATGTGAGCGACGGTGTCAACTCCGACAACCTTGGCCCAGTCATGGGCTTCGCGTAAAGTGCGGCCGAAGGTCGGAGCATCCTCGAATTCGGGGATCTCGCCATTGCATTCGCTCCGCGGATATTGAAGGAGGAAGCCCGGGGTATAAAGCCGCAGCTTGTACTTATTGAGATATCCCGTCGAGGGGACCATGTGCGAATACATATAGTTGAGATAGCCATTGCATTCATAAAGGTGAACGGTTTTCTCAGGACGATATTGGAGAATGGCGAGTTTATCTTCGTAGCCTCGCTCGTTATAGATTTTGGCGGCTTCGGCATTGGAAACCACCAAGCGTTTGAGCGGGTAATCGGCCTTGATGATGGATTCGATCTCGTGATCCACTTTAATTTGCATTGCCGTGGTGGCGACGATCTTCGGATCGAGAAGGTGGATCGAGATGCAGCGCGAGACGTTATAGGCGAAGCGAATTTTAAGTTTGGGATAGACGTTGTGAAAAGCCATCGCCACGACGTAGCGGAGCGACGCTTCGTAAATTTTCATCGCTTCGTGGTCAGTGACCGTCAAAAACTCAACGGTGCAATCATAATAAATATCGTAGGTGAGTTCACGCACGCGGTTATTGATTTTGGCGCAGACATATTCTTTTTTCTTCGGATCTTTCGCATCGATGAGATCAAGAGCTTGGATTTTCTTTTCGTGTTTTGTCGTTTTTCCGTTCAAAGTTACTGTGAATTGCATACTTTTTTCCTGAGGCCTCTATCGGGCCGGTAGGGTATTCTAAGCATTCTTTAGGCTGAATGCAAGCGCTTTCATTTACGCTTTTCCCTCGGCTTTCAGAAACCTTTTTTCTTTCTTTTTACCATTATAATCACTGCGAATGGGTTTGCGCGAAAAAAGGGGTTTCGTTCCGCAAAGAAAAGTCCTAAAATAAAAACCGTGAAAAGACTTCTCATCGTCGTGGATTACCAAAACGATTTCGTGAAGGGCTCTCTTGGCTTTGCCGGAGCGGATGCTTATTACGACCGGATTCTCTCCTTGCTTGATTCTTTTGAAGAGGCGGGGGATGAAATTGTTTTTACCCGCGACCTCCATCAAGAGAATTATCTCCATACCGAAGAAGGCCGAAACTTACCTCTTCTCCATTGCCAAAGCGGCACGGATGGAGCTAAATTCTACGGGGATTTGGAAAATCGAAGCAGGAATTACAGGGTTTTTGAAAAAGAAACTTTTCCTTCTTTAGCCTTGGGCGAGTATCTCCAAAAGAAGGATTATGAGACGATTGTTCTTTGCGGACTTGATCTCTCGATGTGCGTCCTCAGTAACGCCATCATCGCTAAGGCCGCTTGCCCCAATGCCCATATCGTCGTGGATGTTTCCGCTAGCGGATGTGGCGATAGTGATGCTCGGGAAGTCGCCTTAAAAGAGTTGAAGCGTCTTCAAATCGAATGCCGTGATTTGTCTCAAGAGCACAAAGGCTACTCCTGATTGGTCTCGCGAAAGTTGACTAATCCCCATTAATGGGGATTTTTTTCCTGTATATACCAGCAAATGAGGGATGCCTAACGCGACCAAATGGCCGTTTTCG
>DAISHV010000007.1:0-30851 GCA_036822315.1 Bacillota bacterium | reverse complement strand
AATAAAAAACGCCCTGATGAGAGGGCGTTAGGAATGATCGGAATTAGGCTTTCTTGACCGGATGAGGACCGTCATTAAAGTAGAGAATACCCAAAGTATGCGGACCACAGTGGCAGCTGACCGTCCCCGAAGCATAAGTATTCATGATGTGTTTGAAACCCGCTTGCTTAAGCCGCTCTCTCACTTTATCAACCACATCGTCGGGAGCCGAAGAATAGGTGATGAAGACTTCATCGTAATCGGGATGATTAAACTCTTGGAGGGTCGTCTCAACATAATCCATGACCCACTTCTCCATCGGTCCGCGGAATTTCTTTCCGGAAATCATCTTGCCATCTTTGACAATGATTTGGGGGCGAATGTGAAGGATATTAGCGCCTAAGGCAGCCATGGCCGAGCAGCGCCCGCCCTTATAAAGATAATTAACGGCTTCGCAGCCGAAAGACGCCTGGGTAAAGGGCACCCGTTCTTTAACCATTTTGACGACATCTTCAAAAGGATAACCCGCATCAACGAGTTTCTTCGCATAGATGCATTGGAGGGCAATGCCAGTCGAAAGGGTTCTCGAATCGATGACCGCAACCTTGCCACCAAGCTCATTCGCCGCATTAACCGCATTCGAATAAGAAGCGGACATATCACTGGAAAGCGAGAAGTGAATCACGTAATCAGAATCCGCTAACAATTTCTTAAAATGGGCTTGGAACTGCGCCAAATTGACGCATGAAGTTTTCGCTAATTTTCCCGTCTCTTCCGTATACTTAAAAAGGTCTTCGCCAACGACGATGCCATCGAATTGCGCTTTTTCGCCAAAGATCAGAGTGTATGGCACGGTCGAGATTGAATAAAAATCGAGTAAGTCTTTTTGTAAATCGACAGTCGTTTCAGCCGAGATTGCAATCTTCATAAAATACCTCGAAATTCATTATACTCATTTGAGTTTTTCTTGGCTATGTCGTATCAAAAACGAGATAGAAAAGAAAGGAAAAAAGATGGCTTTTAGGGTATAATTACAGTGAAAGAGGTTGATTAATGGATACTTTGGAATGTTTATCGAAACGGATCTCCATCCGCAAATACGAGCCGTGCAAAATGAAAGAAGAGGAGATCAAAACGATTTTAACGGCAGGATTCGAAGCCCCCTCAGCTATGAATCGTCGCCCCTATGAATTTATCGTCAATACCGACAATGCTTTTTGGCATGAATTGACGCCCTACAAACCTACCTGTGAAATCATGGCTACCACCGCTCTCACGGTTTTAATCGTCGGCGATAGCAATAAGAATCCGACCAATGAATTCTTGACCGAAGATTGTGCCTGTTGCGCCGAGAATATGCTCATAGCGGCAAAGAGTTTGGGCTACGATTCTCTTTGGGCTGGAATCAAATGGCAAAGCGACTTCTATAACGCTCTCATCAAACACTTCCATTTGCCGGATGGCTTCATCCCCGTTGCGGCCCTCTGTTTTGGAAAAGCGGGCGAGAAAAAAGTTCAAGTCGAACGCTTCGATCCGAAAAAGGTCCATTACGGAAAGTTCTAATAACGAATAAAGGTCACCCGGGGAGAATTCCGGGTGACCTTTTTTCAGGGCTACTTCGTGTTAAATCGTCCAGGGAGCTGGCGTATAACCGATGGCGTTCATCGAGGCGGCAATGCCGATGCAAACGCCGATGAGCGTCAAGTTGATGATCATGAAGATAATCTGCGGAACTCTTTTATGCGTCCAAGCAATGAAAGCGGCAAATTTCGGGGAATAGAATTCTTTTTCGAACCAGCCTTTGGAACTGATTTGGAGCCAGCCGCCGATCGAAAGGGTATTCGCCCGCAATAAGAGCCACATGCCAAAGCCGCCAAAAGCCCCTAACCCTAAAGTGGCAAGGCAGCCGAAGATCGGCGCCGTCAAGAAACCGACGTGCATCAAAGAAACGCTCGGCGAGAATTCATCGGTGACAAAGATCCAGTTCCATAAGGTATAAGCAATCACATAACAGAAAGTTACGGCAAAGGTCGGACCGTAAACGAGATAGTAATTCCCAATCGGCGCTCCATACGCCCAGCTTCCTTTTAAAGCGATAACCCCGAGCGCAAGAGCAAAGCCGCTGATTGCGTTGAAGTATTTCTTGTGTTTGAGAAGATCGGTGAACGTCGCTTCTAAGATATTGATGATCAACATTAAAAGAATCACATCGACGTAAATTTGAGGATTAAAGAGACGAAAGGCCGCAAAGACGATGATGATCCGCATGATAACAAGCGTGGTCAGTTTCATCTTTTCAAAGAAGACAGGTTTAGCAAAAATCAAAACCAGAATCGAAGGGATAACAATCAAAGGGATATTGGCTTCCACCGGATAGAACATCGCCATAATCGCCATAAAAAGAATGGCTGCCGTGAACATCAACCATTTGGCAAAAAGTTCCATCCTCGGCCGCGATGGAAAGGTGGTTTCGAGCGTTCTTTCTTCCATATTTATAAAATTCCTTTGGCTTTACATTACCAAAGAATCCCGATAAGTTACAAGCAATTTCAATCGGTAAATCAATAATTAGAAGTATAGGTTTTATCGGTTATTTTTAACATTTTAAAGTTTCGGTACGGAAAGACCGATTAGGTGTTTTCCTTAGAAAAGAAACAATTTAGTTATCTATAAATTTTATAAAATTAAATTTTCATAAATCACAGATTCACGGCTTCAAAAACCCTTGCCTCGCTCCCAATGCGATATTCAAAAAATAACCTAAAAAAATAAAACACTCGATTTAATCGAGTGTTTTTATCAATTGGTGCCCCGCCGCAGAGTCGAACTACGGATTGGTCCTTACCATGGACCCGTTATGCCGTTTAACTAGCGGGGCAATTTGCCATTTCCATTCTACGTAACCGTATTTTTTCGATGGCAGCCATCCCTTGCTAACTCCCCTCTCGTGAAGGGCTTAATAACAATTGACAGCGTGAAGAATTATAGGTTGTCGGAGTCGTCTTGACAAGAGAAAAACTTACTCGGTGTAAGAAAGAGGGATTCCGTAGACGTTTTCATAGCAGTTTTTTGTGGCTTCGAAGGTCGCGTTTTTAAGCCGGAGACGTTCGGATGAAAAGTTAGCGCCCTCTTCCGGATAAATCGGAGAGAGGATATGAACGATCATCCGTTCGGGATACATGCCTTCCGGATCTTTGATCGCTTTCTTCCGAGGAGCGAAAGAAATGAAGCAGGGAATAATCGGGACGTTGAACTGAATCGCATAATGGAATGCTCCGTCTTTGAAAGGACGAACTTTGCGGTAATACCACCACTCGGATTGTTCTGGGTAAAAAAGGACGAAATGATTCTTCTGAAATGACGTGGCTAAAGCATCCTCAAAGTTCTTCATTCCATCGAACTTTTCCGGAAGCGGCAGCATTCCAGAAGCGCGCATGGCGTCCCCCAAACTCCCCCTAAAATTGTTGAAGCTGGCGGCTACAATGTTTAATTCATGACCTTTCATGGCCTTCTTGAGGGCAATGCAATCAAACATCTGGACGTGGTTGCAGGTAACCATAGCTTTCTTGATCCCACGGAGATTTTCTCTACCCACCACTTCGGTCTCAAGGAAAGAATGATTGACGTGGCGCATAAAAGGTTTCACGACAAAATCGTAGCGGAGTTTTTTCGTCAAAGTCTCTTTGAGCCCTTTCGGGTAGTAGTGATAATCCTTGGTAACAGGAATGACGATATCGTAATCAATCGGATCAACATGCTGATCAAACTTACCTTCTTTTTCGAAGGCGAGATAGCGCTGGCGGACTTGCTCGCGGGTCAATGACTCTTTCGCCATAATTAACGAGTCTCCTTGACGCGGGCGATTTCTTCCCAGGCTTTTTCACCTTTGCCAGCAAAGACTTTAATCATGATCGGGAAATAGCCTAAATAATGAAGAGGAACAAAGAAAATCGTCAAAATCCGGAAAACCCAATGGCCTTTCACATCGTGAAGCGAAGCAAAGAACGCCACAAGGGCCATGAAGAAGAAAGAAAGATAAATCAAAGCAAAAGCGGCAAGTGAAGAATAAAAAGGCCAAATCCAAATCGGATCATTGATGAAAAAATGGACGATAGCAGCAACGCCATTTCCAATAGCGAAGCCCGTTAACAAGGCAAAGTAGAGATAGGAAATAAAAATGGAGTAGGAGAAATAGTTATCAGCGATCGTTCCCATCGAAAAATCTTTATAGCGATAGATTCGCTGAGCGCTCGTTAAACCGCCCATCCAACGATTGCGTCGTTTGTTGGTCATCTCTAACGTCGGGGCTTCTTCCATATAAATCGGAGCAAACGGAGCGTAATAGGTGCTGTCATGATTGGCGATGATGTCCCCAGCGAGTTCGCAGTCTTCCGTCAATGTGGCTTTGAAAGGCCATCCTCCATTGCGGAGAATGATTTTCTTGGAAATTAATAACCCACTGCCGACAGTAAATAACGCGATATGGTGTAAGCTCTTGTAGCGATTGCCCATTTCATCAAAAAGAGTCCAAATATAGCCATTCGCGGCGCCCTGAAAGGACAAAGAGCCCTTCCCCAAAAAATAGTTTTTCACGATTTTCTTACTCACGATGACGTCACGACCAGAGGCCATGGCATTATTCATTTCTTCCAAGTAGTCCTGGTGAATCATGGTATCGGCATCCAAGATTAAAAAAGCATCAAAAGAATTGGGATTTGCGGAGATAATGCCCTGGATAGCACCATCAAGGGCATCCGATTTGCAGGTTTGGTCGCTCTCGACATGAACGTGAAAACCTTTTGCTTGAGCCAATGCAATGGTGGCGTCACGAGGATCTTTGACAATAACGAAGACCTCGAAATTCGAATAAGTCTGTTGAGATAAGGAGTCGAGCAAGGGCGAGATAACGGCACTTTCGTTTCGAGCCGGGACGAGAACGGCAATCCGCTTCTTTTCATCGTTATGGAGATGTTCGTAAGGAAGCAAGAAGCCAAACCATGCGATCATGCGGGGGAAATAAGCTACTAAGACACCCAAAAGCAAAAATCCGAAGATGAAGGCGGCATAGAGATAATAGTTATTCATGATCGAATTCCTCCCAAAGCGCTTTGCATTCACGATAGAGTTTGTCGTGAATTGAAGTCTTATAAACCTTATGGATTCTTTCAATATCCCAAGGCTTGGCAACCATCGCATGAACATAAGGGAAGATGCGTGGCTGATTGCAATAGTGACGAATCACCGTCGAGGGGCGAAGTTTCTTCTGCTCATTGAACTCCCGTGGGAGATAGAGCTTATGGTGCTTGCAGACTTTATTGAATACCGTCTGATCCGGGAAGAAGTAATGCTTGCGATCGAGAAGCTTGAGGCAGCTCGAGAAGATCCCATCCTGCTTGGCTTTTTCAAGGTTGAAGAGCAAGACGCCGGCATTGCAATAATGCGGCGAAATGAGATAGCGGCCATAAGCGTCAAGAACCCCAGCGAAGTAATTGTCTTGGAGGTCCACCGCATAAAGATTGCCTAAGTCCTTCATCACAACGGTGTCGGCATCAAGATAGAGAATCTTCTTCGGAAGCGAAGGAATCTTATCCATAAAAAGACGCAGTAGAGTGTAAGGAGTATACGAAGTATGAAGGTTCGGTGAATGCGATAAGGCTTCCCGGAACAAGGGCGCGACATCGAGACGATTGACGTGGCTTGCGGGATTGATCTTCTGAACCATCTTTTCTAAGTAGAGCGTTTGTTTATCGCTAATTGCGATGAACCGGGGATCAAGATCGGTGAAGTCTCCGGTAAGAATGAAGACATCCAAGGCATCCTTCGTGGCGGTTTGAGCCGAGTATAAGGACATCAGGATTCCTTTAAAAATCCCTGCATTTCCGCAGTAAACCAAATTAATCATGAACTTTTCCCTCCTCCCGTTTAACGTAGTTGATGATGGTATACGTACTTTCTTTTTTCGCCCGGGAAACCATCGCGTTATAAACTTGATCGCGCAAGGATTGAGCCTGCTCATTGAGCGAAAGTTTAGGATCGGCATAGAAAGGTCCATCAACGAAAGTCACGATGCGAGGTTTGCTACCAAAACGCCTTTTTTTATAGGTATCAGTAAAGGCATACACAGGTGCTCCAAAGCGAGCAGGGTATTTGAATGAGACAGATTTAAAAGGACGAATTTCAGTGCAATAAGGCCAAATATGAGCTTCAGGATAAATGCAGATAACGTGACCTTGAACGCAACGTTTCTCCATGGCTTCCATCATTTTGCCCATGCCTTCAAGGGTTGAGGGTAAGGGGATAGCACCGCTCATTTCGAGAATAATCTTCAGACCTTTAACAGCGAGATTATCGGGCGAAACCACGACATAAACTTTTTTCGGGAAGCAAACCATGTTCGGCGTATAAGCGCCTCCCAATTGTTGAGTGTGATTACCGTAAACAAAATAACCCTTTTTCCGAGAAATTTTCAAAGCCTTGCGATTAACGATTTTTTGGTGAAGAGCAAACTTATTATGGAAAAAAGCGATCGGGGTCATGATGAGGCGATAAACGATGAAAGTCACAAATCGATAGAAAATATTTTTGTGGATATAAACATAATCTTTTGGGATATAAAAATTTTTGGGCGGGATTCCTGAAAACTCGTCATTGAGAGCATCTTGGTAGTAGACCGTTTTAGACATTTCGTTTTCTTTCATAAAAAGTCCCTTTTTTGGGGCGAAATAAGTATAAAAGAAGAAGGTCGTTTTTTGTCTATCTTGATTCAAACCTTGACAAGAGAGTCCAATCTCGCCAAAAGAGAGAGATTCACCAACTCTCTTTTCCCGAGAGTCATTCGCTACCATCTTGCTTTTCCGTCACAAATCATCTAAAATCTTTTCCGTGGAAGATATCAAAAGTAATATCGCACATAACCTCACCGAGCTTCGAAAAGCCAAGAAATTGACGCAAAACGAGTTGGCTGAAAAGTTCTCTTATTCGGACAAAGCGGTCTCGAAATGGGAGCATGGCGAAGCCCTCCCAAGCATTGAGGTTTTACAACAATTAGCAGATTTTTATAATGTGTCTTTAGACTATCTTACCCATCAAATAACACCTGAAAACAAAAAGGACTTTCCATCGCCTAAGGCTTCGGAAGTCAACAAAACGGTCATCACCGCCCTCGCCACTTCTTTAGTCTGGATTTTGGCTATCGTTGCCTGCATTGGTTCCGATATTCTTTATCACAATGTCTACTGGATGGCCTTTGTTTGGGCAATCCCGCTTTCTTTTCTTGTGATTTTCATCTTCAATGCCATTTGGGGGCCAAGAGTTTATCGCCCTTTTTACGTAACTTGCTTCTCGTGGACTTTCATTACAGCAATCTACCTTGAACTAGGCTTAGACTTAAGCGATGGACAGGGTTGGAAACTTTGGATGCTCTTCTTCCTTGGCGTCCCGGCAACGATCGCCGCAATTCTTTGGAGCCACTTAAAAACAAAGCCGACCTACGAAAACAATTAGTCGACCCGTTCTCCTAAAAGGTCATAAATGAAGCACGAGGTGATTTTGACATGGACAATTTGACCCATTTTAAGGGGGATTTGCGAGGAAAAATATAAATTCCCATCAATATCGTCGGGCGCATTCCAGTAGCTGCGGAGCGTGTAATAATTCTTCTCTTTATCGTAACCGGTCACTAAGCCTTCCATCGTTTCACCGACGTGGCTCATATTCCGTTCGTGTGAGATCTTCCGCTGCAAGTCCATGATCTCGTCACGGCGTTTCAGTTTTGTCGCTTTCGCAATCTGGTGAGGATAGTTATAAGCTGCCGTCCCTTCTTCCCGCGAATAAGGGAAAACACCCAAGTGATCGAATTGAACTTCCTTTAAGAAAGACAGCGTTTCCTTTTGATCTTCTTCGCTTTCGCCCGGGAAGCCAGCGATCAAGGTCGTGCGTAAAACCGCATCGCTCATCAAAGACTTAATCTTCCGAAAGAGCTCTTTTTCTTCTTGAGCGGTCCCATGGCGTTTCATCAATTTTAAAAGATGGTCTGAAGCGCACTGAATGGGGATATCAAAATAATGTTTGATCGAGTGCGAAGAATGAACGCACTCCAAAAGTTCATCCGTGATTTCGTCGGGGTAGAGATAAAGAAGACGGATCGAATAGAAGCCCATGTTATCGAGCGCTTTTAATAAATCGATGATATTGGGATGATGCGTCGGGAAATCAAAGCCATACATCGTCGTGTCCTGGCTCACTAACGAAATCTCTTTGACACCAGCTTTCTTGAGCGTCTCCGCTTCTAAAAGGACTTCATCATAGGGCCTTGAAACGAAGCGGCCCCGGATATAAGGAATCGCGCAGAAAGCGCAAAAATTATTGCAGCCTTCGCTAATGCGAAGATAGGCAGCATAATCTGGAGTGGAAACGACCCGGTGAAGCGGGTTCAAGGGGCGCAAATCTTTAGTCCCTAAAAGCTCCTCGATCTTCTCGTGAAGGTGAGAATAGTCTTTTAAAGGCACCCAAAGATCGACTTCGGGGATGCTTTTCTTCAACTCTTCCAAATTTCGTTCGACAAAACAGCCAACCACGCAGAGTTTGCCAGGATATTGAGCCATATTGAGAATCGTATCGATGGCTTCTTCCTTGGCTTCCTCAATGAAACCGCAGGTGTTCACAATGAGCAAATCGGCTTCAGCGGGGTTGTCCGTCAGCTTATATTCATCGGCAGTAAACATCGCCAAAATCATCTCACTGTCAATGAGGTTTTTAGCGCATCCTAAAGAAACGAGTCCTACTTTGATCATGCGTCTATTATCGGTGATATTGCTGATTAAGGGTTAAGAAATGCTCAGTCTTGGCTTCGAAAGAGGAGAAATCCTTCATCCGCCAGGTCCAGTTCACATCGTCGATGATGCCGGGCTTATTGAGGCGGCTTTCATTGCCAAGATCGAGTAAATCCTGAATCGCGAAGATGGCGTATTTCGCACGCAACGAGAGTTCGTAAGCAATGAGACGTTCATTGATGTCGCCCTCGCCGATCTTCTTTTGGTCCAGAACCTTGATCCAGTTTGCTTGCTCTTCTTTCGGAAGCAGCGAGAAATAGCTCTTGAGCGGATCGTTATCATGCGTGCCGAGATAAGCGACCATGTTCTCACGGTCGTAGCCCGGCTTCTTCACGATTTCAGCATCGTGGAAAGTGAATTCCACCACGTTCATGCCCGGGAAAGAATAGTGATCGCGGAGCACGAGGACTTCCGGACGGAGATCGCCCAAGTCTTCGGCGATGATTTCCAAATTCGGAACCCGCTTGAAGAAGATATCGAAAAGCTTATAGCCCGGAGCTTCAATCCAAGCGCCTTCAACGGCGGTCGGACAAGAAGCGGGGATCTTCCAATAGGTATCAAAAGCCCGGAAATGATCAAGGCGAATCACGTCATAAAGCTCACCATTGAGCTTCAAGCGATTGATGATGAAGGAGAAATCCCGTTTCTCCAAAAGATCCCAGTTATAAATCGGATTGCCCCAACGCTGGCCAGTTTTCGAGAAATAATCTGGGGGGACGCCGGCAATCCAAAGCGGCTCTTTGCTCTTCGGATCCAATAAGAAGGTATCTTGATTCGCCCAAACATCGCAAGAATCGAATCCCACATAGAAAGGAACATCGCCAATGAGACGGATTCCATTCGCGTTGGCATAGTCTTTGAGGAGTTTCCACTCTTCATAAAGCGTCTTTTGAAGCCAAATCTCGTAGCGGGCGCCTTCTTCCTCTTGAATGGTGAGCGACGGATTCGAAGAAATCATCTCCTGTTGCTCTTTCGGCCACGTCTCCCATGAACCCATGCCATTCCGGCGTTTGTTCATCATGAAGAGACTCCAGGCCAAAACCCAAGTGTGGGTAGCGATGAAATGAGAAAGGCAACCGGGGTCTTTCTTCATCTCTTTGCGGAAGGCCTCTTTGAGGTAGGGTTCCTTAAAGATGCGAATCGCTTCATAATCGACCTTTAAGGCGTCCTTATGGAAGTCTGGGGCTTTGGCGCATAAACCTTTATCGGCCAAAGCGTCAAGGTCAACATAGAGTTCTTCAAGGGCGAAGCTCGAGAAGGGCTGATAAGGCGAATGTCCATAACCTAAGGGGTTCAAAGGCAGAATCTGCCAAAGGTGGAAGCCTGACTTTTTGATGAGATCGACGAAACGCCGACCTTCTTTTCCGAAATCGCCAATCCCGAAACGCGACGGGAGCGCACTGATGGGGCAAAGAACCCCGGAAACACGATTCATGATTTTGATTACCTCAATTAAGAATTACTTTAACACACTTCGCTCTTGCTGCGGATAGAAAAGCAAAATCCCCTGCAAAAGCCCCGTGGATTTATTTCACTTCGTGAGCGCCAATCTCCGGAATGCTCACTTCGACGATCTTATCCTTCGTGTAATAAACTTCCATCTTCTCAACGAAAGAAGCACATTCTTTTTCATCGATGAAGATGATGATGCTTCCGGCTAAGCCGCCACCCATCACTCGAGCAGAGCCATGGCGAAGAAGCATGTTGGCCCGGTTCACGGCCTCAAGCGGCGAGCCTTCGTAATGAGAAGGAATCATCACGTTATGAAGCAAACTCATCTGGGAGAGTTCGCTCGCTCTTTCCATTTCAAGGAACATGTCCATATTGTTGCTCTTGAAGGCTTCTTTCGCTCGGATCGTCCGTTGATCTTCCTCGACATAATGAAGAGCCCGGAGCCGCTGCCTTTCATTGACGGGAAGCTTCGGAAGGAAAATCTTGCTATAGAATTCTTCTAGCGGCACTTCCGAAAGAACTTCTTTTCCATAAACGGCTTTAGCCACCGCTTTCATATCGAGCGGCATCTCGCTATAAAGATCACTAAGCCCGGCGTGGGAAGCGCCAGGATTAATCAAAAGGATTTTGAGCGGCCATTTCGGGAAAGGCAAAGATTCGACTTTGACGTTTGCCATATCGGTGAAATCCAAGAACTGGACCCCGCCGAAACTCGAACCGCATTGATCGAGAAGTCCCGAGGCCTTGCCAAAGTAAACGTTTTCAGCATATTGACCGGCTTTCGCCAATTCGATGCGGGGCAATTTGCCCTGGTTATAAAGAACGTTTTCAACTTCGGCGACGAAGAGTTCGTAAGCCGCGCTGGAAGAAACGCCAGCTCCCGAGAAAATATCGCTATTGATCGCCGCGTGGAAACCGCCGACCGCATAGCCTTTTTTCTTCAAGCCCGCCAACACGCCGCGGGCTAAGGAAATCGAGGTGCCCTTTTCGCTTTCTTTCATGTCCAAATCGTTATAAGGGAACGAAAAGCGACCATAGCCTTCCGAGGCGATGGAAATGAGACCATCTTGGCTCGATGAGACCGCGCCTTTAATGCCTAACGAACAGCCGGCGACAATGCAATGTCCATGCTGGTGATCGGTATGATTGCCGATGATCTCCAACCGGCCATAACTCATGAAGGAACGCTGGGGTTTCTCGTGGTAGTTCTTCTCAAAAAGTTCGGCGGCTTTTTTTAAGCCTTCTTGTTCCGTCATTTTAAGGCCTCCTTTAAAAATTTATGCAAGCCTCTTTGCCCTTTTTCATCGTCTTTGAAGACCGCGACATTGCGTAAAATCTCGCGGCAGACGTTATTGATGTAAGTCTCGGCGCTCTCGCCCGTTTCTTTTAACTCTTTGACCATCGCTCCGAAAATCGAAAGATCAGGATATAAGGCGAGATATTCTTTTTCGCTTAAGTTCCGTTTCACCGCATCTTCCACTTCACTCATTTCCCGTTTGATGCGGGCGGGCAAAATGAAGAGGCCAGCCGCTTCGATGAGACCGATGCCTTCCTTCTTGATATGGTGATATTCGGGATGGGCATGGAAGAGACCATCGGGATAGTCTTTGGTGCAGATGTTATTGCGGAGAATAAGATAAATCGCATAGCCTTTTTCCGTCTTGCGGGCAAAGGGGGTGCAGGTCGAATGGCTCTCTTCGCCTTCGTGAGAGAGAATTTGGTTTTCCGGATCATCATATTGGCGCCAGAAAGTGAGAATCTTCGAGGCTAAAGCCCAGACATCTTCTCGATCTTTTCCTTCGATCTTCAGCGCGGTGTTATAGAAATCGACAATCGAGAGAACGCTGCCTTTTGAGCTGGTGAAAATGACCTCTTTGTCTCCAGCGCGAAGAAGCGGTAAAAGATGACCGCCTCCTTGGAAGTGCTCGTGGTTCAGAATCGAACCGCCGACGATCGGGAGGTCGCTATTGCTGCCGATGAAGAAATGCGGGAAGATCTCGACGAAATCCAAAAGGCAGTTGAGAATCCTCGGGGCGATGAGCATCGGGACGTGTTGACTATAGAAAACGATGCAATGGTGCGAATAATAAACATAAGGAGAATATTGAAGATACCACGTTTCTCCGCCAAGCATCACGGGGACGAAACGGATGTTTTCTCGAGCTGGGTGAGAGGCGCTTCCTTCAAAGCCCACGTTTTCTTTGCAAAGAAGGCACTTCGGATAGCCCGTCGCTTTCATCGTCTTCAATTTCGCGATGTCTTTGTTATTTTTCTCAGGCTTCGAAAGATTGATTGAGATCTCAAGGGGCGAGCCTTTCTCGTAATGGGCATCCCAATAGAGGTTCTGATCCACTTTGCTTTTGGCGATGTAATCGTTGGCGATGGAAAGTTGATAGAGATATTCGGTGGCTTTTTCCGGAGCGATATCATAGAGGGCATTAAACGCATCATCGACTTCGTGCGGGGTCGGAGACAATAAGCCAAGGACATAAATGGCATCGCGTTCCGCTTCGCCTTCATCCATGCCCAAACTCACATCGTGGGCAATGATATCGTTCACGATCGGATCGGGTAAGGAATACTGGGCGATCTTTTCTTCATCAATCGTTCCTTCATAGGGAGCGCTCGCATGAAAATGCGCTAAAAGCAAATTGGTAAAATAATCGACATCCTCTTCGCGTAAATCCAAATGTTTTTCGGCGTAAAAAATCGCCTCTTTAATGGTTTTTTCAATCATGTCTTATTCTCCTTTTTTGCTGAAGTGATATTCGATAAAATCTTTTTTCGTCTCGAAGGGTAACGCGGTCATCGCGTGATAATCCAAAGGCGCATAAACAGGTTCAATCGCTAAGCCCGAATGGCGCTCTTCCATTTGGCCATTATTAAGCGGCATCTCCGGATGGGGATAATTGTCGCTATAAATCTGGACGGCAGGAAGCGAAGTCTTGAGTTCGAAGAGGAAATGCTCGCTTTCAAGCGAAAGAACTACGCCCCCATCGTTATTTGAAAAGAGGAAACAGTGATCATAGCCCGCTGTTCGCGAATTGAGCAAATAGGGATCATCAATGTCTTTTCCGACCCGTTTCTTTTCCGAGAAATCCAGGCAAGAGGGCGAAGCTTTGAAGCCCTGAGGGATCAAGGAAGAATCATAAGTTTCGCTCTGATGCGACTTCACCTGAAGGAGATGGCGGTCAACATTTTTCTCCCCGCCGAGGTTGAAGTAGGTATGGCAAGTGAAATTGAGCGGAGTTTGTTCGCTCACTTTGCTCTGATAGGAAATCCGAAGAAGCGGCTCGTCTTCCTTGAGGAAATAGCGAACTCGAAGGGCACATTCGCCAGGGAAGCCCATGTCGAGGGCGGGCGAAATCAAATAGAAGTCCGCGGCGACGCCGTCGCCAAGATGGACCACGTCCATTTTGAAAAGGCGATAGGAGAAGCCTTCCTTCCCGCCATGGAGGGTATTTTTGCCTTCATTCACGGAAAGGGTGTAGGTTTTGCCAAGATAATCGAGTTTCCCGTTTGCGACCCGACCCGCCAAACGGCCGACCGTTTTCCCGAAATACGCATCGCTTTTAAGCCATGCTTTTTTGTCTTTCGGGGCGATATTCATCGCCTCGCCAAGGTAGCGGATCTCATAAATGCCTGCCCCATAGTCGGAGAGCAAAACGCTCAAGCCGACCGCGTTTGTCATCTTCAAAAAGGTGACCCCATCCATCTCGACGCTTTCTAATATCATTGCGGATCTATCTCCTTATAGAGCATCATCAGCTCTTTCTTATCCATTTCTTTCGGCACCGGATATAACGGGTTGGCTTCTTTATCCGCCCGCGCGGCCAAAACTGGGATATCTTCGCTCTTGATCACGTGATCGAAAGTCTTAGGAATCCCCATTTTCGCATTCATTTCTTCAATCCAGGCGATGAAAGCCAGAGCTTTATCGTGCCGGGAAATCGAAGGCTTGGTCAAAGTCAAGGCTTCCGCTAAACGTGAAAGCGGCTTATCGGCGCTCTTACCAAAAGCGCGGAGAACATGCGGCAAAATAATCGCATTCGCTAAACCATGCGGGACATTGTATTGACCCCCCAACGAGTGGGCGATGGCGTGGACGTAGCCAACATAGCTCCGCGTGAAAGAAACACCAGCCAAATAGGCTGCACGCTGCATGGCAAGACGAGCTTTTTCATTGCTCGGATCCTGATAGAAAGCATAAAGATTGCCATCGATTAGGCGCACCGCTTCAATCGCGTAGCGCTTGGTTTTCGCTGTCCGTTCGTGACCGATAAAGGCCTCAACGGCGTGAGTTAAAGCATCCATGCCAGTCGAAGCGATGATTTTGGGTGGCAATTTTGCTAAGAGGGAAGAATCATGAATGCACACTTGCGGGATGAGTTTCGGATCGTTAATCGCAAATTTTTCATGGGTTTTCGGATTGACGACCACCGCAGCCACCGTCGCTTCGCTTCCCGTTCCGGCCGTCGTCGGAATGGCAATCAAAAGCGGATAGCGTTTATGGACTTTGAGAATGCCCCGCATTTTGACAATACTGGAATGGGGGTTGGCGAGCAATGCTCCAACCGTTTTGGCGGTATCCATCGAAGAACCACCGCCGACGGCGATGATGCAATCGCAATTGTTTTTCTCGGCCAAGGCCTTGGCTTCATTGATGCAATCGAACGTCGGATTGGCGACGACATCTTTATAAAGGGCGTAAGTATAGCCAGCGGCGCTCAAAGACGCCTCAAGGTTTTTGGTGAGTCCGAAAGAATAAACGCCAGGATCGGTGACGATCAAAGGACGAAGAAAGCCGCGTTTCTTCAAAACGTCTTTGGCTTTTTCGGAAGCGCCTTCGCCCGAAAGAAGTTCGGGTTCTTTGAAATTCATGAAGTGAGCGGCGAGGTTAACAACACCTTGGAAGCTGCGGCAATAGACTTTCCTGAAAAAGTTCATAAAAGTTTTCCTCCTTTATAATAACGGGGCGACGAGGCGCAATAAAGCCCATTTGAACCATTTCTTTTCGTGCCACCCTTTCCATTCATCGAGGGTGACTTCGTGAGAAACGGCCAAAGTGTCGAGGAAATCTTGTTTCATTTTGAAAACGGTCGAGCTTTTCATGATCACGGTGCCGCATTCTTGGTGGAGATAAAGTGAGCGATAATCCAAATTGATGGTGCCGTCGGTTGCGATTTCGTCGTCGCTGATAAACATCTTCTGATGAACGAAGCCTGGGGTATATTCGTAGATCTTCACTCCGGCTTCAAGGAGAGGCCCATAGTTGGCTCTCGTGAGTTCGAAGACCTTCTTCTTGTCGGGGACCCCTGGCGTCAATAGACGGATATCATTCCCGGATAAGGCCGCAATTCTTAAACTATTGCGTAACTCATCATCCAGAATGAGATAAGGGGTCGAAATATAGCAATACTTGTTGGTTTTTGCCAAAACCGAGATATAAGCTCCTACGCCGACATCATCGTTAGAATACGGCATATCACCATAGGGCTGGATAAAGCCATCGCTCGCGGGGAAGCCCCCATCTTCATCGATATACGTCTCGGGGCGATAATACTCGTAATCGATTTCTTTTTTCGGTTCGAAATGAACGAGCCAGTTAGCGAGGAAAAGAAGGGTCAGACTATAAACGGCCTTGCCTTTCAGCATGATCGAATTGTCTTTCCAATGCCCATAAGGCGAATTGATGTTGATATATTCGTCAGCAAGGTTGATACCACCCGTGAAAGCCGTATGACCATCGATCACCATGATTTTTCTATGGTCACGGTTATTAAGCCGGACATCGAGAATCGGTTTTAAACGAGCGAAGGAACGGGCTTGGATGCCCATCGCGCAAAGCTCACGCCAATAGTGAACCGGAGTGGCGCCGAGATTGCCCACATCATCATAAACAACCCTCACATCGAGGCCTTCTTTGACTTTCTCGCGAAGAATTTCAAGGATCGAATCCCACATCTTACCCGGTTTAATGATGAAATACTCGATGAAAATATAGTGCTTCGCTTTCTTGAGTTCCCGGAGCATCACGGGATAAGCGACATCGCCCAAGGGGAAATACTCGACTGAGGTATTTTGATAGACGCCACCATTGCTCGCCTTTTCGACATAATTGGCGACGTTGGCGCAATCGGGCGAAGCCATAGCGAGTTTCCGCTTAGTTTCTTCCGAGGAAGGGTCTTGCTTAAGGGCATGGTAATAAACGTGAAGAAGATTCGATTCTTTTTTGGTGCGAAGCTTGTGGGCAAAAAGAAGATAAAAGGACTGG
Source organism: Bacillota bacterium (assembly GCA_036822315.1). Classification (GTDB taxonomy): domain Bacteria; phylum Bacillota_I; class Bacilli_A; order RFN20; family CAG-826; genus UBA4951. The sequence continues at coordinate 14,315 of DAISHV010000007.1, read as the reverse complement.
CCAAGAACGGGGAAGGCTCCGACAAAAACAAGCCAAACCACCTTGTAATCCACCGCCGCATCTGTCTGAACGATGAAAACGCAAACGAAGACCTGAAGAGCAAAAAGAAAAATCAAGACCACCAAAGAACCGATGTCATCGCCCAAACCGTAAACGAAGAAAAGAAGAATGAAAGCAACAATGGCCAAGAGTTGGATCAAAATCGTCAACATCAGGACGATTTTCTGCCAATAACCATTCCGGAACATTTTCATGCCGATATTTTAAGACGAAAAAAGCCTATTTAATAGGCTTTGAGGATCAAAAATAGTAAAAGTGAATCCTAAGTGGGAAAAAAAGGCTTATTGCCGCTCTTTTTCTGTCCAAATCACGGCGGTATGCGTAATGGTTTCCTTCGGATGAATGCCATCGTGGTCAATATCGCCGACGAAGGCGCTCAGTTGCGGCAAGATATCCATGCCCTTTCGGGCTTTGAGCAGTAACGGAATCACTTTCTCATAATCTTCTTGAGCTAAAGCCCACAAATCATCGAAGGATTCATTCCGCATTTTGCCGGTGGCTGGAGCGGGCCAATTCTCGTGGGCTTCATTAAAGTAATCCAGCTTTTTTTCGCTTTCACTAAAGTGGCTGGGGAAGTTCATGCAATAGGGTTGCGAATCTTTGCCCACCAATAAAGCGATGAGCCCCCGCTTCAGGCGATGCGGCGTGTTGACGAAATGCATGACTTTGCGGTAATCGTGGAGCGAATCGGCGAATGCCTCATCGTTGACGAAAGGATTTTTGACGGTTAAGGCATTGACCGCCGACCACATGATCGAAATCTTACGAAGCTGATCTTCGGGCAAAGCCAAAAGGCGATCCGTCCGATAGGTGAAAGTGCTGTGTTTCTTTCCTAAGAGAATGTCCATGTAGCTTTCAAGGCGGCAATGCGAGGCTGAATAATGCTTCTTTAAGGGACCTTCTTTAGCGTAACCAGCTTTCGAAAAAATATAAGGGTGGCACTCCCGGTCCAGAACGTAATGGAGAAAAAGACCCTCGATATAGGAATAGAGCATTTCTTTGTCTTTGGAGGCGTTCGCATATTTTAAGAGTTCCACGTAAACGGGAGAGATGTCCATATCGTGAAGCTCTGTGCCAAAAGAATCGACTTCCTTGAAATTGGGACGCTTTTTGAAGGGATATTGCCCATAAAAGAAGAAAGGATCGGGTCCTTGGGCGCCGACAAAAAGAGCTTCCTTAAAAGAACGAGAAGGATCTTTCATCGTCTCCAAAGCGAAAGTGTAGTGGGTAATAATCGCCGGCATTAATCGTCCCCTCCGAGGGCTTCTAAGCCTTTTTTATTCTCGACTTTGTGGGCTTTAACGTTTGCCACGAAGAGGAAGACGATGAAAGAAGCAACGATGAAGCAAAGCGAATAAATCGGAAGAACCCACCAGACTTGGGTGGCTTTGAAGATGATGCCAAGGACAATCGGAGTGAGCGATTGAGCGCTCATCGAAGCGGCGTAATAATAGCCGGTGAATTTACCGATTTTCTTGCTGGAGCAAAGCTCAACGACCATCGGGAAAGAGCAGGTATTGATGAGAGCCCAGCCAAAGCCTTTGACACCCCAAACGACGTAGAGGAGCCACGGGAAACTATGATAGCCATCGCTTAAGACGGTGCCTGAAGGACGAACGAAGCACATGATGGCAACGCCAATGATATAAAGCCCTAAGCCCAGCGAAATGGTCCATTTGCGGCCGATTTTATCGGCAATCGGACCGGCAGCAATAAAGCCAGCTACCGAGGCGAGACCACCAATAATCGTGTTGATCATCGTCGATTTCGAGGAGGCTAAGAGATAGTAAATCGTATAGTTGCCAATGTAGGTTCCAATCGCGTTATCGGCGAAGAACCAAAGGACTTCGGCGGCGAGAATGAGAAGGAGCATCCGCTTATTGGCTTTGCTCATCGGCTTCTCGTCATCATCTTCGACCGAGTCGACAATCGCGGCTTCTTTTTCACCCCGTTTCATTTCGGGGGCGAGTTCCGCTTCAAGTTTGTTTTCTTTAATCTTCCAGAACAGCACCGCGCAGGAAATGAGCATCAAGACACTTGCCCCTAAAAACGGCAGTTCGATGGCCCAAAGATTGCCCGTGGCCCAATTGTTTTTTCCATTGGTTCCGAGGTAATCGCTCAAAACGAAGACGAGACCAAAAACCGTTGCAAATCCCCCACCAAGGAAGCCCATGATGTTAATAAGGCCATTGGCTTTAGCCCGCAAAGGCTTCGGCGTGATATCCGGCATGAGAGCCACCGCCGGGGAACGATACATCATCATGAAGAAGATGACGGCTGCCATCATGCAGATGGTGCCAACGAGCATCCCGTTATGGAAGAAAAGCGGAATGAAAGGAAAGCAAATCGCCGCCACCAAAGTGCCGATCAAAATGAAGGGCATGCGTTTGCCGATTTTGGTGTGGGTTTTATCCGACCAGGACCCGAAAATAGGGAGCATGAATAACGCCGCCATGTTATCGATGGCCATCATGATGCCAACGAGATACTGAACATCAAGTTTGTGTTGGTCGGTCAAAGTCGCTTCGTTAGGATACATCGTCTTAGCAAAAAGCTCCGTGAGGAAAGTCGGGCACCATGAATCGTAGACTTGCCATAAGAGCAAGATGCCAAAAAAGGCAAATCCGATGATGAGGGTCCTCTTGTAATTCAGCTTCAAAGGGGCCAAGGTGGCGGGAGAAGGCGCGCTCGAAAGAGCAGACGTCGAAGAAGCTTCTTCGGGTTTGTTGTTTTCCATGTGTGCTTCTATCTTAGACCAGGACAAAGAAAACAAAAAGCCCTTTTTTGTGTAAAAAGGTTGTTAATTCCACCATTCGGTCTGAACTTCGGAGAAATAGGAGCGGACTTCCGGGGTGGGGTCCTCATAGCGTTTAATCATGTCGCTAATCACCGAATCAGGAACCCATTTTTCTTTTTCCCGCTGGCGGTTTCGCTCATAACAAATCGAATAATCTTTCATCTTGATGAGCAAAAGGACGGCTTTGTCATAGCCGCGAATTCGCTTCATGAAATAGAGGCGACGATAGTTATCGAGGAAGGCTGCATCTTCAATAACCGTGCAATTCGCCCCTCCTTTTGCAAAAGCGGCGTTGGCTTGGGCGATCAGATCATCAAAAATGACTTCCATATGCTCGGGAAACTTCAAATAAGAACCCGTAATCTTTTTCCGGGTCTCATCCGTATCGCAAATAAAGGTATCAGGGTGGCTTTTAGCATAATCTCTAGCCCATGAACTTTTGCCAGAGCCAGGAATGCCGCAAAGTAAAATCAACGTTTTCATACAATGTCTAAATTAGACGAGTTTCTTACGAAGCCAGCTTGATGTAATGTCGACGATAATAATCATAATCACGATGCCAATGGTATCAGCGCCCAGCTTCGAGAGGGCCAAAGCGTTGTAATCGAGCAAGATGTTAAAACCGATGCCGGCGTTTTGCTCGATGATCAACCCTAAAGTCGTGGCCGTGCGAATGTTGATATCGAAACGATAGAGAGCAACCGAGATGAAACTCGGCATCGCCTGAGGCATCACGGCGAGGTGAATCCGTTGCTGCTTATTGGCGCCGCAGGCATCCAGGGCTTCCAAAGAATCCAAATCGGCTTCATCGATTTGGTCAGCATCAAGTTTGCCGATCATTCCGATCGAGTGGAACGACAAAGCCCCGATGGCCGTGACGATCGATTTATCGGAAAGGGTAATCAAGAAAAGAGCAAGGAGAAGTTCTGGCATCGTTCGAATGAGAATCAAAATCGTCTCGCTGATATAAGCTTTTTTGCCAAAGAGACGATGGGATGCCAATAAACCAAATGGCATGGAGATAAAGAAACCGATGACCGTGGCGATGAAAGTAATGCAGAAGGTCAGAATGCAGTTATAGAGCACCCCTTCTTTCCAAGTGAAGAAGCCCCGGCCAAAGAAGTAATCCCAGTTCGGTGAGAAGAAAAGCCGCAAATCGTCGCCAATCGCCGACCATTGAATCGGACGGTCAAAGCAATCGGTGATGCGAATATCGTGCCCCATCGTGATCACGAGGGCGATCATCACGCCGACGAAAATCAAATTGACCAGCCACTTCTTCGGCCGTTTTCCATAAGCCTCGTCTGGCGATGCGTAATGGGTCATTCCTTTGGTGTCGCCGTTAAAAAAGATGCTGGTTTTGCGTAAAGGCAAACCCATTTTGCCCCAAAAAGTGTTATTGGTTTTTTCAGAGCTCATCTCAGTTTCCTCACTAACGTATTCGAGACAAACTGCAAGACGATCACGACGAGAAGTAACGGCAAGAGCATCGCTCCGGCGTAATCATACCAATGCTGGTCAATGTTATCGATCAGGATCTTGACGTAACCGCCGAAGCCGACGTAAGAGAGAATAACCGAAGCCCGAATGTTGATTTCCAAGGTGTAAATCGAATAGGCAAAAAACATCGGTTTGATTTCCGGATGAAGCCCCAAATTGATGCATTGAAGATTTCCGCCGCCGCAAGAACGCACCGCTTCGAAGGGCGACATTTCGAGCGTTTCGATATATTCATACATCATTTGATACATGATGCCAGCGGTGAAGAAGGCAATGGCCAAGACACCGTCGATCGTGTTGCCCGTTCCGAAGAACTGGTTGATGAACATGCAGGTTAAGAACATCGGAATCGTGCGAAGAATATCGTTGATGATACGGGTGGTTTGATAAATCCAGGGCGAATGGACCACGTTGCGGGAGCAAAGATAATAAAGAGGGATTGAAAGAAGACAACCCAAAAGCGTGCCTAAAAAGCAGATCTCAAAGAGCATTAAGAACTGGGTTGAGAACATCTTCCACGAATAAGCCCACCAACCCGCCACGTCTTTGGTCCGGCCGTAGTTGATTCCTTCGTACCAATACGAATAAGGTCTGAAAAGGGCGAGAAAAGATTCAAAGAAGTTTTTTGGCATCCACTTAATCAATGTGTAATTGAGCGGGATGAAGCAAAGGCAAAAGAGAACCAAAACGAAAATGAGGCAGGCGATCTTAAAGACCGGGCGTTGGCGCCGAATCGTCTTGATGTTGCTCCCATCTTGTTTTTCTGAGAGATCCATCGTCACATCGCTGTAGTTAATCTTGTCACCCACGCGGTGAAACCAAGCGCCGGTTGAAGCGTAGGCATGATAGAACGGAGTCGCTAAAAATGCCTCATGACGAGCCACTTTACGACGGATTTTTTCTTCGGGTGTCAATTTGTTCATAACGCCTGAAATTACTTTTGTTCCCCGTTCGCATTCGGCTTTTCGTCCGGCAAGACGTCGGGGGTATCATCCAAAACGCCCAATTTTTCATTGCTGTTCAGGCTTCGACCATAAATGGTCTTGCACACTTCGTCGGTGACTTCTTCGGGTTTACCATCGAAGACGATTTGACCCGCCCGAACACCTAAAATACGCGTCGAATACTTTTTCGCCAAATCCACGTGGTGCATGTTGGCGATGATGGTGATGCCCATGTGATTGACCCGCGTGAAATCACTCATGACGGAAATCGTAGTAATCGGATCAAGAGACGCCACCGGCTCATCGGCCAAAATCAGTTTTGGTTCTTGGGTCAAAGCCCGGGCCAAAGCGACCCGCTGCTGCTGGCCGCCGGAAAGCTGATCGGCGCGAACATAAGCCTTATCGAGGATTCCGAATTTGTCGAGCGAACGCAAAGCTAAGATTTTTTCTTCTTTGCTATAGATTCCGAAAATAGTCTCGAAGGTATTGTGATAACCCACACGACCTGCGAGAACATTCTTATAAACGCTGGCCCGTTTGACGAGGTTAAACGACTGGAAGATCATACCGATGTTGCGGCGTTCTTCCCGAAGGGACTTGCCCTTCAATTTCGAAATGTCGACACCATCGACCAGAATCTGTCCGCCTTGAATATCGTGCATCCGGTTAATGCAACGGATTAACGTGCTTTTGCCGGCACCAGAAAGACCGATGATCGAAACAAACTCGCCATCATGGATCGTCAAATTGATATCCTTCAGGGCTTGATAGCCGTTCGGATAGATCTTGTCGACGTGTTTGAGTTCAATCATCGGTTGGCCTTTCTAGTGAAAATGCTTCAAAGCGAAACGGCGCGACTACTTGCTCGAATGGGCAAGGGTCCAGCGATACATATCGCGGGCCGAATCGTAATCGGCGTCTTTGGCATCAACATAGCCCGTGTGCGAGTAAATCTGATAAATCAGACCCGCAGCGGTCGTGACGTCATCTTTGCTGCCATCTTTAACGGCGGCTTTGAAAGCGGTCTTGATCGCGGCCTGTTTTTCAGCCGAGAGTCCGGAATAGACCGAGATCGTATCGTTCATGATCGGATCGGTGATCGCGACAGTATAAGTATTGGTGAAGAGTTTCTCGTCGCCTTTATACTTGCTGTCGGCTTGGACGAAGGCGCTGCCATAGCGGATATCCATGAAGCCACAGACGGCATCAAGGGTTCCGGTCATCATCGCGTCAACGGCCTTCGGATAGGTGCCTTGATCCGCGCTGATTAAGGATTTAGCCTTCAAATCATCCGTAAGTTTAGCATAGTCGGCTTTGCTGACAAAACCATTGGTGTAGCCAGCATCGTAAATCGTCTTGGACGGATAGATGTAGCCGGCGCCCGAAGTCGCACCCATGATGCCGATGACGGCCTCATTATCGTGGAGTTCCTTTAAGGTGATGCGACCATCGCCATCGCTGTCGAGAGTCTTTAAGCCTAAGGCGGTTCTCGCCGAATCGCGGAGCGACATCATTAAGCCCGAGTAGAAGCTAACTTCGGTCTTCGATTGATCGCCACGATACTTATAAGCATCAGCGCCACAATATTGATCCTTGGTAAGCGCGGTGCCATCAGCCTTGATCTCGCCATTCATCGCGGCGAGTTGTTTGGTTTTGGCATCAGCGGTAAAGCCGGTGAAATCATCAGCCTGAACCTTATATCCGGCACGCGAAGCCGAAAGAAGAACAGTGACCTTGCCAGCATTTTCAATCGTTTCCTGAGCATAGCCCGAAGCGGTTAAGAAGCCACCATCGATTTGACCATTGACCAAAGCGGTCGTGGTCGCAGCGTAGGTTGTGCCAACGTCGATCTTGTAGGTGAAACCAGGAGTATATTTCGCGAGCATCGGAGCAAGCGCGGTCGCCCGAGTTAAAAGGGTAGCCGGATCGTTCGACGGAACGAGCTGAATGTGAATTTCTTGGGTCGCAGCGGTGCTTGAAGAGGCCGCAGCGCTAGAACCAGCAGTCGAAGAATTGCCAGTGCCACCGCATGCCGTGAGAGCGGCTGCCAATAAGAGTCCGCCCATGACGAAGATCTTGTTCGAATTTTTCATCTTTTTTTGTCCTTCTGTGGGTACTTCCCACATTTCATGGCAAGAAGGAGCTAATTCTTCTAAAAAGTGAAAGAAATCCCTCAGTTTTCGCGCTTAACCGAGTGATACTTTGCTTTTCATGAAGTCTTAGATTCCTGTTTGCAGTAGATAATGATAGGAGATAAAGAAAGAAAAAGAACCCCCTGATGCGACTGAAAACGCTTTAACGGAAAAAAGACTAACCCTTACCTTAAAGCTTGTGGCACAATATTAGACTATCCCAAAAAAGAAGTATTTTTGGGCTTTTTTTATTGAAAAATGCCTGTTTTTCGTTTCTTTATCGATTTTCTTGGTCAATGTCCAAACCGTTAAGAACGTCTAAGGTTTCTTCGCGTTTAAGCTGCAATTTTCTTTTCCGCGATCGCCCTACTCCGACTATCGATTTCTTTAAAGGCTTTTTTGATGTAAGAAGGAACGAAACAATAATAGGCGCTCACCGCGAGGACCCAGGAAATCGGCCACGTCGACCAAAGCCAAAGCAAGTTATGAAGATAAGGGATGTTGCTCCACAAGGCCAAAATGAAGACCAAGCGGAAAACCGTAACGGCCAAGAAGGTGATGATCGTCGGAGTATTCGGATGACCTAAACCCCTGCAAAACCCCGATGTATTATCCATCCAGCCATCCAAGAAGTAGGTCAAGCCGATGAGCATTAACCGCTCATGACCCACCTCCATCGCTTTGTTATAAGCATCGAGGGCCACTTGATGATCGCGCCCGGGGGCTTCAAAACCGCCTTCGGTCAAAAAGACGCCAAGGAGAGGCCGATAGAGAAGGACGGCGATCCCGCCCAAGATCAGCCCGAGCACCGTCGAAGAGAGTAACGACATCCAGAGAGCTTTCTTGATATTCTCCTTGTTTCCAGCCCCGTAATTTTGGGCGACAATCGCCACCACCGCGGTCGAAAAGGAATTCATCACAATCCAAATGTAGCCTTCGATTTGAATAGAGGCCGAATTGCCAGCGACGGAAATTTCCCGCTCTAAATCTGTGTTTCCGAAATTATTGACGGAGGATTGAATGAAGACATTGCTAATCGAGAAGACTAAGGATTGAAGACCGGCGGGAATCCCGTGTTTAAGAATCATCTTGGTTTCTTCGGGATAAAGCCGGAGGTCTTTAAAGGTCAGCCAAGCAAAGGATTTATTTTTCTGAATGAGGAAAAGGACAATCAAGATCGCAGCCACCGCTTGAGAAAGCACGGTCGTTAAACCCACTGCAAAGACATCTTGTCCATTGCTTTGCATATGGAAGCCTAAGACGAAAAGGAAGTTCAGCGCCACATTGAGAATGCCGCAGGATAAAAGGGCGTAAAGCGGACGCTTCGAGTCGCCCATCGCTCGTAGACAAGCCGCTCCGAAATTGAAAATCATCAAAAAGGGAAGACCGATGAAGTACAGTTGGAGATAGACGATTGACTCGGCAATGTAGCTTTGCGGAGTTCCCATCCATTCAAGGAATAACGGCGACATGAAATAACCGATGATGCCGACTCCAACCCCGAAGAAAAGGGAGAGAAGCATCGCGCTTTCGATCGCTTTATGGGCGACTTCGGGTTTCTTTTCGCCTTTGGCTCTTGCAACCACGACGTTAGCGCCGACACTGACACCGACAAATAAGCCAATCAGAAGATTGATTAAAGAAGAATTTGACCCAATCGCATCGAAGCTTTCGGTTCCGCCACCGAAATTGGTGACCACCACTTGGTCCATCGAGGAATAAAGAAGCTGGAACAAGGACAATAACAGAATCGGGATGGTGAAAAGCACCATCTTTTCAAAGAGGTTACCGGTCGTGAGGTCGATCTCGCCGCCGAAAGGGTTATACCGTTTGAGTTTTTCTTTCATCTTGTTTCTCCGAAGGAAGTAACGCTACGCGCTTCTCGATCTCCTGATCCGCTTTCTTTTGGAACGAGGGAAGAATCGCGGTATAAATCATCGTCGCCAAGACCCAGCAGAACGGGTAAGCCGCATAAAGCCAAACGACGTTTTGCATGTAAGGAATGTTGTAGACGAGAACAAAGACGTAGAAAAGGCGGAAAAGGCAAGCACAGACAAAGGTCACAATCGTCGGAGCAAGCCAATGGCCTAAACCCCGGAGATAGCCCGAATAGGCATCCATCATCGAGCAAAAGACATAGGTCAGCCCCATCATGAGAAGGCGAGCCGCGCCCGTGTCGATCGCCTCGTTCCTTGAGAAGCCTGCTTCGGTAGAATCCTGGACAAGAATGCCGATGAGTTGATAGCGGAAAATCGCGGCGATTCCGCCCATGAGCAAACCCAACCCCGTGATAATAGAAAAGGAATAGAGAAGGGTTTTGCGGAGATTTTCTTTCTTATTGGCTCCATAGTTTTGAGCGGCCACGCTGGAAACGGCAACCGCGAAGGCCTCCAAAACCACAAAGATATAGCCTTCAAGATTATCGCTGGCGGTATTGCCGGCGACCGCCGAAGCGCTTAAAAAGCGATTGGCAGCGGCTTGAATCACCACGTTGCTGATGGAGAAGATGAGCGTCTCGACGCCAGCGGGAATGCCATTTCGTAGCACCTCGTAAAGTTCGTGGCGATCCAAAGTGAAATGTTTGAGTGAAAACCGAACGAAACCATAGCGTTTATCCATCAGGAAGAACATCGTTAAACCCGCTTCGAGGAATTCCGAGATGACGGTGGTCCAGGCGACCGCTTCAACCCCTAAGGTGTCGTGATTCATTTGAAAAGTCAGGACGAACAAGAAGTTCAAGCCAATATTGATGACGCCACAGGCAAAGAGCGCGACCAACGGGCGTTTGCTATCGCCAAGGGCGCGCAAAATCGCGCTTCCGAAGTTAAAAATCATCAAGAAGGGAAGCCCAAGGAAATAGATTTTGAGGTAAGCCAAAGCGTAAGGCATGATTTCGTCTTTCGTCCCCATCGCCCGAAGCACCGGTCCGGCTAAGAAATAACCCGAAATGCCAACGACGAGTCCTAAAATGACGGCGATGAGCATGCCGGCATTCATCGCTTTAAGAGCTTTGTCTTTGTCTTTTTCGCCTTTATAACGGGCTACAACCACGTTGGCGCCGACGCTGACGGCGACAAAGGTGTTGACCATGAGGTTAATCAAAGAGCCATTGTTGCCAACCCCGGCCATCGGATAAGGACCGCCGCCATAGGCGCCGACCACAAACAAATCGGCCGTCGTATAAAGGAGCTGGAGCAAACTTGAAAGCATGACCGGCAAGGTAAATAAAACAATCTTCCAGAAGAGGTTTCCCGTGGTGAGATCCACTTCCCCTTTCCAGATTTCGAATACTTTTAACGTTTTCCGCTCTGATGGCATAGCGAGGTAATATTAATCTCAATATTCCAAATAGATAGAGCGACACCACAATTGTTAGGATGAAAGGGCTTTCAGGCAAAAAGGTAAAGCCCACTCAAGGCGGCGGCCATAGTCGGAATGGCGATGATCGCACCGTATTTGACGAAGTCAAGGAAGCTGAATTTGATCCCATGACGTTTCAAAATGTTCATCCACATTACCCCAGCCAAGGCGCCGACTGGCGAAAGGAAAGCGCCGATGTTACTTCCGATGATCGAAGCGTAAACGGCTCGCAAAGAAACACCACCGTCACGGATGACTTCGGTAAAGAGAACCGACATCGGAATATTGTTGATGGCATTACACATCAAGAAAGAAGCAAAACCATACCCCCAGACTTCATCCGTATGGGAAAGAAGAGAGGCGATTTGCAGGGTTATTCCATTTTCTTTGAGGGCCATAACGAGGGCGAACATCGCCAAGATGAAAGGAATGATGGTATAAGGAAGCCGGGATAAGGAGCGTCCGAGATAGGGGAATTTATCTTTTTTCACGAGACCATAGCCAATCGAAAGGAGAAGTAAGACCGCCGCGGAAGCCCCCGAGATAATCCACATCGGGAGAGAAAAGAAGCTGGAGAAGACAAGAAGAATAATGCAAAGAGAAAGACAAGAAAGCGAACTGACCAAGAGAAACTTGTCCTTAATCGGTGATGGAGCAATCTCCAGGGTAATCGGTTCCCGAAGCTTCTTGATGAAAAGAAGAATCATGATGAAATAGCTCATGACCCCCGCCATCACCGTCGAAGGCCACATCGCGAGGAAGTATTGTCCAAAAGAAAGCGAAAAAGACGCGCCAAGATAAATGTTGGTGGGGTTGCCAATGAGGAAAAGGAGACTCCAAGTATTGGCGGCGACGAATTCACTGACCAAATACGGAATCGGGTTTACTTTGGCGTTCTTACTGAAGAAAACAAGGAAGGGCGTGAAGGTCAAAATGATGATATCGTTGCTCGTAAAAATCGTCAAAACGCTGGTGAGGGCGTAAAGAATGCTGAAGAGAACGAATTGGCTCCGTTTCGCTAAGCGAGCCGCCTTGGAGGCGAGATAAGAAAAGAACCCCGCTTCATCGAGGACGATCGAAAGAAAGGTCATCGAGATGAAGAGAATCAGGATCTCCAAGGGGTTAATCGCACTCGAAGAAGTCAACATTCCATAGAAATAATCCCAATGAAGAAGACCGGTTGACAATAAGATGATGGCCGCTAAAAAAGGCGGCATCCAAAAGGTTTCGAGGCGAAAAGAGCCGATTTTTATCTCACTTTTGAAGGCGAGGGCAAGGAGCATTCCCACGACGCCAGCGATCGCAATTCCAAGAGTCCACCATTCCATAGGCGAGAAAGAGTCTATTCCTTTTTCTAAGAAGATAAAAGAAAGGCGAGAGAAAAGCCTCTCGCCATCAAATCTTTTCAACAATTGTTACTTCGTTTTCTTCGGAGCCGTAATCTTCGACATCATCTTGCGGATGCGGGCGCGCGAGAAAAGGCGGGTCGCGAAAAGCCGCCACCGATTTTTCGCGCCTGGAACAATCACGACGGTCCCCTTCATCAATTTTTTATAGGCATAACGCGCCATTTTTTGAGGATCTTCCGGTTTGAAGACATCGACAACGCTCGAGCGGTCCATTCCCGCATTCTTCAAGAAGGGCGTGTTGACGGGGCCAGGACAGAACGTCGAAATGGTAACGCCATTCCCGCGGTTTTCTTCGGCAATGGCCTCGGTGAAACTTTCGACAAAAGCTTTTGAGGCATAATAAACGGCCAAGTTTGGACCGGGTTGAAAGGCCGCGGTTGAGGCGACGTTGAGAATATAGCCTTCGCCTCTTTGCTTCATGTCGTGCAAGAAAAGATAGGTCAGATCAAGCAAGGTCACGACATCGAGTTGGACAATCGCTTCGTTATCGTCGACAAACGAATCGGTGAAGGGACCATAGATCCCGGTTCCGGCATTGTTGACCAACGCTTCGACTTGAATATTGTTTTCCCGGCAAAAACCATAGACCGCTTCCGCCGAGGTTTCCTCACGAAGGTCGATGCTCATGCTGGTTGCTTGGACAGGGAAATCTTTCTTGATTTTAGCGACGGCATCATCGTTTTCAGCGCCGTTTTCCGAGACAATCAAAATATTAAAGCCTTGCTTAGCAAACTCCCGCGCTAAGCAATACCCCATCCCATTCGAACCGCCAGTAATCAGTGCGACGTGATTCATAAGTTTCTAAATCTTTTTTATTATAAATGAGCGCAGGGTAAAAGAAAGAAAAATCACGTGCTTCGCCTTAAGCTTAGTTTTCTTCGATTGTCTTCTCTTCTTTCGCTGGATATGCCCTTATTTCGGCCCGGTGATTGGGAAGGCCAGCCTCCGAGAGCCATTTACGGTAAACCGAATCCACGACACCATATTTCCTTGCCACTCCAGCGACGCCAAGCTTTCTAGCCTCACTCAAAAGTTTTTGAGGATCAGGTCTTTTAACCTTTCGGGCGGCAACAATTGCGCAATCATGGCAAAGTCCATGCTTGCACCAACGGGTCAAAGGTTTCCCACAAGAGAGACACGTTGGCGTTTCTGCTTTTAATGCAGGGAGATAACAATTCTTTTGTTCTGTGAGATTGAGGGAATGTTCCTTGACGTTTTTTCCTCTATTTCTACCCGAAAAAGTCGCGGTTTGACTATGGCAGTTGGGGCAAAGAAAACGAAGGTTCTCTAAGCGATTATCAAAATGGTCTCCGTTGATGTGATCGACTTCTAAAGACACTGGTTTTCCATTCCACTCTCCGGGATTACCGCAAACGGCACAACGGTATGGCAAAAGATGGTCGCGTAGAATCCGAGCCCGCGTGCTTTTTCCAGTTCGTGAAGTGCCTTTGGCAAAATACTCTTCTTTTGACATCGAACGAGCTAAACCTCCTATCTTTTGAGCTTTGGCCCATTGGCTTCTGCGAGGAAGATGAAGTTCATCACAACGGCTCGTTAATGAAAAATAAGTTCCACCACCGCAATAGGAAATTCCGAGGAAACGAGAAAACTCCTTCTGAGAATGAGAACGATAAAAAAGGCTAATAAATTCTTGGTCGCTTTTTTCGTAAACGATTGATCTTTTCATGATAAATCCTCCCCTTATAATTTTAACAAATTTCTGGAGAGGCGCGTATTCAAAAACACCACCAAAAAAGGAGGAATTTGAATTCCTCCTTGATTGTTCAACGTGTCTTTGTCAAACAGCGAAAACACCAACACTTTTTACATTTAAACAGCGAAAATGCCACGCATGAGCGTTTAGGTGCAGTTAGGTGCGTTTAGAGGTGTGCTTATTTTGCTCGAGATTTGAAAACTAATGATTTTTGGAAGTCAAAATACACTTTCATTATTCGGAATAATGTACTGTTACTTCTTTTCGCATGCTTTTGCGTATTCTTCGGCTCTCTTTTTTGCTTCCAAATCCGTATTGATTTCGAATAGCAAGTCGTTGAAGTTTTTCCAATTGGCGTGGTTCTCATTGAAATCATGGTATTCACGTCCGAGGTAATAC
>DAISHV010000006.1:0-30886 GCA_036822315.1 Bacillota bacterium | reverse complement strand
TTTAGTGTTTATCGGCGTTTCTTAACGACAATTCGCATACGGTCTCAACATGTGTAGCGCGACTAAAAGTAACATATGGGACCCGGGTTGTCTGTAGTCAAAGTGATATATCCTTTAGACGAAACGGTGACTGGAGTTGCACTCCGAAATATATGGATTTTTATGCTTTTTGATCGCTATCAAGATACTCTGATGGGAGCATATTCAACGAAAGTGCCAAAGCCACAGAATCAGGAAGTCCATCAAATGATTTTCCCTTCGCTATTTTCTGAGCGATGGTTTTTAACAGGTCGTTTTCTATCGAAGCAATAACCGATAATACAAATTTTGCTCTTGATGTTCCGACATAGAAAAGAAGTGAGTTTTTGCCATTCAAGAACGTCTCTTCGCTTACATCAATCAGAATAACGGCTTCGGCCTCTAAACCTTTGAATTTCCTTACTGTTGTAAAAAGGCATTTTGTTCCGTGGCACAAATAATTTTCGCCATTAGCAAAAGGGGCAAGAGACGAGGACGCAAGTGTTTTTACTGTTAAAATCGCTATGTCTGTTATTCCCTTAAGGCGATACCCATCAATAATAGAATCTATTGTAGTTTTTGCTTGGTCTTTTGGCTTTAGATATAAGACAGGCGTTGAACCAGATTCAAGGCCTTGCATCATCTTAGGCGTTATCGAAAGCGGCGAGACGGATGTCTCGGCTATCTTCTTAGTGTTCCTGCAGTTTTTGTATAGTGTTAATTTGCAATCCGCATCTTTAATGTATGAAGGAAGTTCTGAAGACTGAATTACTTGGTATTTGTCATAGAAAAGATAGAAGCACCCGTCCTTCAAGCACATGCAATCACCTAGCAACCGGATAATTCCCGTTTCCTCGGCTCTCTCTTGACCAAAGTCTTGAGCTTCATCAATGATCACGGCCTGATATGGAAATTCGTCAATAAAATCAGACTCTTGGAGCCGGTCTACAAGAAGGACGAGATCCGAAATTGAGGTTTTGCAAACTTTACAAGCGAACCCATCGATAGTAAAGAAATCTATGCCTGGATATTTGTAAGCATCAACTAAATGATCACGCAGTTTAGAATTAAAGCAAAGGAAGAGAACTTTATGACCTTTTAGAGATTCGCGGCGCGCCTTTTCCACCGCCACTAACGTCTTTCCGCTGCCGGCAACTCCGGAAATAACGGCGGTCGGTTGATCTTCTAAATAGTCTAATATGTGGATTTGGCCTTCTAGTAGGGCGTTTAATTGCATATTCTCAACGTCAATAAGCCAATGCTTTGTTGGGATGATGTTTAGGCCCGTATACAAGCAATCGTTAATCAGACTAGATAATTCCTTCCTAGAAAGCGCGCCACCACCATATAATCGTTCTTTTTCTTCATTGAAATATCGTTTCTCCATCTTAGTCTCAAAATCAACGACTTTTAGTATCGCTTCTCTTGGCTCCAATAGCGCATCAAACGTGAGAATAGTCTCTCTAGGGCCATCAGATGTACATTTTAAGGCGTTTGCTTGTTTATCGTTTATTGACATGAACCAAACCGCAGAGAAAATACGCATCCTATATGACGCCCAGAAAAAACCTCTGTTTTCCATGAAGGTTCTTAAGTTATGAACTTCATCTCTTGCCTGACGGAAGGGGCCGCCGTGTTTCATTGGTACACCAGATTCATATACCCACGAATATGGTGGATACTGTTTGCCTTTGTATGTAAAAGATTCGGTCTTGAACTGGACTATCCCGCTTTTGGCTTCAATAACAACAGCGCCTACATCGGGTATTAAGACAATAAAATCGGTCTCTGATTCCGAAGAGTTATTGTAGTTGTTGTGCCCTGGGTCGAATATCTTAAATGAATACAAGACAAACCAATCATCCGGCAGCCTTTTGAGCGCATTAAAAATAACATCTTCATGAGCCTTCTTGTCCAACTGAGGATTAGCAGGAACCATTATCGCCATATTAATTATCCTGGAAGGCCTTTAGAAAAAGGTCTTTGTCAAAATCATCATCGCCAACGAAAACCTTCCAGTCACAATTCCCAATAAGCGTTTTTGCATAATCGGACTGGCTTTTGCCAAATAGCAGGACTTTGTCTTTGTCCCAACGCAAGACAACCATTTTTAAACTCGATGCAATTTTTGAGTTGAAATAATCGGGATCTGGAATATCGGAGCAAGAACCAAGGAAAGAGTTTACTATCGCCGATAATTGTGGACCAGCCAGATGTTGGAGAACTACCGACTTCCCGTATTGGCTAACAGAAACACCGTTCTCTAAAAAAGTAAGTTTCTGAGACGAAACGACTCCGGGCACTTCTTCAACTACTTCCCCAGAATATTCGGAAAGAAACTCGGTCGCTTTTTTATGGTCAAGTAGCGTGTGATATTTTTGGTTAGAATACGTTCGTAAGCATTTATAGCACGACGAGTCACAATCGCAATTCATTTTCGCGAGGGCTTGCCTGATGATTTTTCGTAAGTTCTCCCCGTTGTTGTCTAAGATTCGTTTCACGTGTCCTGCACCGCCTGGTACCGTATCGTAAATTACAAACGAGATATTTGTGTTCTCGCTAGAAGAGTTTCTCCTTAAGCAACCTGAGATATCGCTTGGTTCAACATCAAGCGATACCGATATCGCTCCCAAAATAGCATACAAGACAGAATAGGCCGTCTGTGGAGTAATTGTTGGAACGTCGTTGAAGAGAATCCTGACTATATCGGTGTTGTAGACATAACATAAAATCGCTTTATGGAGATCTTTCTCGCCACAAGGAGTTCCGGTGTTCGGCTTGTTGTGAGCAGCTAAAGTAGTAATAACTGGAGCCAAACCTTTTCTTAATGTTGCGGTTAGAGGCTTATTCTTCTTTCCTTTTTCGTCTTTAATTTGATCGTATTGTCCCAAAGCAAACCCGCATCTTTTGCAAACATAAAATGGGTGTTTCAAAGGGGACGTTACCATGATGCTATCGTTCTCAGTTGAAATAATCGTTATGTGATGACCGTTAACGCTAAAAAGACGTGTTGATCCAAGCAAATCGCGACCAACGTAATGTTCCTCGGAACTGTAACTTCTTCCTGGCTTTTCCATAGGAACATCTTCCGAGCCCACCTCTGCCGTCATCCCTCCGGTTGGGGTGATTGCTTCATAAAAGCCAGTGCTGCCAGCTAAAGAGTGTCCACATCCTACGCATGTTTCCGATCCGTTGTGTTTCAATGAAAAATAGTTCATCGTTCCACAATTTGGGCATTCGCAAACCTCGCCTTCATCGAAACCCATAACACCATTTCGCGGCATTTTATTGATATAGCGGGAGGTGTACATTCGCTCATCGGCTATCACTTTACTACCAGGGGCGTAATCCCCGATTGCTTGGGACATCCCGCGATTAAGGGAAAGACCGTTGTCCTTTTCGTGTATTTGCTGCTGGAGTTTCACCGTGTCAACTGGAAAACCGTATTTAGGAAGGACGTTAGCGTCAACCAGGAAGTTTATCATTTGCTGACCTTCATAATGGCGCTTGGTGTTATTTGTGGCATCAATTCTTTTTGCAAAATCATAATGCCCTTGGCTTATCTCGGCCGCATATTCCCGAAGAAGACTATCAAATTCATCAACGTCGCTCCGATACTTGTCTATTGCCGATTGAAGTCTCCCGTTTTCTCCTACTAATTCTTCAACCCATTTTCCTTTATATGAACTAATCCCAAATTCCGAATCAAGAGAGGCGCCGAACGACCTCTGCAGCAAAGATGTAAGTTCTTGTGGGCGCTCTTTCAAGATAAGATCTTTGAACAGTTCATATCCCTTAGAATTTTTAGGCACAAATTGGTCTATTTGATTGTCGTCAAAGCAATCAGGGTGTTTTGCAAAGAAGTAACTCAAGCACACTGAATATATGTGCCTCTCAACTATTTTTTCATTATCCAATTTAAAAACTGGTGGCTCGATTTTTCCGCCAATCATGTCAATCGGGTTAGCAAAGTAATTGAAATCGTGAGAAGACAGTTTTGCATATGTTAAGGCAAATGCACTTGAATCTTTGCTTCTACCAGCTCGACCGGTTCTTTGCACGTAGTTTGCGGCGGTTGGAGGAACGTCTCTAAGGAAGACGGTTTCTAGTTCGCCAACATCTACGCCCATTTCAAATGTTGTTGAACACGACAAAGCATTTATTTCATTTTTCTCAAACATTTCCTGGTATTTTTGGCCATGCTTGCGATCAATTTGGCCAGTATGTTCTTTGATTAGCAATTTCTTCAGATATGTACCGAGATAAACCCCATAATAATAGTCGTTTTTAAAATATTGCTTTGGGTCTGAAATTGGCTCTAGTTCGCCATCACATTCTCCGATGATGCAATGGTCATCAAAATTGAACGAGGTGATTCTTCCACACTTTTTGCAGCGAAACCATTTGGCCTCTTGCATACCAGAAACGGCTATTCCGAAACAGTTAGTAGGCATTGCGTAACCTGGGTGATTTGATACTGGGACGGCTGATTTTTCGTTATTACTTGGATTCGTTAAACAAGTAGTGAAATAATCAGCAAGAAAATCGATGGCGGTCTTTTCGTCTTTGTTTGGCAACAAACGCATCGCCGCTCTAAAACGCGAGTTCGGGTAAATCTTATCTTTTCCCTCATAGTTTCTCGGAAGCCAGCTGCTCGTGTGGGGGCCATCACCACCGGTTTTTCTTAATATCATCGTGTTTTGAACGGAAGAAAAGAAAACAAAAGTCAGCATATCTGATGGCAAACTTCTTTTTGGAATAATTGATCCAGTAGAAACAAAAGACATTGCGAGATAATCTAGAAGAGATCTAACCTTTTCTTCGCTAACTCCATGGAAATATTTGTTTTGATAATTTCTAACAATCGAATCAGAGTTCCCCAAATAATGGAATTGGAGAAAGCCCATGGTCTGAAGACTGTTTTTTCTAGAAAAAGTTACTAGTTGATCAAGCAGCACTCGCCAGGCATTATCGTTGGATATATCGTCTAATTGTTTTCCTTCTTCTGGGCGAATCAAATCAGAGGTAAAACTCTTGTGCTTAGCGAAAAATTTTCCTAGTTCGTTTGCCAAATCATCAAATGTGAAATAACCAAAACCTTTGCTACGTATGTCATCTGACTTGAGGCCCATTAAGTTTGCCAAGCCCCTTCTCCCAATATATGTTTGATAAACTTTGTTTTCATATGAGGTAAAGAACGCGGCTTCTGAACGAGAATCAGAGAAACACAAGAACTGTTTCCCGCCTTCAAACGAAATTTTTAGCCCATTGCCAATCGTGGCTTCCATTTTTTTGCTTGGAAGTTGTTCAAAAAGAGACATGCCAAGAATTGAAGTAGGCGCCTCTGACCCTAAATAGAAACGGGAATAATCATCGTGATGACATTCCAAACATTTTTGTGACTCTTCTACACATTCTATTTTTATGAAATCTGCATCTGGATGTCCGCAGCGGGGCCTTCCGTTCTCAACCGCTTCTACTTTGCCACAATGAGGGCACAGCCAATACTGGATGATCTTGTTTTTGACAGGCTTCTTTTCATCGGATTCTTTTTCTTTTTCTTCTAGATTGTCATCGTAGTCTGTATCGGAAGATGAATTCTGGTCGTTATCTTTCACTATATGAAAATATTCGGGTTCCGAAGAGGAAGCTTCTCGAAAGTCTGGAAGAATGCCGTGTTTCATTGCAAAGACAGATCCGCCATTCGTTTCGTCGGTAACAATATTTCCTACCAAAGCAAGATCGCCACAATAAGGGCATCTGGCTATTTCAAACACCTTTTCCTTAAATTCGCCATCATCAACAAAGTCCTTTCGTTCAAGAAAGAGTTTTTTGGGTCCGTGAATTGTCGCAAAGGCTCCGTCAAGAGCTCTGATGAAAAAATGGTAGCGCAGATCAATTAGTTGTGTCCCTTGCTTAGACGCCAAAGTACACGCAAACAAAAAACTTATGCAAAGATCTTCGGGTATTTGAAGCCATTCTGAAACCTTTGATATCTCAACAGGCCCATCATAATTCTCTCTTAATAATTTGTAATAAGTAGAACGAAAACACGCGTTATAAAGGTTCTCTTCGCTTGGAATTGAGTCTTCAAAAGACACATGGTGAGATAAAAAGCAGTTTTTGCTTAAGCCTTTATCGCAAACATCTAAGAAAAACGATGGTTCAATATACACAGGCGTTTCTTTGCCTAGTTCGGTCTTGTTTCGCGCGCCAAAAATAATGTCGCCTTTATCAAATGGTTCGCCTGTTAGATTAGAGGCGAATTGAGATATCGCTTCTTCTGATTCGCCGGGTTTGCCCAAAGTCGCGCTTGTAAGAATAAATTGAATTGGAGATGGACTTGCCAGTCTAGCTTTCAAGCGCCTAAAGAGCATGGCTGTTTCCATGCCTGTTGCACCGCGATAAACGTGGCTTTCATCAAGGACAATAAATTTCACGCTACTGTTATCGAAAATAGAATCATTGTTTGGAATGAAAAGAAGCCTTTCTAGCATTGCGTAGTTAGTGATTAAAATGTTTGGAGGTGTTGCGAGTATTTCTTCCCGAGAAATCAATTCGTTTGGAAGTCTGTGTCTAAGTTCGCTACTCTTCTCTTGAGAATGGATTTGTTCATATATGGCGTTAGCTGAACTTGTTGTTTTTTCCGTATCTCCACTAAACACCCCAAAAGTGATATCCGGATAGAACATGAGCAATTCTCTAAGACGCTTCATTTGGTCGTTCGCTAGGGCATTCATCGGATAAATCAATATGGCCCTAACACCTTTGGCAGGAAGAATGTTGTCCTCTTTTTCTCTTAAGAGTTCGTTAATTATTGGATAAAGAAAGCATTCTGTTTTTCCAGATCCAGTTCCAGTAGTAACAACGATATTTTTGCCTTGAACGCATTTTAGCAAGGCAGTTTTTTGGTGAAGATAAAGAGGTCGGTCCAAGGGAGCCTTTCGTTTGTGGCTTTCATCGTTGGGTTTGTTCTTTTCTAAATCACGAAAAAGAGGCGATGTCGATGTTTTTCTATCATCCCCAATTAGCATGCTCAATGACGACGACGTTTTGAAAACATCATTCAAATCAACATAGGGCCCATTTGAGACTATAGATTCAAGTTCGTCGTGGAAAAGACGATTATAATCCTCATCATTAAATTTGAAGGACGTGGTCACATAACTGACAAAATCCTCTTTGATTTGTTTTGCCGCTTTTGCTGGATTAAACATAGTTCCTACTCCTTCCTTGAATATATCGAATAGCATTCAATATAACGCCTGCCGTCTGGCTTGGTCTGACAAAGCATCCTCTTCTCTGCGTCGACGGAGAAAGGCTCTTTGATTTTTTCTTCGCCTTTATAATAGAACAAATCAATGTTGTTTCCCTTTCCACCACTCTTGTCCATAAAATAAGCGTTGGTTCTATGAGATCCTGGAATAGCCAATTTGCAAGCATAGATCGGGCCAAAACCATCATCTTCATAAAAAACGATGTCTGTTAGTTGTGCTGGGATTTTGAATTTAATTTTAGAAGCTTTAGAGATAGAAACTGAGGTAACGCCTTGATAGGCAATTTTATCGGCGTCTCCTATCGCCATCTCATCATCGAACAGCGATTTCTTAAACGAAGCCTCGCCAATTCCTTCAATAGAAAATAGTTGGACACGGTAGATTCCGTCGACAAACCGATCTATCGTCAAGGGCTCAAGAGCAAACTGCCCATTTTTGACAACAGTTTCCCCGCCGGTAATTGGGGTGAATTCTACTTCAAAGACGGTATTTTGGTTCCCAACATAGTTTCTTAGTAGTGAAAGGGTCAATCGCCCATCACCAAAATCGACAAGACTAGATGAGTCGATAATATAAGGCTCTTTTGTTAATCCACACACCAAATGTTTGTCTGAATCTGATTTGATGCCGACTTCTATAAGTGGATTTTCAGCCAAGAGTTCCGTGTTGATGCGATTATTTACAAAATCTCCCAATAGAAAGGAATCACCACTTTGACTCTTTTGTAGATCGATGCCACCAACTGTACATGTCACATCTCCCAGGTTGGTTTCAAAACACAATAAATCGTTTGACGAAATGTCCCCTGTTAGCAAGGGCCTAGATTCACTTAATGACGACCAATGAGTTTCACCTTGATTAATCCTCCAGCAAAGATAAGGAAACTCGACAGATATTGTGAAACCATTGCCAGCAATTCCTTCAATATCTGGCTGATTTTGGATTCCGCTTACTTTATAGTCTTGGCCGAATAAATGTATCGCCGCAACGATTGGCTTGTCTGAGAAAAAAGAACATAATCCACCAAATTTTAGTGATGCATACCTGTCAACCGCAAAAGATGATTTAAACAATATTTTCCCTTGTCCTGCCGGTTGGCTGAAAACAAATACGGAGACGAAGCAATCAAGTATATCTGGGGCGGGCTCCTGACTAAGACTTAAAGAGTATGCTCCTTGATTAAAAATGCAGTCACTGGTTTTATAGAATGTAACTTTACCGTTTGGGTGCTTAGCCAAAATAGAGATTTCTTTCGGATTGATGTCGGAATCTAAATGGATGATTAGGTTCCCAATAGACGTTAAAACGTCGTATTCTTCGCCATCGACTAAACATTTTAATTGATCAACACACCTTGTCTTAAGAGTATCAATGAATATGTGCGCATCGGTTTTGTGGCTTCCAAAGAAAACGAAACTAGAATTATAAGATATCCAGTCATTTTCCTTTGGAAGAATCACGAAAATATTGTTCACAATCTCCTGATGTATCAAGGAAGGTGCAGAATGCTTTTTGAAGTCAAAGCCAATTGGGGGAACAACTAGAAAATATTCACCGGGTTTTCGGTCGCCTTTCGCTTCTCTAACTCCTTTGAAAAGCAAGAAATCCCGGAACAGGTCTTTTTTGGAATCAAAAGCAACGTGCTCTTCATCATCTTTATATACCACAACCCTAAGCCGGAATCCGTCTTGACAAAATGATTGTATGTCCCCGCATATAGGTATGTTTACTTCTTTAAAAGCTCTATCAAAATCCAAACCAACGGCTTTGAATGTCTGTGAATCGCCAATTGGAATTTCTTCTCCGTTTTCAAACGTTACAAATACCTTAATAATCTCTTCGTTAGTGTCCTTTTCTTCATCAAGTAGACGAATCCTTGGAATAGAAAGATAAATCAGATGGCTTTCTTCATCAAACTGATATGTAACTCTTATTTTTGATAGTCCGTTTACGGCTTGGACCGAAAGTCGTCTCTTCCTACTATCGGTCTTGCCTAAGCAACTGATAATTCTTCCAACAACATTCGACACGGTTGAGCCAAGAAAATCTTCGTCACTAAAGAATTCGGTTTGGTTTTTATAGATCGAATCTATGTCTAAAAGAATCCGATTCAAGAGGAGAGCAGATTCCTCGGAAGCCTGTTTGAAAGCATATCTCAGGCCGGCTCTAATTGAGTATGTTTCGCTCCCAAAAGAAATGTCGTCATCCAAATCCTCACTGTTTGAATATCTGTTTTTTAAGTTTTCGACAATCCAGCGGCAATAATCCAAATTGTCGTCTGATTCAACGTAATCAAACCCTATTGAGTCGCCAGAATATATCTTCCAAGCGAACTTGATAAACGAATTTACTGATGTTCTCGGAGAATATGCCTGATAAAAAAGGGTCTCAACATACTTCGATTTGCCACCACCAGAAAAAGTAGGCTTTCCATATTGCTTTAGACACCTAAAAACCTCTGGAAGGTCGATAACATAATCGGGCCTGAGATTTATTTCTTCCTGAATCCTGTCCCAATATTGTTTTCCGGACCACTCATATTTGTAATTCTTTGTTGTGCTAATTAGAAGTACTGTTAACACCTCTCTCCTGGTGATGCTGAAAAATGATCCAGAATTGGTCGATAGGTAGCGCCTCATTTCAAGCCGTTCTTCATCAGTAAAATTTGTGTCGCCAACTCTTGAGTCTTTTTGCGACAATGCCGATTGAATTTTTAACAGAAGTTCCGGATTAATGTCGTCCATGCTTCCTCCCCTATTAGTAGCGGATCAATTTTTCAAATACTGCCTCTAAAACTTTTACATTAACTGAATTCCCAAATTGTTTATATGCCTGTTGCCGATTGGAATCCGGCACGAAGGAATCAGGGAAAGATTGAAGTCTCGCCGCCTCGCGAACGGTGAGCCTCC
Source organism: Bacillota bacterium (assembly GCA_036822315.1). GTDB lineage: Bacteria > Bacillota_I > Bacilli_A > RFN20 > CAG-826 > UBA4951. Next base: position 20,682 of record DAISHV010000006.1, on the reverse strand, counting down.
GCTTATATTTACCTATGATAGGAGTCTGGACCAAAGCGACGAGAGCCTGGAACACGTCGGGCTTCTTAACTCTCACGCCAGAAGGGCGAACCTGGATGACGGCATCCCAAATCGATGGCACGGTTTCGCCACACTGCCACTCGAATTTTCTTTCGGTCGCCGTGAATCCTTTGAGGCTGTTCCATTTCGCGAGCCATCCATCTATGAACGGCTTGTTGCGAATGTAGAGTTCTTGGTTCTTCCTGATGAAATCCTTTTTCCATTCAGGGAAGTCGCTCTTAATCGTCTTGGTTTTGAAATACGACGACCAGACGGGGAATCCGACCGTTTTAATGTCAATGCCGTGGTAGAATTCGTCCCATGCGGTCAGGACGTCTTCTGTGTGCTGAGAAATGGCATAGAAAGGGTCGGTCTCGTTAGGATCGAGAATACTGTTGATTGAGTTCTCGTTCTTGGACATTAGATGCTCAAACGAAATGTCGATTGGCTCATCCACGTGTTTTGGGTCGTAGAAGCCTGGGATGTATATCCTTTCGCGGACCTGCGGAACTCCGAACTGGTACGGCGAGAGGATCAGCGGCTCTTTGGTGAGCCGATACCCCAAATCATGAAGCGTCTGGCAGATGACCTTATAAGTGTTCCCACCGTCATGTGAGACTAAGTTGCGGACGTTCTCAAGCATTATGTATTTCGGGTGCTTGGCCTTGAGAATCCTTGCCACCTCGAAAAAAAGGGTGCCCCTGGTTTGGTCCATGAACCCCTCCCGCTTCCCCGCTTTGCTGAATGCTTGGCAAGGGAATCCGGCACAAAGAACATCGTGGTCCGGTACGTCTTTGTCCTTGATGGCTCTTACGTTAATTCCAGAGTCTATCCCATAATTCTCTTTGTAGACCTTTATCGCCTCTTTGTCGATGTCCGAAGCGAGGACGCAGTGGCCTCCGAATGAAGCCATGGCCTGATGAAACCCACCTATCCCGGAGAATAGGTCGATGAATTTAAAATTGTCTGTAATTGGCATAATGATATTGTATGAAAAGACGGCCTAAAAAGCTACCAAAATCTTCACTTTTATAACGATTGTGAATAGACCGATAAAGCCTCGATCATGTCTTTCCCGACTTTAAGTTTCGTTTCGCGTTCCTTCCCATCCGAGTTGCGGCCTTGGTGGAATGGGTCTTTCTTGAGTATCTCGTAAGCCGTCTTGTCTATGGATATGACTTTTATCTCCTGCGGGGTGATTGAATACTTCATGCGGATTCCATACCCGTCCTTTATCTCGTCCAGCGTCGCGTATTTTTTGTCGTCGTCGCGGAACTGGTTCCAAAATATCGTGGTCTTGTAACCGTGCTTCTTGTCCAATTCGGCTTTGTAACGGAGGACGACGTATAGGACCCGCCCGTTGTGGTCTTTCAGGACAATATCGAAGGATTGGAATTTGTTCCCGAGGATGTCTCCGTCGCATTTGTCGGCCTTAAGGTCGCCATAGATCCATTTGTCCTTTGAGAAAACAATGTCGAAGTCAATCCCCTTCTCGCTCTTGTCTCCGTAATAGCTTATTTGGTCGTTTGGATGCTTCTCCAGGTATTTCTTGAAAAGGTACTCGAAATACCACCCTTGCCACTCGCCCTGGCGCCAATTGTCGGCGTTTCCGGATTTCATCTCGTTGTAGCAGTCAATTCCGTTCCAGACTCCTTTGGGGAGTCCCTTGAAGAAATCTTCGAAGTAATCGCGGATGAGCCTCATGACCTCGTCGTAATCGTAGACGTTGGTCGGGGCGTTTACCCTATCCTTTACGAATTGGACGAAATGGTCCAGGTCCATTATGCGGATGAAATGGCCCATGGCGTCGGTTTTCGAATACGTTCCGGCCTTGGCGGCGTATTGGAGATCGAATGACTGAACGTGGGCCGATGAGTTGTGGCTCTTCTTTTCGACGTATGGGCCAGGGTCGAAGACCACGAACAAATACATTGATTGATAGTGATAGACGCCGACAAACAAGGTATCCAAACCGCTGTTTTGGTTTTTGAAAAAGACTTCAGGGTAATAATCCTTTAACTGAATTCGTTTTTTGAACAGAGGCCACGGGTGGCCTAGATAGGTGACGTCGGCGACAAGCAGGCCAAGTTTTCCATAAAGGATATGCTCCTTGTCCTTCCCAACCGAGTTATCGCCAAAAAGGTCATAGAAAAGAGCCCCGATGTCCTTCGTGGAGAGTGGTTGATCGTAATCTAGTGTTATAGAACCATCTGGCAATATTTGTTCAACCTTTTTCATAACAAAATGTTACTACATTAGTCCATTTAAATCTTGACATAACGTCAATTAATATGGAGACAGACCAGAAATTTAATTTCGTTTATGAATAATTGTTAACTTAATTCGATGGCTGCCACTACCGGAATGAAGTCGCTCAAGACTTTCCTTCTTTCGTTTTTCCCTTTTACGACGAAGGCACTGTGTCGCCAATAGAAATCAAAGTTGACTAAAGGATAGAGACTGCCACCGCTGGTTGGCTTTGAGCCCTTCTGGACTTGCCCCAGTTTGTCACCAAAACCCTTCTTAAAGATGAAGGTGAGACGATAAGGGTTGGCCGTCCCATCCTGCTCGTAGCCACCGACGATGACCTTGCTTATGCAGGTGTCGAAAGCCTCAAGGCTGAATGACTCCAATCCCTTGTCCGCGTATTTGCCGGCCTCGTCTTTGAACTTCTCAAGTTTCTTGAGTTCATCGAGTTCCTTCGATCCTTCGAAATCCAGTTCCTCCTTCTTTTTTAGAAGCGATTCCTTCTCTTTGCTGAGTTCCTTGTATTTGGCGTCGTGGGCCTCCTCCGAGATCGTTCCATCGACGAAAAGGTTGCCTATGCGGTCGATCTTCTTTTGGTTCTCCTCTAGGCTTTTCTGACACGCGGCCAAACGGTCGGATGCGTTGTTCTTCTGAAGCACCTCCCCAGAATGCTTGATGAAATCCTCTAGGAAGTTGGAACCGTTCTTAATCACGTGGTTGTAGGCGGCGATGAAAGCCCCACGCAACACGGAATCAGGCATCCCCTTGGAATCGGGGCAGTTGAATTTCCCGTGCTTCGAATACTCGCTGCATTGCCAGATGAGGACGCTGTAGTTGTGACCGCCGCTCCATTTCCTCCGGCATAAGGTATGATGGCAGAAACCGCATTCCAGAAGGCTGGAGAAATCGTATTCCCTTGAGAAGCGGCTCCTCGTCCCATCGGGATTGAGCTTCCTCACGTAGGACCGTTTCTTCAGCATCTCGTTGGCTTTCTCCCAAACATCGGACGGGATTATCGCCTCGTGATGGTGGTTGACGTAATAACGGTCGCTCTCGCCGTTGTTGGTCAGCCTTCTCCCCGTGATGGGGTCGACGGTGTAGGTCTTGCCCTGAAGGAGGTCGCCTTTGTATTTCTCGTTCTTGAGGATGCCGAGTATCGTGCTGTCGTGCCATTCCGAACTCCCCCTGGCCGTCTTCCACCCCTTCTCCTCAAGCTCCCGGCCTATCATGGTGGTGCCAGCCCCCTCGACGTATCTAGTGAAGATGTATTTGACGATCTTGGCCTCTCCCTCGTTCACGCTTATCTTCTTGGCCGACTTGTCGTAATCGTAGCCAAGGCAGGCATTGAAGCCGACGAGTTCGCCTCGGCTCATCTTCATGTCTAATCCTTTCTTGACGTGCTCGGATGTATTCTGGACCTCTTGCTGGGCCAACGAACTTAGGACCGTCAGAAAGAACTCGCAGCTTTTGTCGCTCGTGTCGATGTGCTCCTCCTCAAAGATAATGGCCACGTTCTTCTCGCGCAAAGCCCTGACGTACTTCAAGGTGTCCACCGTGTTCCTCGCGAAGCGTGAGATGGATTTTACCAGCACCATGTCGATCTTGCCAGCCATGCACTCTCCTATCATCTTCATGAACTGGGGTCGCTTGTCCGCTGAGGTGCCTGTTATCCCCTCGTCGGCGAAAATCCCCGCATTCTCCCATTCGTCGTGCCTGGAAATCTCCTCGGTGTAGTAACGGACTTGGGACTCGAAAGACTCCTGCTGCTCGTCGCTGTTAGTTGATACGCGGCAATAAGCGCACACCCTTTTCTTGCGGCCCATCTTGCTTTTCTCGGCGACCGCTTTCGGATCGGCCTTTATGACTTTAATCTCCATATGGTTCACCTGCCTTCTTGCCTTTCCTTGACTGGGTTATTCCTTCCGACCGAGAAGTCGGAAAGCACCCCGTATTCCTTCATGCAGTCATCCTTCAGAATCCGGTACTCGCTCTCGCTTATGACTTTGTGCTCCTTTAGCTCTCCAAGGAGGCCGACCGTCTTCGCATAGGCGAGCAGGTCTTCGGAGTATCTGTTGGCATCTCTTTTTGGTTTCTTGTTCTCTTCCATATTTACGCCTTGCCTCCCTTGGTTCCGATGTCCTCGACGTCTATGAACGGGCCATCCCCAAGCCCGTCCCTCATCCCCTTGAAGAAGTTGATTCCGTCATAGGTCCTCTCGCCGTCGAAGTAGCCAAAGAGCCCATCGATCATGGCGTTGCAAATAGGCTCGTCCAACTCCTCTTTCCCAATCTTCTTAAGCATCTTGTTGGCGTCCTCGTGGCAGTCCTTCTCGGCGACCCATAGGTCATAGTCATCGAAGAACTCATCGAGCGCCCTCTCGTCTGGCTCGTCGTCGCTCAGATGGCGGTCGAGGTAATACTTGCTGACGGCCTCCTCCATTGCTTGGACAAGCCCCTTAAACTTCTTGTATTTCGGCATCTGGTTCTCGGGGGCGTCCTTGCAGTCCCTCGCATCCTTGAATGCCGCCAAAATGAACTTTTCTCTCTTTGTGTTTTTCATATTTTTCCTTCCTTTTCCTTAGTTTCACGGAGATGGGTATCCCATCTGCCACGACCGGGCTTGTTCTAGGATTTAGAACAAACCCTTATCCTGTCTCGAATTTCTAGGCGTTTTCCTACATCTCGGCCTCGTTTCCGTCGGGGTCGATGACGCCTTCTTCGACCAGCCTTTTGTATTCGGCTTCCTTCAAGGACCGCTCGAACTCATCGAACACGAGCCACGCCTCGTAACTCGCCTCCATGCTGAAGGAGACGGCTTTGCATAGTGAGTCCAGGAAGCTCTGATGGAGTTTGTTTTTGGCCTTTGGGTGATGGAGCGATTTCATCATCTCGGCTTCCTCTTTCCGCTTCTTGACGACCTCCTTGATGATGGCGTTCCCCATGCGCCTATGGAGGTCCTCGTTGAACCTGATGGTGTAAAGGGGGAACCGGTGCTGGAACCCAAGCCTGTCGGCGGCCTCGATGCTCTCCTCATCCCGCTCCGTCATCTCCTTCTTCAACTTCAGCCAAGCCGGGGTGTAACTGTTGGCGACGATGATGAGGTCACTCGCCTCGTCTAGGTCCCTCCGGCAGCAGAGCATGTTGTCGCTCTCGTAGCCAAGTTCGCCAGTCAGAGGTATCTCGTCATAGAGTTTCCGTATAATGACGTTGAAGGCACCGCGGTCGCAGTCTTTGTTTCCGGACACCGCTTTAACGGATTCGTCGACCATCATCTTGCGGACCCGACGCGCACTCTCAATCGGGGTGAAGAAATGCTTGTAGATTGAAGCCTTGAAGAGGTCGATCCCCTTGAGCGACAACTTCCCCTTCCGGAAATCCCTCTCCTTGGTTTTCCTGTCGTAATGGGTCGGCTTTTTCTCGAAGAATGAAAGGTGGATGTGGCGGTTGTCGGTGTTCTCGTGGAGTCCGGCGAACCAAGTGACGTTCTTGGGGTCCATCCCGCATCCGGCGAAGAAACCGCTCAGGGTTTTGTTCAGGAGAACCTGAGCCCTTTTCCAGTCGTAGACGTTCTTCTTCCCGTATCCCTCCTCGAAGCTGACCACGCAGTCCCAGATGCAACTTTTGGTCGATCGGAGTTCTTTCCTAAGTTCCTTCTTCTCATCGGAGGTCAATAGTCCGTTGGCGTTGAAGACGCCTGACGATTTCTCGGGGCTGCCGGCGTAGTCCACATAGTCCTTTGTCTTGGATGACTTCACGCCTTTGTCGATGTAGCCCATGTAGTCGTCTTTGCCGCTGGAGGAGTAGAAATCCCTGCCATCCGATCCGAACTCGTAGTAGCGGACCCTAACCAATACCTCAGGGGTTGCCATATTGCTTGTCCACCTCTCCTAGGGTCACCAGAAGCGAATACGGAAGTTTGTCGAACTTGCCATCGTCGATGTCCTCGGTGTCGACGTTTAGGGCGTAGCAAGCCTTTTTGGCGGCCCTGAAAGTCCGGCATTCAAGAAGCCTATACACGCCATCCTCCCCGTCTTTCTTGTAGAGGAAGCGCTCCATGTCGGCGAGTCTTCCGTCGATGGCCTCCAGTTTCTTGCTCACATCTTCCACCGCTTCCTTGCTCGCCAAAGCGCGGGCTTCCTTCCTTCTCGCCAGGGCCTCGCTCATCAGTTGGGTGACGTAGGCTGACACGGTGCCCGAATAGCACGTCTCTTTCATGTCGGCGGCCATTTCCTCCTTCACCCGACTGTCCAGACCGTTGATCGTAATGTAGTCAAGGTTCATATCCCTCTCTCCTTTCCTTCTCCTTCAAGCATCCTCGTCACATATCACGTGTTTACTTGTCGGGAGAAATGTTCCTACACTTGCTACATACGGAATTGCCACCCCTCAAGAAGAAAAAAGTTTTCCCATGAATAAAAAATCCTCGGGGCCGTCGAGGAAATTTCCTTCAAAATATTTTCGAATCTTTTTTAGGCTATCTAATTATTCGTCTTTTCCCTCGACGAAAGAGAGGATCTCGGCGGCCAGTTTCTCGTCGCTGATGACGGATTCGGATGGGCGAGAAACGGCTCTTCCCTTCCTCGTCTCCTTGTCGCCGTTCATGAGAAACTCTGGGCTCCCGTCGATGTACTTTATCTTCTTCTTGCTGATGGACTTCTCGATCTTGCCGATGTGCTTCTTCTTTCCCTTCAGTTCGGCGTAGTTCTGGAACTGATCCTCGGGCGTGTGGTAGATGTCATAGGTCCCTCGTATGTATTTGTAGTCGGCCCAAAGCCAGTCGCGGAGGCCTAGCGGGTTGGCTCTGCTATGTGCTTTCTTGATGGTTGGGACGAATTCCATGAAGTCGCGGTTGATGCCTTTAAGGTAGTAGTATTTGGTCCCCAAAGACCCGCCGTTATCGTCCAGGGCGTACTCGCGCTTCAAATACCCGTCATCGCACATATTGGCAAGGTCGCGCCTTATGGTCCTGTCGTTCACCGCGAGCGCTTTGGCAAGGGGCTTGTCCTTGATGATGGAACCGCTGTGGTCGTAGACCCACTTCAAAAGCAGGAGCCTTCTCTCGGAGGGCGTGATCTTCCGAACTTGGTAGGTGTCATCAACTGGGTTCTCCGCTATCACCAGTTGGCCATAGTGGTTGAACTTGGTTCCGGCGTAATAGCGCCTTTGCTCGGTTGTTATCCTTTTCTCATCATACTGGGCTTTTTTCATCTAGGAATAGCATATCACAATAGGGGTGGTAATTTTTTGTATTTTTCAGGATTATCAATCATCCCGTATAGTTCCTTAATCGTGATGGCTTTGAGCACGGTTAGATTCAATTTGGTGGCCAGCAATTCCTTGTCGGCCTCATCGAAAGCCACGATGTAATCGCTGCTGCTCACGGATCCGCGATGGTTCATACCACCATTGTCATAAACGAAGTGCTCGGCCTCTATCGTCTCCTTCATATGGTCGCACTTGCATGAAGCCGAGTACGAGAATATGAAGGCGCTCAGTTTCTTGTTTTTCGGATTTGGATTCACGACGTCACAAAGCGAATTGAACTCCTCGTTCTCATCGGGGCTGGCGGTGCCGCGCCTTCTATGGGATGATCCGACGACGCCAACGTTTTTATATGTCTCCGGCTTGTTTATAAGCGTCTCGGCGTCAATCACCGAATCAGGACAAAGGCCAACGAAATCGTCGATTTCCATCTGGAGGTCGGAGCACATATGCTTAAGAACGAGAGCTGTCATAAGCGAATCGTAGTCTGGGCGGTGTGGGATTATACCCTTCATTTCCTCTTCGGAGCATAAGGCCCTGGCCGTCTTCTCAAGTCCGTCCTTCTTCGCCTCCCCATACTTGAAATGGGAGAGGAGCGTTTGGACATCCACCGCCTCATATTCGAGTTGTTTTAGGCCGTAACGCTTGATGTTGTCGGAGAGGTATTTGATAGCGCCAGCCACGGAGAACCCGAAGAACCTCACGTCTTTTTGGCAGAACAAGTATGAGATGTTGTCATAGAACGAATCGAACAACGGAGCGGCCTTATATTCGGATTCATCGTGGGCCAGTTCCAGATCCCTTTGGTCTTTTCTCCCTTTGAGCCAGAACCGGCAATTCCTATCATCGCCCGGATTCATTACATAATCGCCTTGATTAAGGACTTTGAACTTCTCGTCGGTGATTACGAATCCGAATTCGCACATCTTGCCGATTCCGCCAAAGCAATTTGAGCATTCGATGTCAAAGAAAACATATCTCATATTTGGCTCCCCTCCTTCGCTTCTGACCGCTTTAACTTCCCTTGGCTTCAGGAAACGCTTTTCTTCGACCAAACTTATCGCCAAATGCGCAACCATCCCAAATCCGAACATAAGGATTATCGCATCCATGCTCATGACCAAGGCCCCGGTCTTGTAGCAGATGAAGAATATGCCGTAATAGACGATGTTAATGACTAAAGAGCAAACGAGCGAATAGATTGTCTTGCCGGTCCCGATGAATATCGAATCAGGAATTATGGTCAAGCCATAGGCAATGTAGAATGGCGCCAGTTTTATCACGATGTCAAAGATGGCTTTGTGGTTTTCCAGCTGTTCGGCATACTGGAAGAACGGTTCCCACCCAGGGATTGTTATCGACCAGAAGACCGCCGAGAACAGGATTATCAGATAGTAGTTGCCCTGCTTCAGATTCAGATATCCGTCTTTGCAGTCGCGTTTGATGATCTCGCCCAAAGCCGAAACGGGGATCAGGAGCCAGCCCCAGATGAAGTTGTTGGCCACCCAGTAGTTGCCCTGCTCCGCCACCATGTTGACCATCTTGCCGATCATGAGGGCATAGACGATGTTGTCGACGAACTGCTGGCCACCAGAGAAAGCGCCTGTCTTGGCCCATGAGGCCGCAACTTTTCCATCGCCTTTATGAAACCAACTTGGGCGTAGATGTCCCTCCGTTAGAAGGACGATGATGCCGACCACGGCCATGACTGAATTAGTCAGGATGTTTGAGTAGGCCACGCCATCGATGCCAAGATTAGGAATCATGGCAAAATCGGTGATTATTCCAAGTATCACGTGGGCCACCATGAAGATATAAACGTTCTTCGACTTGCCAACCACAACGAACACCACGTTAACAAAGCTCGTGATGATGCCGACCATGAACGCAATAGTCTCGAGTTGAAGATATGAGAACACCTGCGCGGTATCAACGGTTTCAGGATTCATGGCTTGTACAAGGTAGATTCCGTAGAAGAAGACGATAAACGAGAAAACCGTGTAGAGAGCCAACACCACTATTCCCGTCTTGAAGACATGCTTCGGGAAGCCGTCTTTGTCTTCCTTGAATATCTTGTTCAGTATCGAATAGAGAGGCACGACCAGGAAGGCCCTGATGGTCTCGTCGATGAGGTCGAACCACTCCATCTGCCCTATGACGTCGATGCCGGACGATGAGGCATTGGTCGAGATGAGAAACGTCCTGACAGTTGAATAGACAGCTGGAACTAGGCTTAGAGTACATAAAGCAATAAATAAGGACCAGTTAAACCATTTAAGGTCTTTAAGGAGACTTTTCGCTTTGTTCATATATTGCATCCTTTCAAAGTATTTCTAATCAACGTTTAAGACTTAAGGCGATGATGTTGCACAATCCCTTTTTTGTCTTACTGGAAACCAGATATTTATCAGCAAAACACCGTTTAAATAATGGCTCAGTGTAAAAATAGTATTCATTGGAATCTTCAACGCGATAGAGGAAGAATTCAGTAAATTGGTAGTGAGTCTTCTCTACTCCCAGCCTAAGCACTTTGGTCTTATCGAGAAACAGATGAAGAGGCTCAGGAAAGATGGACAAATCAATGTTTGATTCGTCTTCAAAAGTCAAATATGTTTGCCCATCCTCAATCGCAGAGGCTAGTTTTTGAAGCGTTGCTTTTCTTTTTTCTTCTTTTTCTTTCCCGTTTTTGTCAAATAGGACTTGGACTGTCAGTTCAAGAACCCTTAAATACTTATTGGAGAGAAGAGTTGCCACTAATGCGGCGTACGCATTCCCAATAGGGGCGTATAACCGGGCTTCCATAGAGGACTTAACGTAATTTAGAAAGCCCTTGATAGACAATATGACATTCGATGGGCTCATATCATAGCCATTCGAGCAAGACTCATTGGCCAAGAAGCCGTGGCAAGAAGCGTTGCGGCAACTGACTAATTTTGAGAAAGCCTCATCAGGCAAAGAAGGACAAAAAGTCTTTAAAACTTTGGCAAAAGTCGAATTGATTTCAAGAACATTGTTGGAATGTTTGGCCATGAAGTTTTCTAGCCATACGAAGAAAGAAATTAAAGGGCAAGCAAAATGGTCGATTATATCGTAGCTTGTTGAAACGGTGCGATTAGAAGCGATAAACACTTTATTCCATAGTTTTGAGTCGCTCTCAAACACAAGGGTGCCTGACAATGAGTCGATAATGGCTTGGTCGACTCTCTTGATCCCTTTCTTACGACAATAAATGATCGTTTCAAAGCAGGCAAAGGCTGAAAATAAAGAGGCAGTTTGGAATAGACAATTTTTGGCAAATATAAGTTCAAAATCATCTTGATAGATATTAAGCAGGTATGAACCTTTCTTGATGGTGAGAGAGTATTCGTCGTCTGTCTCGGTTATTAGAAAATCACATCGGCCATTATATGGGTCGCCATTATGAAGATCGGATCCTAGATAATCACCTAAATCCAAAACACAGGAACGCCCTTCTTCTTTAACCAAACCAGCTTTTTCTTTAAAAAGTATCCACAGAAGTAGTTTCTTCCCTTTTTCATCCACTAATTGGTATTGATAACAAGAGCTGCTATTGTCTTTTCTCGTTAAATAAGAGGCGTATTTTGTTGCAACCATATCTTTTGGAAAAAACTTAGAGACAAGTTTAATCAAAGATCCTGATTTGCTGATGGAAAAGTCATGAATCAACGCATTTGGGAAAAGTGATAAGGTGAGATTTAGCATTCCGTAAATCGTCAATGTTCCATTCACATAGAACGGGTCAGAGACTTTAATGAAATTCCCTATTTCGCTCATGGTGGTCTCGCCAATATTTAGTTTTTCCGGGAGCAAAAACTTAGACCAAGAATGTATTGTTTTGTTTCTCAACAATCCAATAAACCTTAGTTGCTTATCAATCTCTTCATGACTAAGGTCAACTAAATCTGGATAGATTGAATAAAACTTATCAAAATTGAAATACCCTTCATCCGCCTGAAGCGAAGATTGGAACGTTTCCGATATATACTTTTCAAACATGACAAGCAATGGGGCGAGGCGACTCTTCGCTTGCGCATACTCCGGTTTAGAAAAGAAGTCAAATATAGTGTCACACATATGTCAGCCTATCTCCTTTTCTATTTTTTCATGATTAAGTGCTACAAACACCTTGCTCCAACCTATCCAGTTAAAGATACGGCGGTAGCTAGGGTCATCTTTGTTTGTTCTCGCTAAACGGCCGTCCATTACTGATTCAATTTTGCTGGCCCATCCTTTTTTGAATTCTTGATTGGCCCCATAGGCTTTAAGAAGTTCTTTCATACCGTTGATGATTGTCTCATCGTCACGGAGATAATCGCCAATATTGAGTCCAGTCCACATAAGATATATAAGGTCTTCGTATTCTTCCCCAATCTTTGTTGTGTCCCAATCGATTATCCCAACCAGTTTTTCGCCATCAAACGTCATATTCATGACCGAGAAATCATCGTGGACATAGACTTTTCCGTTGCCTAGTTTTTCCTTGGATACGTCATTAATCATACGAAGGGCCTTGACTATGCTGGTTAGCCTGGTGGTTGATTCCTTTTTGATGGAGCCAGGGACGGCTCCAGTAAAATACGTAAAGTAATCAAGACCATCCTCTTGTTTCTCCAGTCTTGGAACCCAAGGGACGTTGCGATCCTTCATTAGTTTTAGGAAATCGTATTCCGCTTTATTGCCGGTAGACTTTTTAACCAAAAGGCCATTCTCGACTCTCACGTCGCTTTTCGAGAAGCCTCCAAGGATCGGTTTGCTCTTGAAAGTTAGTTCATTAATCCCTTTGTTCAACTCGTTGAGCATCTTGAATGACGCCTCCGAAAGATCTGGTTGTGAGACAAGCTTGGTAGTAAGAAGGCTTCCGTATATCGTCCTTCCAAGAGTTATTAGCCCCTCTTCCGAGACCTTCAGGCCATCGACATCCCCGAAGTGCTCCTCAACAAAAGATTTGGATTGGTTATTCGCTTCTATTCCGTATTCAAGGATTTCCTTTACCTGGCTTGGGAATTCCTTCTCGCGCTGGAGAGCGAAATTTGCCAAGTCGAACAGCAATGGATTGACGAAGAACCCGGCATCTTTGTCATTGACCAAACCGTAATTGACCACGTTGAGTTTGATCTCTTGGTTAGCAAGAAGTCCTTTGAAGACATTTTCCGAGCGGAGTATCATCCTCATCGAAGACTCTTCCGCCAGCATCCCCTTCTGCCCTCCAGAAGTCCCCATTCTCGTAAACGGAGCGAAGATCGAATTGAACAATTCGGCGTCTCCTTTTTCGCACACCAGATCCAAAACGTTGAGAGGCGCCATCTTCAAATCTCCAGAGAGAGTAACCTCGCCCGTCATATACCGCCCGTTGAAGTCGAGTTGAAGCTTGTCTTCCTTGGCGATGAACCTTAGCCCGTTTATCGCGTGGTAAGAGAAGATGTAATCGAGCGCGCTTTGGTCGTACTCGTCGAAGTTTTTCAGGGCGTCTTCTTTGCTTAGTTGTTCATATTCGCTGATGTTGTCGGTGAAAGCGGCATATCTAATCCCTTTGTTCTGAAACTTCATCGAAACTTTGTTGCCACTAACGATCTCATATAGGCTGGTATGCAGAAGCTTTTCCATCGGAGCCACAAAATCAGCGCGCAATGGTCTTTCCCCTGAAAGCATTTTGCTGAAATTCCCTTTCTGCTTTTCTAATTCAGGATAAGGATCCTTAAAACCTATCTCCCTAAGGATTTCCATCAAAAGTCTTTGCTGGCTTTCGATTCCGTTCATCCTCATCAAATCATCTATATCTAATCTTTTGTGATTATTCATTTGTGAACTCTCCTTTCACGCCTATAGTCTAATCCGCGAAAACAAGCATTTAAAATAGATAGTTGTCATTTTGCTTTAAATAGTGTAGTCATATCTATCTAAGCAAAATTGATAGACGCTATTTTTTGAATGACAACAATCCGATGGTTGCTAATGTTTTTGCAGAGCATTCAAAAAAACGATCAACAAGAGAGCCTAAAAATTGTCATATGTCTTTTAATCTTATGTCTACTGCCCAGTCAACCCGTTTTTGGCAGTTTTTCTTCATTTTTCCCGATTTTTAAAAAACGCCCATTTCATCGAATGTTTTCATATGTTACTCGTGACGAGTTCCCTTTTTGACCCTTCCTGGAAAGTAGCAAAAACAGCCTTTTTGGGGGCTGTTTACGAATTTACATTTAATTGTTTTATTAAGCGTTTATCGTTGTTTTTTAATGACATAGCAACTACCGTCTCAACATGTGTCGGTACGATTTTGTGTAAAAGACAAAAGGATAATGACACTTATGGATGTATAGGCCGAAAGGGGTCAGAAAACAGCGTTTTTCTGGTGAAAACAATCGAAAATCGTAAAATTTAACTACACTATTAAAGGAATAGATACATTTCCTTTTTCTAGGCTATTTTGAGTGATAGAAGTTCAAATGATAAATATGACTGTTCTTGTTATAATTATTAAACTCAAAAGATTTGGCGTCGAATATAGAAATCGTATCAAAGGGAGCGGCCATCGAAAATGAGCCTAAAGCAAATCGAGATCGAGAATAAATACCGATCCGACAAATATCCAGATATAGGAAAGGCTTTCATCGAAAAATGTCTTTCCGAAAGCGTCGTCTACAAAAGAGCGGCTGGCTTTTTCTCCTCTTCCGCCTTGTTGAAACTATCAAGGGGGATTTCTTATCTCACAGCGAAAGACAATTGTCATATTTATCTTGTTGTCTCCCCGTATTTATCGGAAGAAGACGTAAAGGCTATAAAAGAAGGTTATAAAAGAAGGGATGAAGTCGTCGAGGCGGCTATTGAACGCTCTTTGACTGACGTTAGCGATGAATTTTCCTGCGAAAGATTAAATTTTTTGTGCCATTTAATTGAAGAAAAAGTCCTTGATATAAAAGTCGCAGACAAGGTCGATGAGAATAACACTGACTCCTTAGGGATGTTTCACGAAAAAATGGGTGTTTTTGAAGACGAAAATGGTGATAAGGTCGCGTTTTCTGGATCATTGAACGAATCGGATAACGCCTTTGCTAATAATTTTGAGTCTATCCAAGTTTTCAAGAGCTGGAACGAAGCTGATCGCGTTCTATCAATTGAGGATGATTTTGAAAAACTTTGGGAGAACAAAACAAACTCACTTTCGGTCTATGACTTCCCAGAAGCGGCCAAGAACAAACTTTTCAAATATAGAAAGGAAACCTACCACAAAGATATAGACGATTATGAAAAAAGGGCCAAAAGTGAAGAAGTACGTTTACTGCCAAGTTACCACTGCCCCTTCCCCCTTCATGATTATCAAAAAACGGCCATTAATCTTTGGGCCTCTCAAAAATTCAGAGGGATTTTTGATATGGGGACCGGCACAGGAAAAACGATTACAGCATACACAGCATCGGTAAAATTGTTGGAGAGACTAAATTACCACCTAGCCACCATCATCGTCTGCCCTTACACACACCTTGTCGAGCAGTGGGTGGAGGACCAAAATAACTTTAATATTCAATTCATCATTGGCTATTCGAGTCCGAAATACAAAAACTATCAATCCCTCTTGGCCCAGGCTGTTCAAGATTTCAACGATGGAATTAGGCCTTATTTTTACTTTATAACAACAAATGCCTCTTACAGGACCGAAAAAGTTCAAAGCCTGCTAAAAGAGTTAAAAGGAAACGTTCTGATTATTGGCGACGAAGTTCATAACTTCGGCGCATCCGGAATGCAAATCGCAATGAACGAAAACTTTCAATTCAGATTGGGCTTGTCTGCTACCGTTGACAGGCACCATGACGACATCGGAACCCAGGCCATATATGATTATTTTGGAAAGCCGTGTATCCATTATGGTTTAAAACAGGCGATAGATAGCGGCGTGTTGACCCGCTACTTCTATTATCCAATTGTTGTTTATCTTTCATCCGAAGAACAAGAAAAATATCTAGAACTAACCGAGAAAATCCGGAAAAACTCTTTCGTAAGGGGCGGGGTTCTTGAACTCACAAAAGCCGGAGAAATGTATGCCTTGCAGAGAGCTAGAATCATCGCTTGCGCTTCGAGCAAGATCGATGCGCTTCAGAAAGCGATAACGCCACACGCAAACGAACATAACATGCTCGTTTATTGTGGAACAGGAAAACTAAAGGGCGAATTTGGCGAGGAAGAACGACAGATCGATAAAGTCTGCAAAATGCTCGGAAATACTTTGAAAATGAAAATAGAACGTTATACGTCTAGGGAGTCGGTTGAGCAAAGAGAAGAGATTGCCAATCGATATAAGTCCGGCAACGATTTACAAGCCCTCGTGGCTATTAAGTGCTTGGACGAAGGCGTCAACATTCCTAGCATTAAAACGGCTTTCATACTTGCCAGTAGCACAAACCCAAGAGAATACATTCAAAGAAGAGGCCGTGTTTTGAGAAGATTCCCCGGGAAAGATTATTCCTATATCTATGATTTTGTGACTCTGCCGTTTCCGTTAGACGAATCCTCTTCCTTGGATCCGGCCTATGTGGATTCTTTTAAGGCCTTGGCGAGAAACGAAATTGCCAGGATAATTGAATTCTCTAGTTTGTCTGAGAATGAACACGAATCAGACGAACTTGTAAATGAGATCAAAGAAGCCTTTAATTTAGATAAATTCGTTGATACCGGCGATTTTCAAGAAATAGATTGGTCAGAACCAGAGGAGGAATGATATGGGACAGCCGCTAACTGACGAGCAAAAAAAGAATCGTGCAGCGATTATCAAAAAAATCATGCTGATCGAAAAATACAACTACAATCAGAAGGAATTTACTTCAACAGAAATGGCAATGAAACTGCGGAAAATCATTGAGGAGGGGCTCAAATGATTCTCAATTTTCTAGAATTAAACAACTTTCGGCAGTTTACAGGAAAACAAACGCTGGTTTTTTCTACGGACCCCGAGTCAAAGGCGACCATCGTAATCGGCGAAAGCGGCTTCGGAAAAACAACCTTAATTCAATGCTTTTCTTGGGTCTTTTACGGTGAGTGCAAATATAAGAGCCCATTAAACGACGATATAAAAAATAGCCTGAATCCCTATGAAAAAACAACGGTTGAATGCACGATCGGATTAACAAGAAATGGGAACAAACTTTCAATCAGGCGCAAACAGGCATTCCAGAAAATAAACACGCAGGTTAAAGCCGAGCCTTCCGAACTAATAATTGACGAAAAGGGAAGCGACGGGTTAAGCTCGCAGCTCAAGGGAAGAGACGCAGATAAAATCATCAAAGAGATAATGCACAAAGACCTTTTCCCTTATTTCTTCCTAGAAGGTGAAAATCTTTCGACTGTTGGCCAACAGATGGCGAAGGGCAAGTCTGGAAGTAATTCGGAATTCGTCAAGGCCGTAAAAGGCTTATTAGGCTTTAACTACCTTTATGAGGCCCAGGATCACCTTGCGCTTTTGGTTCGTAACTACCAAGACGAAATTTTCCGGAACAGCAATGATGCTCGCCTTCAGCAAATACTAAAGGATATACGTACCGCAGATTCGACCATCAGCAGCTGCACAGACAGACTTCAGCACATAGAAACGGAACTGGCCTACAACACTCAGCAACGAGACAAGTTAAATGAAGAAATTATCGCTTCGGGTGACGTTGCAGATAAACAAAAAAGGTCAAATGCTTTGGGCCTTGAACTGACTGCGTTAAAAATTAAAATCAACGATCAAAAAAAGCGGATTTTTGGCCTCTTTAGCTCAAGGAGTTTTGCTTATTTAATGATTCCGTTGGTTGCCCAGGCCGAGGAAACCTTAAAAGACGCAAACGCTTTGGACAAAGGAATGCCAGGAATTAACGATTCAGCGGTCCAATACATGCTTGATCACCACGAATGTATTTGTGGGGAAAAATTAGTGGAAGGATCAGCTCAATGGGAAACCCTAAAGCAATGGATTGGTTACCTTCCTCCCAACAACATTGGTTACGAAGTAAAGCAATTCAAATCTGAGGCCACACTAGAAACGGATAACGGCAAAAAATTCCTCGAAGATTTTGCCCAAGCAAGAAAAGATTTGAACGATTCGATTGCAGATTTTAATAAAAAGGTTTCGGAAAAAGAAAGTATCGACCAGGAAATTAAGAATTTCCCGGACATGACCCAGAAAAAATCTGATGAAGAAAGATACAACGAGAAGATAATTGCCTTAAACGTCGAAAAGAAAGAAAAACAAAACGAAAAAGCGGAGGCCGAAAAAGCAAAAGTGGCCGCCGAAAAAGAACAAGATGATTATAAAATTACCAATCAGCACGTCGAGCGCCTCCAAAGATATTGTGGATACACAGACAGCCTAAGAAAATCCATGTACGCCTTTTGCAACAAAAGGGAGACCGAGAAGCGTCACGAACTGCAAGACGCAATCAATTCCATTTTCAGCGATTTCTATAAAGAAAACGTTTCAATTGCAGTTGACGATCAATACAACGTCTCCATCAAAGCAGCAAACGCTGAGCTATTAGAAGACTTTACGTCTGGCGGCCAAGAAGTCGTAATGGCACTCGCGTTCATCGGGGCCATCATCAAGCTAAACGGAATTAAAGAAAAACCGGAGAGCAAAGACGATGAAGATGCTGATATGTCTGATGAAATGGAGAGCGAAGTCTATCCGCTCGTAATGGATGCACCTACTTCCAATTTCGGCATGAAACAAATGCAGAGTTTCAGCGACATCATGCCGAAGGTGACGAACCAAATAATCGTTTTCATCAACGATAAAGACGGCCCCATTCTCAAAGATTTAATGAGCCCAATAATCGGGAAGGAATGGTCTATTTCCAAAATAGATACATACCATGCGGACCTTCAGGAGGCGAAATAATGGCTAACAAATCAATGTTTTTGCATGAATACGCGTTCCGCGGGTCTCAAAACGAAAAAGCCGTCGCATTGTCCAGCATCATCGACAACGAAAGCAATACGCCGATATTTACTACCTTAATTGAGTTATTTATTTGTGGAGCCATCGTTGGCTGTTATTTCGGAAGGCACGAAAAGCCAGAGAAAGGCGAACCTGGAAAAAAGATTTTCGCTGACCAATTCGCTACTCACAGTACGGACCTTCAAATAGTTTTAAAACTCGTTCTGTTAACGGCCGATAAAGAACACACGGATTCGGTTTCAAGATTAAGCAGAACCTTCAGAAACCGAGAAACAGATGAGAACTATTCCATTCTTGAAGAATACGCCCTCGGCGGAATTAGTGTTTTGTATGATGCGCTTATCCTAGACACCAATAAGCGCTATGAAGATTACTTAACCTGCGTTAATAAGTTCCTTTCGCAGTTCTCGCAAGGCCAAGACAGCGGAGATACTCCCGAAGTTAGCACCGATTCTTTCTTCTGATTTTGCCTATTGCTTATTAACCAATTTTCTTCAGTTCGGCAACGAGAAAGTCGACTTCTTTTTTATTGTTGAAAGCCCCAAAACTACACCTAACTGTCCCTAAATATCTAAGTGATGAAATAAATTCGTGAACAAGCGGAGCGCAATGATACCCGGTTCTTACAGAAAAGCCTTTTTCTCCCAGAAGAATTCCCATCTCTTCAGATGAATGACCAGCAACGTCAAAAGAAACTATGCCATGTGAAACGACACCTTCAGGGCAAAAAACCGTAATTTCAGGTAGCTTCTTAAGTTCGGTTTTAAAATACTCTGAAAGTTCAGTCTCGTTCTTTGCGACATCGTGAGAATGGAGAAACTGAATGCTTGGGATTAAAGAAGCGATGGCGACCACATTGAGGCTTCCGGCCTCGTATCTACCGGGCAGTTGTTCCGGCATCTCTGGGTTTAAGGAGTCCGAACCCGTTCCACCGCTTTTAATAACGGCCAAATTATGATCATCCACGACCAAAAATCCGGCAACCCCAAACGATCCATATAAAGATTTGTGTCCAGCAAAAACGATATACGAACAAAGATCCCAATCAGAGACTGGGAATACGCCATAACCTTGGGCGGCATCTAAGACATTGATGGCACCATATTGCTTGGACATTTGAAATATCTGCTTATAAGGAAGCGCATAGCCGGTTACGTTCGAAATTTGAGAAAGGAAAACAGCAGATGGTTTTCTAAGGACAAACGCCTGACGCAAAGCGTTCAAGTCCAAAGACCAAGTGTTTTTGTCAAAAGGGATCACTTCGATCCGAATCCCCTTCTCTTTTTCAAGCCTTTTTAGCGGCCTTACAATGGCGTTGTGCTCAAAAGGAGAAATATAAACCGTGTCTCCATCAGCAAGATCCATACCTAAGATAAGTAGATTTAGGGCTTCGGTTGCCGAAGAAGTAAATACAACACGACTGGGATCAATCTGCGGAATAAATGAGGCCACCGCTTTTCTGGCTTTTTGAACTAGGTCACTTGCCATTTCGCTTTCGGCCGATTCCCCTCTTCCGGCATTAAAGGCTGCCGTTCGGTTGATCTTATCCAATTCAAGGTAAACAGATTCTGGTTTAGGAAATGTCGTGGCAGCATTATCGAAGTAAATCATTGCTTGCCCCCCTTAATGTCTTTAATGACGTTAGCGAGGGCGTAAATTACATCAGCTTCGCTAACGCTGCTTCCGAAGCTCGCAATGCTTGTGCGAATCGAGTTTTCTAAAATGCCAATTAACGGGGAGGCGTCTTTCGGAGCGGAAGTCTCCTCGACAACACGACTAACTTGACTACGAAGATCTTTCGCCTCATCGGAAGAGGAGGCTTCAACGAATTCCTTCCATTTGGTCAGTCCATCAATAAAGGCTTTTTTAGTTCCGGGGATCCAATCTTCATAATAAGTTCCCACAACAAAGAAGGATATTTTACGAATGAGACTGGCATCATCGTAAAGGCTGCTTGTGACCAAATAGTCTGCCAAAGCACAATACGATTTGTTTCCGATAAGCGTCCCAACTTGATAATTGTTTTTTGCCAAAAAGTCTTTCAAGAAAGCTAATAGACTCTGATTTTTAAAACCAAGCTTTGTGTGAAGGTCCCAAAAATCGTTTTTAGAGATTTGACTGGACGCGTTGTTCAGACGAAGGATCTCCTTTTTAAGTTCCTCCAGTGTCCCATCAAAAGTATTCGTTTTA
>DAISHV010000005.1:6857-35178 GCA_036822315.1 Bacillota bacterium | reverse complement strand
CACGCATATGAAGATCAAGAAATGTGCCCTCGGACTCGTAGCGATGCTCGCAAGTGTCACAGCGCTAAGCGCTTGTGATCTTGTGTCGGCCAATAACAATGGCGTCATTTTCACTTATACCGACGCCACCGGCAACCGCACCAGCTACTCAGCCGACGATTTGCTCTCGAATTACCGCACTTCCGGCAGTTCGTTAGCAACCGAATTCGATAAGGTTTACGAGCTTTTTGTTCGCAAATACTACGACCAAATGGGAGGCAATAAGCTTGCCTCGCTTAAGGCCTTAGCGGAACGCGATGTCATTAAAGACAAGCAGACCGCGAAAAACAGCGCTTCTTCGACGTCCAGCTACGAGCAAGAGTTCGAAAAAATCTTGACCAGCCACAGCGTTAAGAACGTTCAAGAGCTCTATGAATATCACCTCTACGAAGAAGAAAAGAGTGATTTCCAGGATGCTATTTATCAAAACTGGGCGACTGGTGATTCAGCCGTCAACGGTCTTGAAGCCTTGAAGGATGGCTCTTATACCGATAGCAACAAGAACACCGTGAGTATCATGCAAGCCTCGAGCGATTGGGGCATTGAGAATTCCGGCTGGCTTCTTGATCAAATGCCGTATCACTACCGCCATATCTTGATCAAACTCGCTTCGGGCAAAACCGGCGAATTTACCCAAGATAAGATCGGCGAGTCGACCGATGGCAAAGGTGGCGAATCCACCAAGCTTTCGCGCTTAATCTTCGCTTTAGCCGGTGCCAATTACACCAGCGAAGTTGATGCCGCAACCAAGGTTCGCACCACCACGATCACCGAGAGTAAAAACCGTCAAAGTTTCGGCAACTTAGCCGCTCAATATTCGGAAGATTCCTCGGGCACTCCGGCTTCTTCGACGCACCAAGGCGAAACCTCGATCGTCACGAAAGTCATGAGTTCCGACTTCGTTCCGGAATTCAAATTAGGCTCCTATGCTTACGAAACCTTATTCAATACGCGTGAAACCGGAACTGATTACGGCAGCAAGAATGCTTACCGCATCGCCCCGGGCTTAAAGAAGGAAGCGGCGGATTATGTGAGTCAGGCTACGACCACGACTCCGATTCCGACCACGATGATCGATACCAACCAGGCTTTGGAAAATGGCACGACCGTCTATGATCAAATCAAGAATACTGGCTTAGGCCAGATTCCGTTTGGCGCCGCTGTCGCTTTGGCTGATTATGCCGACACCATCAAAGATGTTAACGGCAACCCGGTCAACGAAAGCAATGAGGTCTTCTATCCTCGTAACGTCATCTTCAACAAATACTTCAACAAGCACAACATTTGCGTGGTCACGCCGAACGCGATCATGTCGAACAGCAACGTGACTGGCGTTGGCGCCGATTTAGCCAGCGTCAGCGATGTCCCTAATCTCGCGACTCAAACCGTCAGCAATCAAAAGTACAAAGGTGCGAAGAGTTCTTTATACTCTGCCCTGCCGGGCTTCAGCGTCGACACCACGGGCACCGTGGCCGTCGCCGATGATAATGGCGTTAGCGAAAACGTTCTCACCAACAGTGAAGGACAAATCGTCTTAGCCGTCCGTGTCTCTTCTTCGGGCTACCAAGGCATTCACTTCATTGTCGTTGAGCGGAGCGCTCTCTCGCAATTCGGCTTAAGCAAAGATTCTTCGGGCGTCTATGTTGAGAACGCCACTCAAACCGCTGGCGTCGCCAACAATTCGCAATACTTCACCACGTACCTTCCGGACAGCAGCAGCTATCCGAGCGATACTTCGGGCAAGTTAAAGACCTATGTCAATTACAACAACCCGACCAGTGAAGATTTGACCACCCGCTCGAACAACATTTCGACGGCGATCAAAGGCTTCAACAGCGCCTTATCGACTTATCAGTTCCAATTACTCGTCGAGAAGAAACAAGTCGTCTTCAATGACCAGAATAGTGAAACGATCAAGTCGCTCGAAAATGAGATCAAACTCTATTCGAGAGAAAAGCGTCTCTCGACCCGTGATACCGCCTTCAACACTTGGAGCGATAACTGGAAGAGTTACGCCGAAGTCCTCGCGAACCAAGAAGCTGAACGCTCATTGGGCAAAGACACTGGCTTAGGAAAGCTCTTATGCGAATACACTGCTGTTCACTATGCCGATGCCACCAAGGACACTCTTTGGAATAAAGGAGGAGCTTGCTATTATGGCACTAAGTAAATTGAAAAAAATCAGCGTTTTAGTTCTCTCGATTGCCTCCGTCTCCCTCTTAGCTTCATGCGACAACGTCGAAGCCAAGTTGGCGGATAGCAATTACAATGCCAACATTCTCGTCGATTCCACTGGCGCTAACGCAAATATCACCAACAACAGCTATGGCAAAATCTATGATGCCTTAGTCAAGTCGGGCGATACCAATAGCCAGAAGGTCCTTGAGAACGTCCTCTACATCTACGCTCAATCCGTCTATGGCGATTTCTATGAGATCAAAGCGGCCGTTGATGCTTACGAAGGCACGACCAACGACATCACCGCACTCCAAAAGATTGCCGATGCTCACGATGTCTATCTTGATACGAAGGACAACACCCATTCGATCTATAAGGTCGTGAACTTCTATCTCGATGTTCTCTACCGCATCCGGTCGACCTTCTTAGGCTACGTGACCAATACTTCTTATCAAGTCCGCAACCAATTCGTTGAAAGCAAGTTCTATGATGCCCAAGCCGCAGCTTATTACGATTTAACCAAGGTTGATGGCACCAATTACCCCTACAACGAAGCCCACAAGCAAGTGAATGGCAGCTTCCGTTTGAGCGAAGGCTATAGCGAAACCGCTACCTTCGTTCTCGATGGACAAAAGAGCGATGCTGGCGATGCGACGAATGCTTATTTCAAGAACATCTTCGGCACTTACTCGAATTACATCACCATCGCTGTTCTTCCGGACATCTACCGGAACGAGCTCACGACCCAGTACCTCTATCAAGAGAACTTAGGTCAAATCAAGCAGACCGCCTACCGCAAAGTCGATTATGTCTCCCTTGCGGAGAATGCCTCTTATAGCGGCAGCGTTGGCAACTTGATGACTGCCTATGCGAAGAACGTCATTGCTGATGCGACCAATTCCGCCAATAGCGCCTTTGGCTTCACCTTCCTTGGCGATCTCTACAAAGGCACGACGTCCGGCTTCACGGCGGAACAGACAACCTTAGCCAACACCATCTATACGGATGCCGACTGGCACAAAGCCACCCCGGTCAAGTCGTTAACGATCGATGGCTGGACCATCTCCGACTACTACAAAGAAAGCGCGATGGGCACGATCATCACTTCGTATGAGAAACTCACCGACAACCGCTTCACCGATGATACGACTGCGCGCAATGACTTCACCAATAGCGGAGCCTACACTGTCGAGACGGGCTTAGCCGTCAAGACTCGCACTCTCGTCTCCACCGATAAGACCGTCCATGGTTGGTACGATAAATCCGGCCTTTCGAGCTTAGCTAGCGTCCTCTCGACCCGTTTGTTCAAGGTCCAGGTCGCCAACGAAGTCGATGGCACGCCGTCTGAGACCACCCCGTTTGGTAAGTACGTTAATGGCAACTACTACCTCTTACCCGATACTTACGAATCCGGTGCTGCTTATCCTTATTTATATATGGATTCGTCCAGCAACTGGTATCTCGTCAAGGTTGAAGAAGCTGTCAAGCCGGCCAAGATCACCAGCACTTCGACTGGTACGGGATCCTCGGCCTACTACGACAACATGCCGAAACACGCGAATGATCACTACTTCGCCGAGCAAGTCTCGCGCAAGATTGCTTATTCGCTCTCGACCAGCGATACCTGGAAGAGCAAAGCCAACAAGTACTTTGTGAACGAAATGGCGATCATCTATCACGACACCTACGTCTACAATTACTTCAAGACCACCTTCCCGTCGCTCTTTGAGTAAAACGAAATCACGCTATAATGAAGGGGTGGAGCAATCCACCCCTTTCTTATATCTTGGAGGAAACACGCATGAAAGATGTCTTTTGCCGAATCATTGATGGTGAAATCCCATCGGTGAAGATCTATGAGGATAACGATGTCCTCGCCATCCTCGATATTTCGCAAACGACTAAGGGCCACACCTTAGTCATGCCGAAGAAACATTACGATAACTTCTTAGCCTGTCCGCAAGAAACGATGCACAAAGTCTACGATGTAGCGCAGCGAATCGGCCAAGCGGAGATTTCGGTGTTGGGCGCCAAAGGGGTCAACATCCTCACCAACGTGGGTGAGAGCGCTGGACAAAGCGTCCCCCACTTCCACGTCCATGTCATTCCGCGCTATCTCGGCGGAGAAGGCGGCTTCCAGCTCACCATGAAGGCTCAGGATACCTCCAAAATGGATTTGCCGCTTCTGGCGCGTTCGATTTCGGAAAAGATGAAATAATAGACGAGAATCTTTCTTCGCTTCGTCTTAGGCCCCGCTAGGGGCCTTTCTTTTCTGAAAGAGAAATTTACAAAGCGACTTCGAAGCCCCGTATAACGGAACGAATCCAACTGAAAAACCATGTAAATGATGTAAGCGCTTACAGTTTTGGGAATTCTTGTGCTATATTAGGGGTGTCCAGAGGGGAGAAATCTCCAAGGAAGCCCGAATGGATGACTCTCCCCATTCGGGTAAAGATAGACTCGTATAGCAGTTTCTCGCTAAGGATGGGATCCTAAGGCTCAAGTTCGGTGGAGCAAAGCGAGAAAACGCTACGATAAAAGGCATTCCAATCCGGCGGCGGGGAATGCCTTTTCCTTTTCTTAAGTATCCCGTTAGAAAAAGCTTTCCCCCTTTCGATCAGGAAGAAAGCCTTTTAAATTTTATCTAAGGACTATTTCGTCTCTTTGGTATAAAGGGGCAAATAGAAATAACGATCGTCAATCGTGAAGACCTTTTGAGTCCACTCCCCCGGCGTGACACCCTGATAAGCTTTATCGAGGATGTTCATTTTGGCATCGAAATCATCGATCATCGCTAAGGCTAAGGCCTCACGAGTCTCCGGCGGAACGGGCGAGCCATAATCCGGCTGGTTGTGATGCGATAAGACCATGTGCTCCATAATCACAGGAATTTCGCCAGTCATGCCTAAGGTATCGGCTGCTTCTTTCACTTCAGCCTGCATGATGGAAATGTGACCAAGAAGTTTGCCTTCCAAGGTGAACTTAGTCGCAATCGGGCCTGATAGTTCGATTGTTTTACCGATGTCATGAATCAAGGCACCGCCGATTAAGACATCGCGGTTTAATGAGGGATAAAGCTTGCATAAGGCTTCGGCATCATCCGCCATGCAAAGCGAGTGATAAAGAAGACCCGAGGCGTAATTGTGGTGATTGCGGACGGCCGCGGGATAATCAATATACGCGTCATAATGCTTCTTCACCAAATACGAAACGAGTTTTTTAACATCGGGATTCTGTAGCGAAGAGAGATAGTCGTTGAGCTTCTTGACCAAGACCTCTTTGCTCACCGGGCTCGAAGGGACGAAACGGGTATAATCCACGCCGTCAAGCGGGAGAGGATTCCCCGAAAGAACTTTCATCTGCAAAGCGTTTTTATAGGACAACACTTCCGCTTCAATCGCAACAATATTGCCCGGGGCGAAAATGGTTTCGTCGTCATCGGCGATGTCCCATTTTTTGCCATCCATCGTGCCGGTGGCATCCTGAAACGAAATCGTCAAATACGAACGGGAAGCCGTCGTCACGCCTTTGGTGCACGCATTGACTAAAAAAGTCGCGCTGATGCGGTCTCCATCTTTCAATTCCGATATGGTTTTCATAGCTGCTCCTCCAAGACGCGGTTAATCGCATCGACCGGGTAGCCTTTGCTTAAGAGATAAGCGAAGACCTTACTCCGTAACTGATATCCATTATACTTGGCTTCGTAACGTTTTACCGTCTTTTCGCACAAAATATTAAGAGTCTCTTTCTCGGAATGGGGATCGCGTTCAAAGCCAGCGACCGCTTCTTCAGAGAGATGGGGATCAAATCCGCGCCGAATTAACGCCAACGCCGCTTTCTCTTTTTTACTCTTCAAAGGCAAGCGATGGTATTTCTTTTCGAGAGCGATCGCCGCTTTTTCCGCATGGTCTTGCTCGCTTTTGAAATCCAGATGGTCAACGATCTCATCGCGGACACCGTGTTTGAACTTCAAATCTTGAACGATGCGATTCTTCCCATAAAGTTGCAGTTCTTTTTCTTCTTTATATTCTTCGGCGAACTCCTGATCATTGAGAAGTCCTTGGCCTTGTAGCGTTTTCAAAAGTTGGCGAAAGACCATTTCATCTTGGCTCTTGAGGCGCAATTTTTCTCTCACGTCATGAACGGAATAGGAGCCTTTGCTGGCAAGAGAGAGCGCATAATTGAGCAAGGCTTCATTTTTCGTAAAATGAACGAGCGAACGGTACTGTTCTAACGTCAATTCCTTGCCAACGAAAAGCGGCATCTCCGTGAAAGCGTTGGGGCTGAGGGTCAATTTGGCATTCGGAAAAACCACGACCATTTGGCCTTTTTTATTCGGCGAAATCGCCAAAATCTTATAGTTACCAGTTCTTTTTGATGGCCCGTTCATAAACTTCATGTACCCTCGTGTAGAATTTCTCGAGCGAATAAGGCTCAATCGCTTTTAAAGCCGCTGAGCGAATCGAATTTTGCTTGCTTTGATTTAACGCTAAAATGCCGGGAAGTTTTTTGCCCATATCAGCGGCATCGAGGAAGAAGAAACCATCTTCCCCGTCTTTGATCGTTCCGACTAGCGATTCGTCGTAACGAGCAAGAAGAAGCAGGGAAGACGCCATTGCTTCCATGAACGTTAGTCCTTGGGTCTCGGTGATTGAAGCCGAGACAAAAAGATCACCTAAGGCATAATAAAGCGGCACGTTATCCGGATTGACTGGTCCCACGAAAACCACATTATCACCCAAACCAAGTTTTTCGCTTAACTCTTGGAGTTCTTTTAAGGCCGGTCCCCCACCGACGATGACAAATTTCGTCTTCTTTTTCGGGTGAGAAGCCAAAAACTGGGCGTAACCTTCGAGACAAATATCAATCGATTTTTCTTTGGCAACCCGACCCAAAGAAAGAATCACATAGGTATCAGGGCCTAAAGAATATTTCGCCCGCAAATCCTTCACCTTTTTCGCATCGATGTTCTCTTTTTTGAAGGCGGTGAAATCAATGCCAGTCGGAATGACGTTCATATAAGCATCAACGCCGATATTGCGCATATATTCCTGAATCTTGATGCTAGGCGTAATAAATTCATCGGCCCGTCTCGATTTGTAGCGAACGTAAGTGCGAACAATGCTTTTAGCAGCTCGGTCGAAATACCCCCGGGTGGCATAGTAGGTATAATCTTCCATCATCGTGTGAAAAGTGTAGACGGTGGCAACGTGCAAAATATTGGCCGCGATAAAACCGAATTGGCCAACGCCGCCATCGGTTTGAATGTGGATGACTTCAGGATTGAATTCCTTGATTAATTTCATCGCATCGGCGTTATAGACCGAAGCCCAGCGATAGTCATAGAGATGCTTCATATCAACGCCGGGCAAACGCAAAATATCGCCATAGAAAGAAAGCTCGTTGTTATAGGGATTCGTCGCCACCACCAAAACGGAATCGCCATGCTCAACGAATGTGCGGTAAAGATTGCGGCAGCTGGTTGCAACGCCGTTAATCTCCGGGGGATAGGTATCAGTGAAAATGGCCACCCGCATACTAATCATCGATATCGATGGAATCCCACTTCTTTTTCTTCATCGGGGTTTCCACGCCTTTCTTCGTTTCTTTTTCAACAGGCTTTGCGCTCTCTTTCGGCGCCTCTTTTGGCGCTTCCTTCATCGCCATGAATTTCTTTTTTGAGAAGTTCGAGCCCAAAGACAAATCATCGCGACCACCATAAGAAGGATTGAAGTTTTGAAGACGTTTTTGAATTTCTTTCCGCGAAAGCTGTTTGGTTTCGTAGAGCGTATCAGCCGAGAGTTTTCTTTCTTCGAAGGTCGCCAATTGCAAATCGACGAAAGTCTGGCGGTTGGCATAATGGTAATCCTCATGGGGACGAGAACGATAAAGCGCGGCGAAGAAGCCCGAAACCAAGATAACCAAGTGGAAGGTCGCGACCCGCCAAAGAATGTTGGCGGTCGCCATGTTAGCGGAGGCAGTTCTCACAATGGCCAGCGAGCCATTGACGACCTCGAGGGATTCCACATAGTAATTCGAATACATGGCGGCAAAGAAAAGTTCGGAAACACCAGCGCTTCCTGGTAGCGGGAAAAGACCGGTGACCATTTGGTGGAAGGCGCTTCGGAAACAAGAATCCATCATCAAAGAAAAGTTAAAGGAAGCGCCATAACCATAGGCATCGAGCGCCAAACCCGCGAAATAAGGAATCGAAGTTCGAATGATCAAAATCAAAAAGAAGAGAACGAAAATCAAGACCGTAACCGGGACGTTCGCTTGAAGACGCTTGAGTTCAATCTTGAAGTTTTCAACCTGAACCCGAAGGTTTTCTCTCGTCTTATCCGGATTTTTAACAATGCGAAGTTTGGCAAGAAGGCCGATGCCATAATGCATGATGAAGTTATGGAATTTATGGGAGTAGCTCATCAAGAAGAGCAGCGCGATAATCGAAAGATTAAGACCAAATCCGATGATAATTAACGGCAACATTGAAATGGTGCCATCCCAGCCGAAGAGAGAGAAATTCGGGATTTGGAAGCTCTTGATGGCGGCAAGGGTATCCCACTCAAAAAGGATCGCAATGATGTCGAAGAAAATGAGAGCCATCTGGTAGATGATGAACCACATGACCATGATCGAAGCCGCATTGGAGACTTCAATTCCCTGCTTTTTCATCGTATAAACCTGCATCACCTGTCCGCCTGAAGCGCCAGGTGTCACATCGTTATAGAAGGCACCGATCATCACGTTAGCAACCCCTTGATGAAGCTTATAGTGACGGGTATATAAACGGCAGAAAATCTGAATGATAAGGCCGTCGAAAAAATAAGACAGCATCATAAGAAGAACGATGGCAATCAGCCACCAAGGGCTGCAGCCTTTAAGCGCGTCATAAATGAAGGTGCCGCCTTTGGCGATATCACCTTCGCCAGCGTTATAGAGCGAAAAAATAAGGGACAGCGTAGTCATGACCAAAACGACGGACATGCTGATCCAGTATTTTGAGTTTCCTTTTTTCTTTTTTGGCGCATCCGTTTCCGGAATGTAGGTTGTTTTTTCGTCCATCAAAAAATCCAAGAGCAATATTTGCTCTTGGACTATTGTAGCAAACTTTGCCTCCTAAGCCCTCTTTTTTATGGTGGTTAGGACGATTTCTGCTTCACAGCGGTAACGAATGGGCAAGTTATAGGACGTTCCTAAGCCTCGATTCACCACTAGCAAAGAACTTCCCGAGTGATATTGACCCCCGATGTATTCGGTCCAAGGATAAACGGCGATAGCCCAGCCTCCGAGTATGACTTGACCGCCGTGGGTGTGGCCAGAATAAGTCAAATCGTAGCCTTTTTCCACCATCAAATAGAACAAATCGGGGCGATGGCAAAGCATGATGTTGAACTTGGCGGCATTGAAGCCCAATTCAAGGTCTTTGAGCTGAGCGGGGACATCGCCTTCGTAAGGCTTGAAATAGGGACCTTCAAAGTGACTTTTACTTCCCGGATCGCGAACACCGCTTAAAACGATGCCATTTCCTAAATCCACGCGGGTTTTGTAGAGGTTTTTACCCCAGGTATCAAAGATTTGGTGCTCTTTTGCTGTGATTTCTTCGGAAGCCTTCCGTTCGTGATTGCCATCCACATAGAACATCGGAATGCCTTTTTCTTTCCAACTCGCAGCCAAACTCTCCATCATTCCGTAATCACGAGTGTGGTTATCGATGAAGTCACCCGTGCAAACGATGACGTCCGGTTTGAGATCGAGAATTTTCTGGACCAAATCGGCATTTTTATATTTCAAAGAATGGCTATGGAAATCGGAAAGTTGAACAATACGAAAATCATCGTTGCCCGTATACTTTTCGGAGAGATACTCGTAGCGGGTGACGTTTAAATTGTCGTCGTTATTGCAGTAATAGAAAAACCCGAAGCAGGTGATGACGACGCCAAGCACGGCGGCGGCGCGAAGAACAATGCGGGTCTTTTTCATGTTCATAATGATAACAAACTCCAGCCGAAATACATTAATTATTCATCCGCTTTTTTGGTGATTTTTACCCTTTCTGCTCTCTTTACGACCCTCTAGGGTAAAATGAGCGCTTCGCCCGAGCGGAATAAGGATTGTCGAATCGTGATTTGCCTTCCTAAGATCCCCCAAAAACGAAAAGGATCCTCAGCGTAATGAAGAGGGTCCTTTCGTTTAATGTTTTCAAAAGGAAATTAAGCGGCGTCGTAGCCAAGAAGATAAATGGTCATCGGCAAATCAGCGGTAACCACATAAGTGCTATTGGCGGCCACTTCGAAATTTACCGTGCTTGAAGCGGTCCAAGCTTTAGCACCCGAAATCGCAGTTTTATTGGTGGCAACAACCGCAGTGCCACCATCTTTGGCATAAGAAACAGCCGCTCCATCGCTTGTCGAATTGCTTTCGGCGAGCAAAGTCACAGAGCCGTTTTCGCTCGCTTTAAAAGAAGCGCTCGATCCCGCCGGAAGATAAATGCCTTGAGAAATCAAATTGCCTGTGGCCAAGGTTCTTTCGCCTTGGGGCTTCACGACAATATCTTGACCGGTAAAAGTCCAAATGCCAGCGGTGAAGGGCAAAGCGACAACACCAATCGGCCAATCCATCGGATTAACGTGAGCGGTATCTGTCGCGCTGGTCATAAACGGAGTCTCTTCAAGCGTGGTCAAATTGTTTTCATCATAAGTCACGCTAAGCGCCGAGATGGAAATATTGGCAGAGGAGAGAACGTAATACGTGCCTTTGGTGGTCAAATTGACATCGATCGTTGTCGTTGTGTAGGCGCTCGTTGCGGCATCGTAAGCATCTTTGCCCATCGCAATGCAAGAATAACCAACACTGTTATCAGCGGACTTCGCCACAAAAACGTTGCGGGAAAATTTGCCGCCGCTCTTGCTTTCCATATGAAGCGTTCCCGCTCCAAGGGTTGCGAAGGTTAAATAGTGCTTTTTGGCATCCGTCGCTTGGTTCAAATCACTTGATCCGCCCGTCTGAACATAGGGGGCAGCAACTTTCCCGCCGATAAGCGTGAAGAAGCCATCTGTGCAGTTCGCCGAGTTGGCCGTATAAGATGTTGCAAATGCGGAAATATCGACTGTTTTGGTGACGTTCTTGGCGGCTGGAGCAGCACTCGTAGATTCGGAAGAAGAACTGCTAGAAGAGGAACTGGAAAAGCTTGTCGTTGAGCTTGAAGAGGCAGAACTCGAGCTTTCGGAAGAACTCGAAGAGGCGGCAGAACTCGAAGATGATGAAGCGGCACTCGAACTTTCGGAAGAACTCGAAGATGCCGGGGCACTCGAACTTGCTGCCGCGCTCGAAGAGGCGGCGGAACTCGAAGAAGTCGCACTAGAGGCGGCAGTACTTGAGGATGCTGTTTTCGAAGACGAAGCTGCTGGCGCCGAGCTGGAAGACGCGGTGACTCCACCGCAACTGCTCAAAGCAAAAGCCGCAGCCACTAAAAGAATTTTTCCAAAGGAGTTTTTGTTCATAGATTTACCTCGCGATTATTTTATTACCCAAGCACTTTCTTCTCTACGTTCCTTCGAGAAATATGTGCCACGCGCACAAGAGTCGTTCTCGCAATTTTTCGCCCATTTTCGTAATGGTATACTGAAACCAAGAGAAGGGATTTTTTCTATGAAACCTTATCAGCGTTTGCTCGTTCTTCTTCCGTTACCATTGCTTTTGGTTGGCTGCTCCACTACAGCCGTCAAAGGCGAAGACGCCGTTTTGGGCGATCTTTATGTCTCACCAACAGGTAAAGGCACTGATGGCGCCGGCACCAAAGAAAATCCTTTTAACCTCGCTTATGCGATTACCCTGCTCCACCCTGGCCATACCATCTACCTGATGGAAGGCACTTATAGCTATTCCTATCCGATCAAAGTTGATTCGACTTCCGACCTTTA
This sequence comes from Bacillota bacterium, assembly GCA_036822315.1. Lineage (GTDB taxonomy): Bacteria > Bacillota_I > Bacilli_A > RFN20 > CAG-826 > UBA4951. Next base: position 23,038 of record DAISHV010000005.1, on the reverse strand, counting down.
TCCCGCCAGTAGCGCCTCCGAAATGAAGACTTTGACGCCGGAAATAAAAACTGATGGCACCGAGGCGAAAGTCTTATTTGATTTTTCGGGAATGCCTTTTTATTCGTCGAACCGTGGTTTGACCTTCAATACCCAGTATTGGCATGTCAAAAATTTCGAGGTCAAAGGGGCTGGCGATAATGGTGTTTATGTTGGCGGCAACCACAACATCATCGAGAACCTCAACATTCACGATTGCCAAGATTCGGGACTCCAATTAGGCCGTAAATCCAGCTCGGACAACACTTTGGACTCCTGGCCGACCGATAACTTGATCAAAAACTGCACCTCGCACGACAATCACGATCCGACTGGCGAAGATTCCGATGGATTCGCTTGCAAGCTCACGACGGGCTATGGCAACGTTTTCGATGGTTGCATCGCTTACAATAACGTCGATGATGGCTGGGATCTTTACGCTAAAGCAGAATCGGGACCGATCGGACCGGTCACTTTAAAAAACTGTGTTTCCTTCAATAACGGCATGACCTCGTATGGCGTTGGCACGGCCAATTCCGATGGCAATGGCTTCAAACTCGGCGGCGAAGTCATCCCGGTCGCTCATAAAGTTTATAACTGCGTTGCTTTCAATAACTGCGCTCATGGCTTCACGGATAACTCGAATCCTGGAACGATCTCTCTTGAGAATTGCACTTCCTATAACAACGCAATCCGCGATTGGGATTGTGGAAACATCAATCTTTGCCGTGATGCCTCTACTTCTTATAACAGCTTCAAGAACATCCTCTCTTATTGCGATGGCACCCGCACGAATCCGGTCACGTTGGCCTCAACATTGTCCAACTCGAAAGACGAATACCGCGGCAACGCCCAGTCTTCGGTTTTCTACTATGGCTTAGCGATGCTGAAGTTTACCGACATTGCCGAATGCGATTATTCCAAGAATGCTTTAATGGGTACTTTGATTCAAGACGAAATTACCGATCCTTTCGAAAGCGAGATTTCACCCCAGCCGATGGCGTCTTCTGGTGTCTCGGCTTCAAGCCATCCGGATATTCATACCCTCCTTCGCAATAGTGATGGATCGGTCAATTTACACGGTTTCCTCAAAGTCAAATCGACCTCGCCTTTCTATACGATGGGCTCAGGCGGCACCATCTTGGGCGCCCACTTAAATGGGGAGGACAAATAAGATGAAAAAGAAAATTTTGTTGCTCTCCTTAGGCGCTTTATTAGCCTTAGGCGGAATCGGTGCGACTTCTGCGGGGATTTTGAATTCGAACCTTCCCACTTATGCCGAAGATGCCGATGATGGTAAATGCCAGGCGGCTCTCGATCTGATTGATCTCAACGTGGATTTGAGTCACATTGTCTCTTCGTTCCGTCTTCCCTATCTTGGCCAATATAACGCCACAATCACTTGGGTCAGTTCCGATTCGAATGTGGTAGCTATCACTGCCGACGGCGCGGCTGGCAAAGTCGCCTCCGTCAAACGAGGCGATGCCGATGTTCAAGTAACATTGACCGCCACCGCGACTTTAGCGGGTTCGAAGAGCGCCACCAAAGCTTTCGTTTTGACCGTCTTGAAGAAAACGGCGACCCAAGGAAGCGATCTTCCGTTGGCGTTAGACGAAAACTTCACCGATTACGCGACGGGCGTGGAATTATGCAACTACTTCAAATGGCAATCCTCTTCCGCTGAAATGAGCGCCGCGAGCGCCGTCGAAGAAGTGAGCGGCAACATCAACGGCATGGTCAGTAAGAAAGCCTTGGCCGTTCAGAGCATTCGAACCGCTTCAACGTTAAGTTACACCCGTAATATCAACGTCAACACCACCGATGTTCCAGGACAAGCCGTCTTGGAGGGTTATTTCCTCTTTAGTGGAAAGACCAATGGGCTCGGCATCGAACTCACCAACGCATCCAATGCGATTGTCGGGGGCATCGCCCTTTCTTCAACCGCTTATTCTTATTATCAATCCGGCAGCTACACTTCTTCAGGCAATAAAGCCGTCGAAGAGGGCGTTTGGCATAAATTCCGCGTCCTTTTCAAACCCTCAACCGGCCGTTTGATTTTCATGCTCTATGATTGGCTTTCGAATCAATGGGTCGATTTAACGAAAGGTGCCTCGACTTATGTCGCTGACGCGGGCGTGGCCAGCGGAAATAAAGGTAACGTGACCGGCTTGCGCCTTAACGTCATGAAGGGCTCGAATTTCGGCACCACCTATCTTTCTGATTTGAAGATCGATACTTTAAGCAATCTTCCCGAAGCGACACCGACGAACCCCAATCGGAGCGTTGGCATCGGAAACATCTCTAACTATAACGAAACGATCTTTGCCACGACGGGCGAAAGCGTGAGCGGACTCAATCCGGACTTCGAAGTCCATAACCGCTTCAACGAAAACGTAACCTTGACGAAAGATACCGATTACAGCGTCACTTCGACCAATTCGAAAGACGATGACGGCAGCGATCTTTATGTCTATACCTTTACCCTCGTTTCTACGGGTGAAGTTAAGAGCGTCCAACAGCACGTTTACTATTCCGCAAAGAGCGACAAAGTCGCGATTACTTCCTTTAAAGGTTCTTATCTCAAGAGCCGAAAAGTGACGGTTGGCTCGACGACCACGATCTATGGTTACATCACTTTCAGCGGCTATGTGAACCGTGGCGATGGCACCCTCTATTACTTGATTCTCAAAAAAGGCTCTGCGACGCCAACGGAAAATGATTTAACGAGCAATAACTCGGCAATTGCCGGCTATGTTCAGGGCGGAAACCAAGCCATCACGACTCACGCTTTCTCCCTTGATTCCGATAACATCACCTATGGCGGCGAATACGATGTTTACGCTCTCATCACCAACACCAACGGCTCCTCGGAGATTTATTCTTCGACGGGCATCTCAACCATCGTCAACATCACGAGCTGCGAAGAATTCTATCAAATGTCGCATTCGCTCGATACTTTAGCCTCAACCTTCCGATTGATGAACGACCTTGATTTCTCAAGCTACTATTGGGAATTCGATGCGACTTCCCGTAACTTTACGGGCGTCTTAGATGGACAAGGACACAGCGTCAAGAACCTCACGATTTCGAACGCTTCAACGGATACCACCATCAAAACGGGCATCTTCTTCAATTTCAATGGCACCGTTAAAAACATTGCCTTCGAAAATGCCAAAGTCTATGGTTTGACCGATGTGGGCATCCTTGGCGGAAACGCCTATGGTTGCACGGTTGAGAATGCCAGCTTCACCAATTGCACCATCGCTCAAGAAGGTACTCTTTCTGGGGGCGATGGCTATTTCGCAACCCTAGTGGGGCGCTGCCGCGGCGATATCAATACCTTCACGAATATCACGATCGATAATTCGACGATTTCTGCCCCGCAGCGCTGCGGCCTTCTTGTGGCGGCTGGCGTTGGCACTTCCAATAGTTGCACAATCAACGCCTCTAACGTCATCGTTGATGGCAACATCACCGAACAAGGCGCTCACGCAGGACTCATTGGTCGGAACCAAGCTGCGACCATCACCCTCGATGATGCCCTCATTTCCTTAGAAGTCCGTTATTCCAAAAAGGAAGTCGGCGCCGTCTTAGGGCGGAATGAAACCGGTGGCTCTTTGAAAGCCAATAACGTCTTCAGCGATCTGCGCATCAAAGACATGACTCAGCCCACTTACTTCGGTCAATTCATTGGCTATGATGCCACCACCACGGGTTCGTTTGGCAAAGCCTTTGCCTATTCCGCCTCCTCCATCAGTTACGTCAATAACGACTATTCCGATTTGGGCGATGCCATAACACCGATTAAAAACGCGATCACCTGCGGCGTTGGCTACGACATTCCCGATTCCTACACGAAGCGTTGGTGGGAAAGTAGCACCTTCTTAAGAGATTTGGATGTCTCCACCGGCTTTGTTTATGACGAAAACACTGCAAAGCCCATCTTGAAAACGCGGACCGCGGCGGAAATCAGCGCAAGTTTAACCGCGCAAAACTTTGAGACTTGGGCCGCGCAAATCAATCTCGATGCGATTGAGAAGTGCCATTACGTTCTTTATAAGGCTGAGGATGTCTATAACGCCCTCAGCGCTTCGGAGAAAGCTAAAGTCTCAGCGACTTCCTTAAGCAAATTTGCCGAAGGCAAGGCGGCTTATATCCGCCTCATCGAGTCGCTTGACAAAATCGGAAAGGGCATCATCTTTTAGGAGGTAACATCATGAAAAAGAATGGTTTCATTATCTTCGCCGTCTTCTTCTTGGCCTCATGTGGCGGCGGTTTTACTTCCTCGACTCCTGCTAAGTCAAGCCCGGCCTCTTCGTCTTCTTCGAGTGGTGTGACAAGTTCAAGCACGATCGCCTCGTCGAGCGAAACGACTTCCTCAAGTTCCGTCTCCTCCTCGAGTTCCCTTTCCTCAAGTGCCTCATCCTCTTCTTCCTCTACTAACGAAGCGGATTTCTACGTTAAAGCCATGGAGAACACGCCAGATTATTACACCTTATCCGCCACGACCAGCGTGAAAAAAGGCACGAGTACCCTCCAAAATTCTTATGCCTCCAAGAGCATCGACTTAACCAATAAGATCGAGCATATCTATAAGCGGGTCAACACCTTAGCGGGTTACGCGAGCAATAACGATTCTCTCACCGAAGAAACCGATACCTATCAAAGTGCCACCCTTCTCTATGAAAAAGGGTACGATGGCAAATACCACGTGAGTGAAGTCGCCCGTAATGATTTCGCCGCTTATCATTTGAGCTTCGATTTCTCAAAGCTGACGGATGCCAGCATTCAATATGATGGCTACGATGCGATCTTAACGGCCAAGGTTAGCAGCGAGAATCTCGCTGCCTTTGGCGAAACCTCCTTAAGCGGGGTCACAGATTTTCTCGTGAAGGCCACCCTCGATAAAAAAGAAGGGATCTTGGCAAGTTTCGTCTTCAGTTATACCCAAGAAAGCTACGCCGTCAGCGTTTCCTATAAGTTCTCTTCCTTCACCACTACCATCGTTCTTCCAACGGTTTGATCGTCCTTGACCAACAAAAAAGAGGCACCGGCGAGGTGCCTCTTTTGCGTTTAAAGTGGTCTTTAACGAAGATCCTTGGTCTCGATGTTATCCATATCATCGAAATCCTGATTCTCGCCGCACATGCCCCAAATGAAGGTGTAGTTCTTCGTCGAGACGCCAGAGTGGATGCTCCAGCTCGGCGAGATAACCGCTTGTTCGTTATGGAGAATGATGTGACGGGTTTCTTTCGCGGGTCCCATCATATGGAAGACGGCTTGATCGTTATCCATGTCGAAGTAAAGATAGACTTCCATCCGTCTCGCATGGGTGTGGCAAGGCATCGTGTTCCAGACGCTGCCGGGCTCCAAATGGGTTAAACCCATCTCCAATTGGCAGGTTTCAACCCGGCCAGGAATGATGTAACGATTGATGGTCCGCTCATTGCATTCAAGCTTGCTGCCCAAATGGCGATGATCCGCATCGGCTAAAGAAATGAATTTCGTCGGGCATTCACGGTGAGCTGGGGCGGAGTTCAAATAAAACTTAGCAGGGGTTTGCGCGGATTTCGAAGCAAAAGTCACTTCTTTGGTGCCCCGTCCGACATAGAGGGCGTCAAAATGCTTTAAGGTGTAGGCTTTGCCATCCACCACGACTTCGCCTTCTTCGCCGATATTGATGATGCCCATCTCGCGGCGGTCTAAGAAATGTTCGGCTCGTAATTCCGGAGCGACACCTAACACCACTTTTTTCGTGAGCGGAATCACCCCGCCGGCGATAATGCGGTCAATATAGGAATAAACCAACTTAATCTCGTCGCGGCCAAACGGCTCTTCAATCAAATATTCTTTCCGTAATCTCGCGGTGTCGTAATGGGCATAATCCTCTTGCGAAGAATAGTCCCGGGTTGTCATGATCATCTTTTAGTCTCCTTTCAAATGAAATAGTCGGGGTGGCGCTCTTTGACTTTTTCAATGCCATTGAGGCCGGAATAATTGTGTTCTTGAATCACGCGGTCGAGGGAGGAGAGATCTTGATGCTCAAGGCAATCCACAATCTGATTGTGAACGGCAAGGAGCTTCGAAATTTCGGTTTCGTCGCGGTAGAAGGTCAAGAAACGGTAACGGCTGAAATACGGGAAGGCGCTGTTGAGTAAATCGAGCACGGCCGCTTTGCCGTCTTTCTCAAAAATATAGTGATGGAAATCGTTATCAACCTCGAAGAAGCTCGAGGCGACTTTCTGATCTCGCTCGCCGCCATCGCTCGTAAGCACATCAGCGGAAGACGCGATCAAATGGCGCAAAATATCAATGTCGCGCGGAGTCATCTTATCCATGACGTCCTTCATGACTTCGGTTTCGGTCACCGTGCGGAGATACATGATATCGCTGATCCCCGAAAGGTCAATTTTCGTGACGTAACTCCCCGACTGGGAATAAATCACGAGTAACTTATCGCTTTCGAGTTTCTTGAAGACATCGCGCATCGGCGTTCTCGAGACATGGAAGCGTTCGGAAATTTCCACTTCTTTCAAGCGGGTCCCCGGGCGGATTTTAAGCGTGATAATATCGCTTAAGATCTTTTGATATATGGCTTCAATGTCCTTGGTCATAGGTGAGTTTGACGATAATTGAAATTATAGTAGAAAAACGAACGAAAATAAACCTTAACGCTGAACCCGGCCTGAGGCATCTCCACCCATGAGGGTTTCGACCTCTTTGACGGAGACGTGGTTGAAATCGCCCGGAATCGTATGCTTGAGCGCCGAAGCCGCCGCGGCGAATTCTATCGCGCTTTGCGCTTTCTCATAATGGGTTAAGCCATAAATGAGGCCAGCGGAGAAGCTATCGCCCGCGCCAACCCGATCAACGATGCGGATGTCATAATGCTTCGAATGATAGAACTCGCCTCCAATCGATAGGGCGCAGCTCCAGCCATTATCCGAAGCGCTATGGGACTCACGAAGCGAGGTGGCGGCACCTTTGAAGCCGTACTTCTCGCAAAGCTCCTTGAGCATCTTCTTGTAGCCTTCAAGATCGAGCTTGCCACTCGTGACATCGCCCGACATCGCAAAGCCTAAGCAGGCTTGGGCATCTTCTTCGTTGCCGATGACGTAATCGACATACTTCATCATCGGAATGAGGCAGGCTTGAGCCTCCGGTTTCGTCCAGAGTTTGCCACGATAATTGAGGTCGAATGAAGTGGTAACCCCTAATTTCTTGGCGGCTTGTAACGCTTTTAAGGTCGTTTCGGCGGCATTCTTCGAAATCGCCGGGGTGATACCCGAAATATGAAGCCATTTCACATCGGCGAGAAGCTTTTCAAAATCGAATTCTTCAGCTTTCGCTTCCGCGATGGCGCTATGGGCGCGGTCATAAATGACTTTGCTCGGCCGCATGCTGACGCCGCTTTCAAGATAATAGATGCCTAAGCGATCGCCACCGCGAAGAATCTTCGTGGTATCGACACCAAACTGGCGTAACGAATTGAGGCAAGCATCGCCGATTTCATTATTCGGAAGTTTCGTGATTAAAGCGGCTTCGCAACCATAATTGGCCAAAGAAACCGCAACGTTCGCTTCGCCACCGCCATAATTGACATCGAACGACTGAGCTTGAACAAAGCGCTCCGCCCCTGGGGTGGAGAGACGTAACATGATTTCTCCTAATGTAGCGTATTTCATTTATTTACCCTCCCGTGCTTCTTTAACTAAGGAAACGAACTGGGCAGCCCGTCTCGTGACTTCATCATAATCGCCCGTCTTGGCTGGGGCGGTCAAATCGCCGCCGGTGCCAATCGCCACCGCTCCGGCTTTAATCCACTCCTTGGCATTCTCCAAGCTGACGCCACCCGTCGGCATCAAATTGGCCTGAGGCAATGGTCCATGGACGGCTTTGAAGTAGGCCGGGGTCGCACTGGAACCCGGGAAAACCTTAATGACATCGACGCCGGCTTTCATCGCCGTGATAATCTCGGTGATGGTGAAGCAACCCGCCATATACGGAATGGCATAAAGATTACAAATCTCGGCCACTTCTTTATCGAAGGCTGGTGAAACAATGAATTTCGCACCTTTGAGAATGGCGATCCGAGCTGTGGTCGCATCAAGGACCGTGCCTGCACCAACGATGTATTTCGCACCTTTTATTTTGGCTAAGGTATCAATCACTTCTTCGGCGCCGGGGACAGTGAAGGTCACCTCGAGGCCGACGATGCCGCCCTTAACGCAGGCATCACAGAGCTTTTGGGCTTCTTCGATCCCGTTCGCTCGGATGACAGCAACGACGCCGCATCCTAAGAGTTTTTCAACAATTTCGTATTTCTGCATAAGCATTCCTCCTGCCGATAGTTTCGGTCATGTTAACGTGAGAAATCCCCATGGATTTTCTCGTAGGTTCGAATCAACTCGTAGACGTACATTTGATTGCCCCAGTTCTCGAGGCTGATGCCGCTTTTATCTTCAAAGCGTTCGATGCGGTAGCTCACGGTGTTGCGGTGAACGTAGAGACGAAGAGCACTGAGGAAGGGCGATCGTTCCGTCTCGATATAGGTTTTGACGGTCAGTAGGCTTTCTTCATCAAACATCGCGAGGAGATTCTGACCATCTTCGTAAATCTCCGGATGTTCCCGTCCCACTTCGTAGAGGTAGAGGATTTTATCCTCCTTCACGTAGGGAAGGTAGGCGGTGAAGCTTTCTTTGAAGCACGGAACGATCAATGCTTTGATCGAACCGGGGAAGTCGTTGGCGGCGGCGGTGAAGGACGCTTCAACCACTGCTTGCGAGGCCATCCCTCCAGGTAAAGAAATCTTGTAGATGTTGGAGGGCGTCTCTTCTAATTCGTAGGATGTTTTGAGCAGCTTAGAGAAGAGCTTCTCAATCGTTTCCTTCTTCGCGAAGCGGTCGCTTTGGAAGAGGAGGTGGACGCTATTCATGTCTCCACGAAGGAGCCGACATTCTTCAATATCGTCTTCTCCCCCACGTAGCCTTCCGCTTTCACGTGGTCGAGCTTCACCGCTTTGACATTGGCGAAGTAGAAACCCATTTTGGATGTTTCTTCGATGTCGCACATCATCGACGGATAGCCTTTTTTGGCTTCGTCTTTGACGCTAAAGGAAGAATTCTTAATGCTGATCGAAGCGATCGGCTGCTCGGGTAGACCATAGAAGAAACCTAAGGCAATCTCGGCATCGCTGCATTCGAGGTTCTCAAAGACGAAGGAACCCAGATACGGCGTTTTCTCGTCGACCGGGGCGGGATTCTTATCCTGGACCCAGGCATCTTTGCCATCGGGATCGCAGAAGTAGAACATGCTCATCGCTAAGGGAGTCAGAACGTGTTTCATCCGAATATCTTTGAAATGGATGCCATCCATGACGCAGTCGACGCCACGCCCTCGCCTCGACTTCACGCGAAGCCCGCGGTCGGTGCCCTCGAAGAGACAGCGTTCGACGGTCAAATGCTTTAAGCCTGCCCCCGCTTCGCTCCCGAGAACGACGGCGCCATGGCCTTCGTGCATATAGCAATTGCGGATCGTGACATGATCCGAGGGGGTTTTGTAGGTTTTTCCAATATAAATCTTGCCCGATTTGATTGCGATGCAATCGTCACCGACCGAGAAACGGATACCAATGACATTAACCTCATCGCAGCATTCCGGATCGATGCCATCCGTATTGGGAGCATCTTTCGGGTTAATAATCGCAAAGTCATAGAAATTCACATGTTTGGAGAAATACGGGTGAATCGTCCAAGAAGGTGAATTTTGAACGGTGACACCCTGAAGAGTAATCCCATCGCAATCATCAAAATAGAAGAGACGAGGTCTTGAATAATTGAGGTGTTTGACATCGACCCAGAATTGACCTTTCTGGGCTTGGCCATCGACGAGACCTTCGCCAACGATGGCAACGTTATGGCAATGATAGGCGGTGAATAAGGAAGTCATTCCCACTTTGGGGCCGCCTTCCCAACTAATCAGTTGAAGGGGTTTATCGCCTTTTTCATAAGGGGCTTCGCCAGGAAGCAGCGGATAGGCTTCGACTTCAGGATTGCCATAAATCGTCGCATTTTTATCGATTTGAATCGTCAGATTGCTCTTTAAGAAGATGCAGGTGGCATGGTATTCGCCTTCATCGAAGACCAGTCGGCCATTCTCGGGCAAGGCGGCAATCGCCATTTGAATCCGTAAGGTATCATCGCCCGTTTTCGCGCTAACGATGTCCTTCATGTGCAAAGTTAACGAAACGGGGAGCGTATGGATTTTAACCTGATCCTCCCCGATCGAAATGACATAATCACGATCCGGGGTCAAAGGAAAGAGCGAAAAGACGTTGCGTTTGACATCTTTGAGGGCGGATTTGCCATTGATTTTCACTTCATAGGTTTCCGGGGACTCGTAAATCGCATGGTTATCGAGTTCAAAGGAAGCGCTCGAGCAAGAAACATAGAGGACGCTAAATTTCATAAGCGGGGCCCCCACATCTTCTGCCAAAGATAAACGATAAGATCTTTGAGGCCGATCGCCGCGAGTTCAATCGCTAAGCCAATCACGGCAAAGGTCAGCGGCTCTTGCCAAACGCCAAAGCTGTTGGCGGGGGTAATCGTAACCAAATAAGCGCAAAGGAAGCCCGTCGCATAGCTCCAAGCCAAAGCAAAGGCGAGATTGATGAAAAGGGAGTAAATCTTCGCGTTTTTAAAAATCCACCAATAATGAGCTTCTTTTTTCGAGGTCTCGATGGCATCGAGGATATTGTCGGTGATGAAATCATTCATAAAACCCATCGCGATGCCCACCACCAGCATCTGGATCAGCGGGTTATAGGTCACATTCATCCAAGTCGTGATGCCCATCACAAAAAAGAAATAAATCGCACCAATCGCCCAATATTTGATGAGAACGGCCTTAACCCAAAAAGGGATTTTATCAAACCACGAAATCTTATACGGATTGGCGATAACATCCGGGGTCTTTTCTGCGGAAACCTCGGGTGTTTCTTTCTCCGGTTTTTTCTCCGCTTGTAACACCATGCTTATTTTACCTTAATGTGAATTTTCTTAAAGAAGGGTTGGAGTAACGGGGCTAAGGCAGCGAAGACGGCGGTAATCGAGAGCATCACGATATGAACAACGGTCCAATATTCGGATTTGGCCAAGAAGATCGTTTTAGGATCATCCGTAACCTTATTGAGGGAATTGGTCAAATTCATTTCGATCCGCATATCGTTGAGATGATAAAAGTCTAAGTAGAACTCGCCACCTAAAACCAAAGCAAAGAGGATGTACATGAAAATTAGCATCTTCTTGCTGGTCCCCTTGCCATAAATTCGGAGGTAAGAAAGGACTAAAACCAAGGAGAGAAGAACGTTGGCGAAGAAATAGAAAGCATTCATTCCATCGTTCGTCAATTTCATGATCGCATTGACGTGCTCATGAATATGGAAGGTGATGACCATAAGACAAACGATGACAAGAATCATCGGAATCACGGAAATGTGGTTCTTGAGTTTAATGAAAAGGCGTAAGAAGAATCGCTTAAAAGGATTGGCCTGAAGGGCTTGGCTCAACGTCGCCTCATCGTCATCTTGATCGTGACCAAAATCTTTTTCGTTAATCTCTTGGGAAGGCGTTTCTTCGCTCACTTGAAGATTTTTGGCATCGTCACGTTCTTTTGCCATATTATTTGCCCTCCTTTCCAGCGGGGTTTTGCATGGATTTCTCTAAGCGAACCCGTTTTTCATCCTCGCCATCAAAGAAGCAAATCTTTTCTTGACGCAAAGCCACTTCGATGATGTCACCAGGATTAAGACGTTGCCAACCCGCTAGCTTTAAAACCGCTTTGTTGCCTTCGAAAAGACCATGGACGAGCGAAGATTGGCCTAAATGTTCAACGAGTTCGACTTGGAAGGGCAAGCCTTTGCCGACTTCGAAATTCTCGGGACGGATGGCCAAAATAATTTTCTTGCCACTTCCGTCATAACCCGAAGTTAAAGCCCGATTGGCTTCAGATAAAGGAATTTCAAATCCTTGTCCTTTGAAAATGCCTTTCTCGATCGTGCCCGGGAAGAAGTTCATCGGCGGGTTGCCAATAAAGGAGGCAACAAAGACATTTTCCGGATCGTTATAAATCTCGTAAGGTTTGCCAATTTGTTGAACGCGACCCATCGACATGACGACAATCCGGTCGGCCAAAGTCAAAGCTTCCGTCTGATCATGGGTGACATAAATCATCGTGGTTCCTAAGCGGTGATGGAGAAGTTTAATCTCGCGCCGCATCGAAGAACGGAGCTTGGCATCAAGGTTGGATAACGGTTCATCGAAGAGGAAGACTTTCGGATTCCGAACGATGGCACGACCCATCGCGACCCGCTGACGTTGCCCGCCGGAGAGTTCCCGCGGCTTTTTATTGAGTTGGCCTTCCAAACCCAAAATATGAGCGGCATCCATGACCAAATGGTGAATCTTCTCCGGATCTTCTTTGCGGAGCATCAAAGAGAAGCCCATGTTTTGATAAACGGACATCGAGGCATAAAGGGCATAGTTCTGGAAGACCATCGCGATATCGCGGTCTTTCGCTGCTTTGTCCGTGCAATCTGTATCGCCAATAAGAAGTTGACCATCGGTGATGCCTTCTAGACCAGCAATCATCCGAAGCGTCGTTGATTTGCCACATCCTGACGGCCCGACCAAAACGATAAATTCACCATTGGCAATTTCGATGTTGAAATCCTCGACAGCGCAATTGCCGCCTTCGTAGACTTTTCTTAAGTGACGGAGAGATAAACCAGCCATAAGTTATCGGACCTCCACTTTCTCGCCTTCAATCGAAGCGACACCTTTGAGATAATTCCGTAAAACCGTACCACGCCGAATCGAGAGAACGCCTGCTAGAATGAGGCAGATCCCCGAAAGAATAAACAAAACCAAAATGGGATAGAACCGAGCCGATTCAAGAATTCGGGTTGTAACCTTCACTTGGTTGACCACCTGAGTCTTGATGGACTCATGGAGGGCAAGCGGATAGACGAAAGGCCGAACAATTTGGAATAGGCCAAAGCAAATCGCGAAGATCCCCCAGCCTCGAGAATAGGTTTTCATCCGAGAAACCGCTAAGAATAAGAACAAGAGCGAAACGATATTAATCAAGATATCAAGGCCGCATAAGAATCCCGAGGAAGTGATTCCAAGGATCGAAATGTTATCTTGATTGGAAATTCGAACTGAAGAATAGAAGATGCAAAAGGCCGCCGCATCAAAAATGAGACCAAAATAGCCGAAATTTGCAGCGACTTTATTGTCGCGGTAACGCATCATTTCCATTTCAACGCCTTCCGGATGGAAACGGCTATGAATCCTTGCTTTCAGAAGAGCGAAGCGTTCGCTAAAACTTTTCTTTTCCGAACTCATTGCTTTTCCTCCTGAAGCGAAGAAGCGGATTTTGCTTTCTTGATTTGGACGATCGCTTTCTCGATCGTGACAAAGAGAACGGGAACCGTGCTCAAAATGATCAGGATCGAGACCAAATAGCCTAAAAGGAACACCGGGGTGTTCGGATCGACAGAAACCCCTGGAGTCGTCGAAGCGAAGTAAGCATTAATGGTGGTAAAATCGACGGCCATATAAAGCTTTTGATAAAACGCTACGTAAAGGAGAGTTTGAATGCCGGCAAACACCGAGAAAATGACATAAGCAAGACTCCAGACCCAATTCGAAACGTAGTAGACATTTCGGACGTTATTTCTTAAAACCCGATAGAGAAGTGAAAGAACGACACCGATAATGGCGAAATAAACAATGATGTCGTTATAGGGTTGGATATTTTGGTAGAAATTGATCGTGTCCTGATATTGATGAAGGGCGGCGGCTGGAGTCGACATTCCGAAGGCATACACGGCTAAAAGCGCATAAGAAATAATCGTGATAAACACGGTAACTTTTTGTGCGATTTTAACCCATTTTTCCATGTTGGTCTTCTTTCATTCAATAGGATTGTTCGGGGTGGGAAGGAGACCCACCCCGAACAGCTTCAGGCGTTAGTAATCAAATCGTCTCGTCTTACTTCATTCTCGCAAAAGCCGCATTCTGGATCGCCACGAAACCCGTCAAATTGAGCGTCGTGTTGACCGTGGTCAAATACTTGTCTTTCGCGAAATCGAAGTTGCTGTAGGAGCCAAAGCCCGTCATGACAATGTTGCTCCAGACGTTGCTCTTGCCCTTGGTGTTGTTGATGCAAGTGCTGAGATCGTTGAAGTTCGAAGTCAACTGAGTTTGTTCGGCTTCATTGAAGGCGAGAGTGGTCGGAACGATGTCGTAGAGGTGATCGGTGTTGTCGCTCTTGAAGTTGACGTGTTCAAGAACTTTGAGCGCAATCGCGTTGTTGATATCGTCAAGACCCGGCTGAGCCTTGGTCGAAACAGTCTGATACTCCATGCCTTGTTGTTTGACATAGCCGACCGGGTAGGTCGCGCCGAGCCAATAGCGGTAGTAGTTGGTGTAGTTGCCTTGGGCCAAATCCTTGAGTTGTTTCTTGCAATCGTCGCTGAGAACCGGGACCTGTTTGCCTTGGTAAGCCATCGTCTTGATCGAACCATCAGTATTCTTCGCGAGGTAGCCATCCGGTCCATAGGACATCAAACGGTTGCCTTCGTCGCCATAGAGATAGTCGAAGAGTTTGAGCGAACGAGCAAGCTTAGCGCTGTCCTTCGCCGTTTCCGCGGTGATGAACCAGCCTTCGGTCTTGACCGAGCGCCAAGATTCGGTGTAGTGGAAATACTTGCCATCATTTCTCCAATCGGCAACCGCCGGAAGGATTGAGGTGAAGAGATAATCATCAACACCAGTCGGATGGTAGGCGTTATCGGCATCGTTATAGACGGTCTGAGTCTGATCATAGTCGTAGGTCGAGAAGCCCAAGTTGTTGCTCTGGAGATATTGCTCGAACTTGCCCTTGCCTGTCGTAGCCGAGGTGAAATCAGCAAGGATCAAACCTTCCTGATACATCTGGTTCATCTTCTCCAAAGCGTTGACCATCGCTTGATCGCCACGCGCATCTTGGAGTTTGCCATCGGAACCAACGTAGAGGAAATCCTTGCGAGATTCGCCACCACGGACACCGAAGAACTGAGTGAATCTCCAAAGGTCACCAGTACGATCGTTGGTATTTTCACGCGGATATAACGGAACGATGGCGGTAGCATTGTCAGCTTTGCCCGTGAGATAAACGCCATTGGCTTTCACGCAGCGATAAAGAGCGACAAGTTCATCGACATCGTAGGCGCTGCGATAGCCACAGAAGAGCTGGCTGCGCTTGGTGCCATAAGCATTGCTGTAGGTGGCATCGATGTAATCACGGAGAGCCTTAACAAGCGTCTGACCGTTCATCGCGGTAAGAGCATTCTGGGTCGTGATGATGTTGGCGGTGTGTTTCTTCGTCACCGTGGTCGTCGCCGTTTCAGCTTCGTTCATGACCGCCACTTGAGAATTGACTGATTCCGGAGTGAAGGCGGTATAGTGCGAAGTGATGCTGACGCCCGTGTCTAAGGTTGTCGGCAAATCGCCATCAAGGAGTTTCTCAACCCAATCCTGACGGACGAGAAGCATACGTTCAATATCATCGAATCCATCGAAGTACGGAGCGTAGTACATCGCACCGTTGGCATCGACGATGGTCTTTTGAACCACCGGGTTTTCGGTCAAGAACTTTTTGAAGTTCGGCATCTGATCGAGGTATTGCGAGAGGTCAAGAATGGTCTTGTTCGTGGTACCTTCCGACTGAATCTTCGTTGACGATCCTTGAGCGATGTTGACTAACTCGCCATTGGCTTTGAAACCATTGAGGACTAAGTTTCCGAAAGCAGTATCAATGGTCGTATCGGAAGTCGAGGTCACATCGTTAATCGTGAAGTTGAGATTCTTTTGAAGCGCGGCCCAAACCGGCTTGAAATCACCTGCTTCGTAAGTAACACCATCAGCGCCGGAATAGGAGGAATCTTTGGCCAAAGCGCCTTTGCTCGCGTAGAATTTCATACGCGTTGCGGTGTCTTGGTACATAACTGACATGTTGAGGGTAACTTTTTCTAACACTTCGCTGGAAGACGAAGCGGCACTGCTACTGGCAGCGGAAGAGCTAGCAGCGCTTGAAGAAGCGGCAGAAGACGAACTGGC
>DAISHV010000005.1:0-6757 GCA_036822315.1 Bacillota bacterium | reverse complement strand
GCAGCGGCAGACGAACTGGCGGCGGAACTTGCGGCCGTTGAGCTGGCAGCCGTTGAACTTGCGGCACTTTCGCTCTTGGCAGCGGATGAACTTGCAACAGTCGGGGCGCATGCCGCTAACGGCATCACGCAGCCCAGGGCCGCTACAAGTAACATAGATTTCTTGAATTTCATTTGTTCTCCTTTCAATAATCTAAGTTTTTTATTTTTTCCCTGCCCTGACAGGGACAAAACCAACGGAAGATCGACTCGGCTCTACTCTTTAACGCCACCGAGGTTAACGCCAGCGGCGAAGTACTTTTGAATGAAGGGATAAATTAAGAGAACAGGAATAATGGCACAAATGATCATGGCATAGGCGATACTCATCGGAGCGTAAGCCCCTGTGATGTTCGTCCCGCCAGCAGCTGAATCTTGTTCGATTTGCTCAATTTCACTTTGAATGACGACCTGAAGTGGGAAATCATAAATGTTATCAACGGTCTTGTAAGCCCAGAAGTAACCATTCCAACGGGAGATTCCGAAGAAGAGTGCTACGGTTGCCACGGTTGCTTTCGACATCGGGACGTAAATCTTGCTCATGATTTGGAAGTCGTTGGCGCCATCAACCACCGCCGCTTCCTCAATTTCTTTCGGAACCGAGTCAAAGGCGTTGCGGAGAAGAATAACGTTGAAGGCCGACATACCCATGGCCAAGACAATGAGCCACTTTTGATCGGCGATACCCATTTGGGCAAGGATCGTTCGGGTCTGCATGTAGTTGAGATACATCGGGATCGTTCCGGCGCTGAACCACATCGTGAAGATGAGCAAGAAGTTGAAGAACTTATTGCCAAAGAGCCGTTTCTTCGAGAGAGCGTAGGCGCCGAGGATCGAGATAATCATCATGTAGACGGTGCCGAAGAGCGTAACGAAGAAGGTGTTGCAATAAGCCACCCAGAAATACTTCGTATGGATGACTTCGTTAAAGGCTTCCCATTGAACATCGACGGGCCAAAGGACCACGGAACCCGTATCCACGGCAACCCGTCCCGAAATCGCGGCGGAGAAAGAATAAATCAGAGGATAAAGGCAAAGAAGAGCAAACACGCCAATGAAAAGATAGGCGATGACCTTGAAGGTGATTTCCGAAGCGGACATCCGCTCCAAACCATGTTCCTTTTTCACTTTGTACGTTTTGTTGTTTACGGTTTGTTCCATATCTTTTCCACTTTAGAAGAGCGACGTCTTCGACACTTTCCGAGCAATCTGATTCGAGCCTAAGACCAAAACCATGCTCAATAACGAATTGAAGAGATCGGCCGAAGCGCCAAGGCCCTGGTTGGAAGCCATGTACTTATTGATGACGAAGGTCGCGATGGTTTGGGAGGTTTCCCAGTTCGCGCCAACGGTACCTTGCTGCTGTAAGAGGTAGACCTTTTCAAAACCAATCGAGAGCAATTCGCCTAAGCGAAGAATCAACATGATGATGAGGGTCGGAGCCATGCCAGGGAAAGTGACATAACGAATCTGTTGCATCTTGCTGGCGCCATCGATACGGGCCGCTTCGTAATTGGTTGGGGAAATGCCCAGAATCGCGGCGAAATAAACGATGGAAGAATAGCCGGCAGTTTCCCAAATTCCCGAAATGATGTAAATCGAACGGAAGGCGTTGGGATCATCAAGCAAATTCGTCTGACCAAACCAGTTCTGGAAGATCCAGCCGATCGGACCCGCTGCCTGGTATTGGTTCGCTGAAGTGAGCAACATGCCAATGAGCGAGGTAATGACGACGAGCGAGATGAATTTCGGGAGATAGGTGAAAACCTGGGAAATCGAAAGAAAAACCTTATTCTTAATTTCGCTAAAGAATAAGGCGAGGATGATCGGAAATGGGAAACCGAAGATCAATCCGTAGAAACTCAGAATGAAAGTATTGCGGAAAGCGGTCCAGAAATCCGAGCTGGAGAAAAGCGTATTCAAAGAATCGAAGCCCGTCCATAAGGAGGTAAAAACGCCACCGCCAAAGGAAGAATCGGATTTGAAATACTTAAAGGAAACGACCATGGAAGCAATCGGGAAATACTTCCAGCAAACAAGGAAGAAGACGAGCGGCAAGAGCATGACGTAAAGGCGCCAGTCCTTGAGAACATCGCGTAAAGTCCGCTTCCAATACGATTTTTCAATCGCTTCGACTTCGTCTTGAGAAGCCCGCATCGATTCAGGAAAAATCGCCGCGGCTGTTTGTGCTTTCGCGGTTTTTTGATCCGAAACTTTAACTTGAGTGTCAGCCATTCCGGTTCAGTCCTTTCCCTGGTGTTTGCGGTTCTGATAGTCCTTGATCGCTTGATTTTCCTGATCAAACTTCGAGGTTTTGTGTTGAGCTTTGTTGAAGGGTTCATCCATCCGGTGCAGATCGTCTTCGCTCAGGGTTCCCCCATCGAGAAGTGCCGCATCGTTGACGTCATCCGCTTCCGCCATCTCTTCTAACGAGAGCTGGTTTTGCTTCGCTTCACGGACGACGGCACTTTCGGGTGCTTGGTGAAGGCGGATGAGATAGTCGTTCATGTCCACGACCAGACTTCCTTGCTTGCAGGCAATGATCCAAAGGACCAACCCGAACAAGACGTTGAGAAGATCGAGGGCAAAGTAGAGAAGAGCAATCTTCCAGAAATCGCCATTGCCAATTTGACAAATAGCGCGAAGAAGCTCGACGGCGATATAGCCACTGAAGTAGTAGCCATATTTGAAGAGGGGATCCTTGTTCAGACTCCATTTGTCTCTTTTAATAAACCAAAGAAGGCAAACGCCCAAGGCAAGATAGCCCACCGTGAAGGCAAGCCAGAGTCCCAAGGTTACGTTCTGATTAAGCAACATCCGGGTGTAAACACCACTAGCGCCAGCGGCTACAGGGACCACTAGGCCAAGGGCATTCCACCGGTAGATGGCGATCATCCCCATGACACATGCAATGGAGAGCGCGTAAACCTGGTTGGAGAAGCGATGGAACGCATACACATCAACGCACTCTGCCACCGCCGCAATGACGGTGAGAACCAATAGGTCTAGAAATTCATAAGCATTTTTAGACATGTTTTGTGAGGTTTCTTGGCAAGGGCTTGTGTAAACGCTTACATATATCTTACCCTAAAATTGTGCCTTTTCAACACCTTTGTATACAAGTTTCTTATTCATTCGATAGTTACTAATCTTTTTCAATATCATTTTTTTATTTTTGTATACAAGAGTTAAAAAAGCCCGATAAAATGGGCACTTTAAAAAGAACGAAAATCGCTAATTTTGTTAGCGCTTACATTGATTTAGTCGAAATTAATGACTTCATATAATGATACGAAGTGTCGATGTCATCACCCTTTACGCCTTCAAATACTAAAACAGCATTCGGGCATTCGTTTTTAATGGTTTCAAGCATTGTTGAATAATGGAAATCTCCTTGGCCGGGAGCAACCTGAACGAGCTTCCCATCCACAAGCTTCGCGTCTTTAAGGTGAATGATCTTAATTTCGTCTTTAAAAAGATCACACGCTTCCTGAAAGATGGCGTCGCGCGATTCAAAGTTTCCTTCATAAAGATAATTGTAGAGATCCAGGGTTACGTGGACTCGGGGCGAATGAAGCTCATCGACAAGACGTTTTAAAACTTTCGGGGCATACATGACGTGACCCCACGCCCCTTCGATCGTGATATCTTCGCCAATTTCTTCAGCATATCGCGTCAATTCGACGAAAGCTTTTTTGCTTTGCTGATAGCCTTCCTCAGTTTGATTCTTGGGGTTATAGGTCCAAGGCGAATCGTTATAAGAGCCGGTCTCGCTGCCAACATAAGGATGGCCAAAGGCGTGGGCAATACGAAGATTGGCTTTGAAATTTTCGATCCCCTTCTTCACGACTTCAGGATCCGAGTGAACCGGATTGAAATAGGCACCCAGCATTGCTACCTGTATCTTTTTTTCCTTCAACGAAGCCGCGACTTTATCGACGAAAGCGTCTTCGTAAGAATACGGAGCCAAGGCTTTATTAAAAACCAACTGAACATAGGAAAAACCATGCTCTTCGAGGCGCGAGGCCAAGGTCTCCGGCGTTTGCTTTTCGCACAAATCGTGAGCTCGAATTCCAATTTTTATTGCCATAGTCTTCCGCTTCCTCGCTTATAATTATGTTATGCCAACTCGCGAAGAATTTGCACAATGTGAAATCATTACGGTCTCTGATTTTTCTAAAGCGCTTGAGATTTGCAGGGATTTACGCCAAAAGGACCCGCTAAAGCCCTATATTCTTTCTTTTGAAGAAGGGCTCAGCCTTGGAAATTTTATCTTCCCCTACTCCCATTTTTATCTACGAGCCGAGAAGAAGCATACCCTCCAAGGTTCTCTATATGCGAAGATGAAAGACGACAAAGGCGAAGAATTATCCACCTGGAAAACCGCGACCCTCAAAGTCACCGGAAGCCATAATCTTTTCGAAGGATTTGCCATTGAAAACACCGCTGGCGATCCGGAAAACAAAGGCCAAGAAGTCGCTTTGGCGATTTATGGCGATGACAATCTCTTTCTTCATGTCGAACTCTCCTCGACCCAAGACACCCTCTTCATTGGTCCCTTACCCGACGATTTAGCGACCCGCTACATCAACTTCATTCCCGAGAATGAACGTTATCACGAAGGCAATAGCCACAATCGTTTTCTCTTTGACACCATTAAAGGATCGGTCGATTTTATCTTCGGCGCGGGAAAAGCAAGTTTCTACCAATGCGATATCGTCAGCGTTGATGATGGCCGCAAAGAAGCTTATGTCAGTGCCCCTGCTAATTCCTTAAAAGACGACTTCGGTTTTCTCTTTGCTTCTTGCCACTTCATTAATGGCGCCGTTGAGAAGCATTCGATTTATCTCGCAAGACCTTGGCGGGATTATGGAAAAAGCGTTTTTGTTTCTTGCACCTATGATGACCACATTAAGAGCGAAGGCTTTGCCGAATGGAATAACGAGCAGCGTTATCGGACGGCCCGTTTCGAGGAATATCCTCTACAAAAGGGACGTGTTTTTTGGACCAAGAATCAAAAAAGCGCTCCGTTACCAGAGCGCTATGATGAGGAAATCCGACTTTTAGAGACGTTAGCTCAACGCTTGAAGTAAGCTTTGGCGTTATTGAAGGAGACGTCCTCGACAATCTTCCCGAGGACTTTTTCATCATCGGGATAACGGCCTGCTTCAACAAGCGAGCCTAAGTAATTGCAGAACTCTCTCCGGAAATACTCGTGGCGCGGATAGCTTAAGAAACTCCGCGAATCGGTGAGCATGCCAATGAAGCAAGAGAGTAAGCCATCATCGCCCAAGCGCTTAAACTGCTCGAGCATGCCATCATAATGGTCATTGAACCACCACGATGTGCCAAGCTGAAGTTTGCCCTTCATGCCGCCTTGGAAGCAGTTCATCAAGGTGACAAGCGAGATATAGTCTTTCTCGTTCAGGGTGTAAAGAACAGTCTTTGGTAACTCGTCTGTCGAATCCAAAGCATTCAGTAACGCCGAGAGTTTCTCGGCGATTTCCCGATCCTCTGAAGCATCGTAGCCGGCGTCGGCACCGATTCGGGCGTAATTGCGCGCCGAGTTATTCCGTAGAGCCCCGATATGGTATTGCTGAACCATGTTGTACTTGTGGTAAGCCTGGCCCAAATGAATCATGAGATAGCCTTTGTAGATGTCTTCTTCTTCAAAGGAGATCGCTTCGCCTTTTAAGCCTTTTTGATAAATCGCATTGGCTTCTTCATAGCTCGCCTTCTTATAGTGCACGACATCGAGGGCGTGGTCCGAAGCGACGCAGCCTTTCGAAACAAAGAAGGCCAAACGCTCATCCAGCGCGGCAAGCATCGTCTTTAAATCGACGAGGTTTTTGCCCGTGATTTCGCTGAGCTTCTTCACCCAAGGGATGAAAGTTTGACGCTCGACGTTGATGGCCTTATCCGGACGCCAGCAAGGATAGACGTTCACCTTGAAGGATTTATCGGCATGAATCAAATCATGATAATGAAGATCATCCACCGGATCATCGGTAGTGAAAACCGTTTCGACATTCATCATTTCCATCATCTTGCGAGCGGTCAAAGTTTCAAGTTTCTTATTGGCTTCCGTCCAGATTTTCTCGGCATTCTCTGGGCAAAGAACCTCATTGATTCCGAAATAACGCCGCAACTCAAGATGAGTCCACTCATAAATCGGATTGCCAACGAAATAAGGCATGGCCTTGGCGTAGGCTAGGAAGCGCTCTTTATCGCTCTTCTTGCCGGTGATGAGTTCTTCATCAACGCCGAGTTCCCGAAGGAGGCGCCACTTATAATGGTCACCATAGCCATTGGCACCGAGCCAGGTTTCGGTGATGGAAGCAAACTTATGGTCCTCGTAGATTTCGACCGGCTGAAGATGGCAATGGAAATCAAAGATTGGCATCTTGGCGGCGTGCTCAAAATAGAGTTTTTTGCCCACCTCGTTGTCAAGTAAGAAATCCTTTCCTAAAAATTCTTTCATATCGTTTAAACTCCTTTCTTTAGAGCGTCACGCCCGTTTTAAAGAGGGCGATTTGACCCATATCATAGGTTTCTTCTTTCGTCTCGAGACCCGAAGCGACTCGAATCACCAGATCCAAAAGTTCATCTCTGGCCTTCTCGAAGCCTTCGTCGAGACACTTCTCGCCATCGAAGTCGATCCAAGAGGGTTTCTTTTCCGCCAAGAGATGGTTCGTCGCAATCTTGATGGTCGGAATCAC
>DAISHV010000004.1:15210-36484 GCA_036822315.1 Bacillota bacterium | reverse complement strand
TATTCATTTCCATTGATGGAGCGGAGGCAATCCCTTTCCATGAGCTTTTCTCCCGGTTCCCCGCGTAGTCCATGAAGTCGAGGTACTTCCACGCCTTTCCGCACTTTCTCCCCAAATAAATAGAAAACGGCCTTCTTCTTGCCCAGAGGCGATGCGCGATTTGGTATACTATTCGAGAAAGCAAAGCGAGATACATGAAGATCAAACCAAATACCGTTTCGCTGAGAGCGTATCAGGCAACCGACATTGACGACGACCTCCTTTGGCTCAATCAGAATGTCGATTGGATAAAACTGGACACGCCTTGGGAAGCGGCTGTTCCTGTCGATGAAAAAGAATACCGGGAGGACATGCTCGCGTTCGTCGCCGGGCCGGGGAGTCGGCGTCGGCGAAGCGGCGCTGGCTTTGGAAGTGAAATACCTGGTCGGCAAAGGAGCCAAATCTCTCTTCTTGGAGACGCATTCCAAGAACGCGCCGATGATGAAATGCGCGGAAAAATTGGGCTTTTTGCTGATTGAGAAAGAAGAAGCGAAATGGAAGGCAGCGGGCGAGGCCTACGACCGCTTGCTCTACCGGCTCGATCTCGAGCTTTTCCAATCGAGATACGGAAAATAGGGTTTTGCCTGACGGCCATGAACAAACGCCATATCGGAAATCTTCATATCGAAAACTGCTGGCAAACCGGAACTATTTGATATTTTTTTGGCCGGAATTATCTGAAAGCAAGCCAATCACAGGGGATGTCATATATTAGGTTTCCACCCACGAAAAAATGAGAATGGCGAAAAAAATGGCCCTGCCGCAAGGCTTGGGCCATTTGTTTTCCGCTTTTGTTGCTGAATCGTTAGGATACCAGCGCAATCTGAGGGAGATCCTCATAGACGACATCACCCGGGGTCATCGTAATAGCGAGGGTATCATCCCGTTTGACGTCGTAGGTGGAATAGCGGACCTCGAGCCTCCCTTTTTCCGAGAGGGCGAATTGGAGGTCATCGTTCCAGAAGGGCTTGTTCTTCTCCTCGACGGACTCGGTGGCGCAGGATGAGAAATCAAAAGCATTCACCAAGGAACGGTGGATCCCACTGCCGAAGGAGAAGATGAAATAGAGCAAACTCCTGCCTTGATTCTCCCCATACGCGTAATGGGTGACGCCATAGCCGCCGAAACTGGTTCCGATCGGATAGACTTTCTCCTGGTACAAAACGAGGCTTTGGCCCTCAAGACCGCCCAAAGACCCGCAGCTCGGGGAGAAGCGGTAGAGGTGGCAGATGTCTTTCAAAAACGAAGGCGTGACGTCATAAAGCTTAGAGAGCACGGCGGGATAGTTCGCTTTGATGGTCTGATAGAGTGGAATCGCCTCGCTAAGCGAAGTGTCGACCGATTCCGAACTGCCAACGGCCGAGTTTTGCTCCGGGGCGAAGACGCGGAAAGCCTCACCGTCTTTAGCGCAGGACGGGAGCACCAGCAAAAGGGGCGCAAGGAGCAAGAACGTTTTCTTTTTCATCATTTAAATTTTACCAAGACAGGGAAGGATTGCAATAGGACTTTCCCACCTGCTTTTGTCCGTGTTTTTCCGTCCCCGACCTAGCGTGGAATTGGTATACTTAGAACAAAGGGGGCAAAGGATGAAGATCAAAGCGCAAATTGCCTTCTACGCGGTTGCTCACTTCTTCGCCAGCCTCGTTTTCGGTGGCTTCGCCGCGGTCGGAATCTATTGGATTATCCAATATGCCGGGACGGATAACGTCACCGGGGGCATCGTCATGACCACGCAGTTCGGTCTTTTCTTCCTGACCATCCAGGTCCTCGCGATTCTCTATTACATTAAGGCCGAGCGCTTCCCCGTTGTCGTCGAGAACGGCCTCGTCACGGTCCGTTCTTACAAAGGGGGCAAAACCATCTCGTTCCCGACCTCCGAAGTGTCGAATTGGGGTTTTATATGGGTCCGTGACGGCAGCAAGGGGATCGCCTTCTTCACCAAGGACGGCCAATGCCACATCGCCTCCCCGGTCGTCAGGCCATCCGCCGAAGACAGAGCAAAGATGGGCGATTTGATCGGCGTCAAGGAATTGAAGTAATAAATGCTATTGTCATCATTTCTTTCTTCCAAGGCCAAGTATGGGATTTGGTATACTATTCGGGGAAGGGGGCTTGCTCTATGAGAAAATCCTTGGCTTTGGCCCCGCTGTTGTCGCTCTGCCTCCTCCTTTCGGGCTGCGCGCTCTTCTCGGGGCGCGGCTTCACCGACGGCGACCACGAGGCCTGCGACAAGCTTATGGACACGCTGATCCAAGCCATGGAGGCCGGCGAGGAAAAGCCGATCCGCGAGGCATTCGCGCCCAAGGCGAGGGCGGCGGCGGGCTTCGAGGACGGCCTCAAGAGTCTCCTCGCCTATTACGGAGGCAAGCTGGTCAGGCGGAACGGGAACGTCGCGACCGAGGACTACTCGAATTACGACTATTCCTTCTCGTGCCACGACATGCGCTACGTGGTCGAGACGGAGAGCGAAGCCTACCGGTTCTTCCTCAGGTTCCAGGAGAAGGACTCCCGGACGGAGGACAACGTCGGGGTCTGGTATCTCTATGTCCTGAAAACCGCCGCCGACCCCACCTATCCGGGGGAGGCCTACGTCGGGGACGGGAAAGAGGAGGACGGCATCCATGTGGCGGTGCCGAACAAATAGGTTTGAACCGGGACTTCGGCAGTCAAACAGCCAACAAAAGCAATGAGGTTTCAATGATGGGTAATAATTTATCTAAAATCAGCTTCGAATCCAAAAGCGAATTGCTCAAGCGGTTGCACATTTACCACGACCGAGATTGTAGCCTTATTGTTTTTAACGACAAAACTCTTCAATTCGTAGATGCTGCTTCGAAGGAATTACTCTTCGAGGTCGATTTCAGCGAATCGATATTGAAGTGCGATTTCGCGGACAGGTGCCGGCGGGTGAAAAGCAAAAGAACCCTGATGGTGTTAGCTATCAATTCCTGCGGTGACTTGGAAAAGCTTCGAATCGAATTGATCGATTTCTATTTTTCCGAAACCGACTTGGTGGTTCACGCTTCAGAAATCAACCCCAATTTTGTGAAAGGCGGCAAAGAAAGTTTCTATGGGGATGACTTGTATTTGCAACTGACGAAAATCACGTCGATGGGATTCGAGGCAAAATAAAAACCGCTCGTTCGTAAAATCGATGGTATTGTGACTCCGGTGGAATAGAAGAATTTGCATCCGATTCGAAATAGGGGAGGGCATCACGAATGGAAAAACCAACCGAAAACGAATTTCTTTCTCTCTTTCGAACTCTAGAAAAGAATGCGAAAACTTCGTGGAGTGAAGCGGAGGGAACGGATTACCTAACGTCATTCCATTCTTTCGTGCCGAGCAAAATCCTTTATGGTCCTTTGATAAAACATGATTGTTGTCCGAGCCTCGGCTATTTCGCCAAAAACCCTATCATTTTGGGCATGAATGGCGGACGAATTGCCCCGCCGACGAAAAGAAAATACCCAAACGAACATCTCGAATATCTTTATGACGAAGAAGGAAGAATTTGCTACGTCAAAAGCATCTGTGGGCGTGATGACCATCTTTATGGCGCTTTCCTCGTTTTAGAGGGTCGAGCGGTTCTCTTCGATGGGGAAGGAAAACTCCAAAGCATTGTTCTTTGGGGCGAGGATGAGGGACTTTCTTTTGAGACCGAGGTTTCTTATCGTTACCTCCCACAGGTGGAGAAAAGGATCATGTTCGACAAGACCCATTTCCTATCCTTCGAGTCGGGGCCGACCGAACGAGACGCGACACTTTTCCGCTTCGAGGGGAAGGATCTCTACGAGAGCGTCAAACTCTTCCATCAACGCAAAGAGGATGATGAGATCGAAGGGAGTGGCGTGGTCGATAAAGCATGGCTTCTCGAAGTGAGAGACGCCATCAAGGCGGAGACCTCAAAACTCGGGAGTCATCCTTCGGAGGACGAGGTCGGCACGGCTCTGGAGTCTGTTTTCAAGAAACTCATTGTTAGCCCTGCTAAAACTCAATTCGATTCTGCTAATGAAATGAGTGACGAAGACTCTTTAAGGCTTTATCACGAAGGGATGAAAGCGATTTGGGGCGATAACGTTCCTTACGGAATCCATAACCCGCATCATGAAGCTCTAAATAGCAAAGAAAAGATCGCTGAGGACGCTTTCCTTTTGGCTTACTCTCTCATACAAAAACAAAAGATCCCTCACGTGACTTCGCTGCGGCTTACGTTTAAGGAATCCGAAGGGTTTAACCTTATTGCCTTGATGAGGGACGGCAGTGAATGTCCGCTTGATGTGCAAGTTCTCAAAGACGAGGATAGCAAAGAACGGTGCCTTGAAAGCGAAGCCCTGTTCGAAGAGGAGAAGATCTCCCCGAAAGAGGTTTCGGAAATCCTCGAAAGGGAATCCCGGAAATATTTCTCTCAAGAGCCTTCTCTTTTCGAAATCCCAAAGAAAGCAAAAGGAAAGAAACGGGCGACGATGAAGGATCTCAATACCTTGCTTTCTCTGATGAATAAGCCGAACAAAGACGATCATTCGCACTGACGAGCCCCTTAGATTTGCTTCGGATATAAACTTTTTTGACCTAAAACACAAAAAGCCCTGCAAAACCCAATTCCTTTTCGCAAGAGTGATGTGTTTTGAGTTTTGTTTTTTAGGGAGAAACGAAATCGAAAGCGATATGTTTATTCTTCTTTTAAGGTCTCGTTTTCGTTTAATCTGATGATAAATATGGTGATTCTTCTCGCGGTTGAACGTTGATTATCTTCTATACAAAACATTCGATATAACCTATTATTTAGTGGTCATTCAACCGGTGGTTGAAAACGATTCAAGAAGCAGTTTGTTGCCATCCCGTTCTTTCGGGGGCGAAAATGCCTACGGTCCGAGGAGGAAAAAGTCATGGACAAAATCAAAATGGGGAAGTTCCTGACCCAATTAAGAAACGATAAGAATCTCCGTCAACAAGATGAAGCCGAAATCTTCCAAGTTTCGCCGCAAGCGATTTCCAAATGGGAGAGTGGGGATTCGGTTCCGGATATTGGCACGCTCGAAAAACTTTCGAACTTCTATAAAGTGGGGATTGACGAGATCATCAATGGTGAGGTCAAGAATCCTAACGCCAACGTTTCGACGGTGGTGGTCGCCAAAAATCCGACGATGGAAGAGCGGGGCATTGGTAAACCTTATTATGGGGCTTTTATCTTTAGCATGTCAGCCATCTTTCTTGCCCTGATTTTTTCCATTTTGCCCTATTTGGGGATTCCGCAGAATCTCGGGGGCACCTACCTCATCGTTTTAGAAAACATGTATCAGATGCTTTTCGCGACGACTGGCCCCTATACGGTTTTCACTTGGTTTGCTACCTTAACGTTCTTTGCTGCAGCCTTGATGAGCATCGGCCTTTGGCTTTCGCCGAAAAATCGCCATGCCTTTTGGCTTTGGGGTTTTTGGCTTTCCCTGGTGAATGTGGTTCTCAACGTGACTCTTTTTATCCTTCTTCTCGGCTCGACGATCAATAATTATGGAGGCGCCTTGCTTGAAACCGGCAGTATTGTCTTAACGGTTTTTTCCATTCTTTACTTCGTTCTTTATCTGACATTGCCCTTGACTCGGAAGCGGACGTTTTGCCCAAGAACGACGACAGACACTACGATTGTTAATCACTAATTTTTCTCGATAAAGGAGATATATCATTATGCTCGAGGTCATCGATCTTTTTAAGTCGTACTCTGTGAAAAAAGGTGAGCGAGTTATTGCTCTGGATCATGTGAACTTAACCTTTCCGGAAACGGGCTTAGTCTTCATCTTGGGCCGTTCAGGGGCAGGGAAATCCACATTTCTAAATGTTTTGGGCGGCTTGGATAGAGCCGATTCAGGAGAAATTCGAATTGATGGTCGCTCCAGCAAAGAATTCCGCGATGCGGATTTCGATGCTTACCGTAACAGTTATCTTGGCTTCGTGTTTCAAGAATACAATTTGCTCAGCGAATATAGTGTCCGCGGAAATTTGGAATTGGCTCTTTCGCTCCAAGGCAAAGCCAGCGATCCGAGTTTAATCGCCCAGGCTTTGGGCGCGGTGGATTTATCGGGTTATGAAGAACGCAAAGTGAACGAACTTTCAGGTGGTCAGTGTCAGCGGGTTGCCATCGCCCGAGCTTTAATAAAGAACCCGAAGGTTATTCTCGCCGATGAACCTACCGGGGCGCTCGATAGCGAAAGTTCGATTGAGGTTTTTCGTCTCCTTCAGCGTCTCGCCAAAGAAAAATTGGTCATCGTGGTCAGTCATGACCAAGACTTCGCCAAAACTTATGGCGACCGCATTATCACCTTTAA
This sequence comes from Bacillota bacterium, assembly GCA_036822315.1. Classification (GTDB taxonomy): domain Bacteria; phylum Bacillota_I; class Bacilli_A; order RFN20; family CAG-826; genus UBA4951. The sequence goes on along the minus strand of DAISHV010000004.1, from coordinate 30,122 downwards.
AGATGGCAAAGTGGTGAAAGACGAAACGCTCCACGAAGTTCAAAAATCTTCGCAAAACCCTTCTCAATTGATTTTAGAAAAGGCTCATTTAAGATGGAATAATTCGCTTAAGATTGCCTTATCCTCTTCCTTTGCCAAGCCGGTTAAATTGGTGGTTTCTATTCTCCTTACCTCCATCGCTTTTACTTTCTTGGGAGTCGCCGCCAGCGCCGCTCGTTTAGACGAAGAAGCATCGGGAATTGACGCTCTGAATTACACCCACAGCAATTACGTTCATATCGAAAAGGAAGCAACGCAACTCAACGACGATCCGGGAAGCTATTATTTGTTTTCGATGCCCTTGGGCGAGCAAGATCTTCAAAGCTTGGAAGCGAAAACTGGTCTTCATTTCGAAGGAAGGATTAAGAAAAATAAAATTCCTTTACAAAATAACTATGCCGAATCTTTGACGGGGACTTTATATTATTATCCAACCGAAATTAAAGACTTCTATCCCATCGATGTATTACCGAAAGAATTCGACTTGGTTTCGGGTCGCCTTCCTCAAAAAGAAAATGAAGCTTGCATTACCCTTCGGGAACTCGAGGGCTTTCAGCACTTTGGTTATCAGATTTACGACGTGAAGAAGCAAAGCGATGTCGTTACTCCAGGCCAAGAAATTACGAAGGAGAATATCTTGGGCAAAGCTTTGACCGGGAATGGCGCGTCTCCGCTTTATACGATCGTTGGCGTCTTGGACACCCATTTTGATTCCGCTAGTTTCGCTTCTTTAAAAGCGGCCGATGATGGGGATAAAACCGCCAAGAAAGATATCAAATCTTCTTTGGTCTCGACTTTGGAAAATCGTGATGAAAATTCGTTTGATGATCTCCTTTTTACTCTTCGAAAAGCAAAGCCTTCCTACACGAGAAACAATCGTTTTTACCTCCATTACTTCACTGCGGCTGTGGCGTTGTCGGATCCAAACACCAATCGGATGGCAACCTATAATGCTGGTCACGAATTTCTTCCGGATCAGCCTTTCGTTTTTGCCCAGTCAAAGAACAAACTCGAAACCAATGAAGTTTTGGTTTCCCCCAATGATTTTGTGAAGTTTCTCCCCACGGAGCCCATTGCCATGTCCTCGAGTATTCTTTCCCGCTATAGCGCTTTGGCAAACGAAGGCAATCGTTTATATGCAACAAGCGATGATCCCAAGCCTTTTGGCGAACTGCCGCAAACTACCCAAGATCTCTTTCCTCGTTTTCGGCTCTATGAGACGCTCGCTTTTGCCCAAGAGCATCTCTCCGAAGCTGAACAAGAAAATTTCCCTTTTAATCTCTATGGTTCCTCCGCTCAAAACGCGACGTCCGATGATCATTTGCGGGCCTTCCATAATTTCGTTTGGCAGACTTGCATGGCTGAAGAACCGAGCGAGAATCAAGACCTTATTGCACCTTGGCGCAAAGCTTTTATCCCTTTCTTCAATGATAAAATCACGGCCGCCATTCAAGGCCATGAAGATGTGATTTATCAAGGTCTATCCGCTACCCTCAGCATGAATGAAAATGATGTCACGAATCGGATTGAGGGTATAAAGGTCGTGGGCTTTTATTTCCCTACCGGCGATTTCCGAAACGGAGATATTACGGCGGGTTGTCTCATCATTTCAGATGAACTGGCTGATCTTTATCTTCCCTATCGTTTTGACTATTTTGATTCGGCTCTAGCTTATCTTCCTTTAGGAGGGGATGCCGAAAAACAAATCGTAGCCGATTTCTTTGCTCAGTCAGGACGGCATGTCAGCGGAGTGGCCTATTCGGTCAAATCGGATGCCTTGACTTGTGTTAGCAATGCCAAACAGGTGGATCGTAGTTATGGGATTCTCTTTCTGATCATCGGCGGAGTTATGCTCTTTTTCGCCATTCTTCTTTTCGCTAGTCTTATCGCAAGTTCGATTAATTCGCGCCAAAAAGAAATTGGCATTCTCCGAGCCCTTGGTGCCCGTTCGAAGGATATCTTCCTCATCTATGGTTTAGAATCGCTTATCGTGGCTTTTCTTTGCGCAATCTTCTCTTGTTTAGCGACTTTTCTAGCGACATCTGCGATTAATCGGGCTTTCATGAGCGTGATTTATCCGGTGTCTTATTTCAATTGCGATGGATTAGTGGTGCTGCTCCTATTTGCGAGCGCGATATTGACGGCTTTTCTTTCTTCTTTTGTTCCAGCTTATCACTCGGCGAAAAAGCCTCCAGTCGAGGCGATTCGTTCTCTCTAACAACGTTGCCCATGCGAAGAATGGGCTTTCCGAAATAATGATATTGGCTGGCCCAGTAAAGGTGTTTTTCGACACGATCTTTGTTTTGATTTGTTCTTTCCTTATCATGACGATTGTTTACCCGATAAAGGCAAGAATCGTCAAACACCGTTTTGCTCTACCGCCGTCAAACCCTTATGGAAAAAGACTGCAAAACCCCAACGGAATGACTTTACGACACTAAACCACGGCCGGCGTATAAACCGTTTTCGGGAACATTTTCTTCGACGATCGTCGAAGGGGCAATCACGGCATGATCTCCCAAAGTAATCCCTTTAGAAATGACGATGGAGTATAGCTGACCTTCTTCGTGGAAACCTCCACGAAAAGAGAAAAAGAATCGTCGTTTCTCAGCCCGAAGAGGATGGCCTGAAGCGAACATGGTGACTTCTTGCCCTAAAGTAACATTGTCTTCGAGGAAAAGATTGCCCGAAAGATAGGCATCTTCGCCGATCCGAACATTATTACCCACTCGGACCGCCCCAAGGATGTCCAGCCAAAGCCCTTTTTCCAAAACGAAATTTTGACCTTGAAGGGGGAAGAGAAGTTGCTTGATTTCGTTTTGGCGTTCCGCTGTCGTTGAAGCCAAGGAATATTCTCGGCATAGTTGATGCGAAATCAGGAAGACCTTTGCTAAAGCAGGCGAAATGATGTTCACCGAAGCGCCAGAAAGATAACGTTCGTAAGCATTCCACGAGCGGCGTAAACCCAGCTTTGAAAGCGTTTGAAAAAGGATTTTTTTCTCGTGGGGCGAATAAACGAGGCTCTCTTTCGGGCGGGGGCAATAATCCTCATCGAGAATAGCCTTTTCTTGGGCGGGGCGGGAAACCATGAGGGCATTCTTTCGCGTCGATTGCGAAAGATAAGCTCCAGCGGCGAGTAAAGTTCCCGAAGCTAGCGCAATGCCACCTTTAATTTTTGCACCATAGCCAATCCAACAATCTTCGCCAAAAGAAATTTGCGAGGCTCGCACAAGGTTTCCTTGTCTTTCCCATTCGGAATCGCCAACTTCGATGTTGGGTCCGAAGCGGATGCGGTTGGAGAGGTGAACGAGACAGCTGGGATGGAAAAGAACATCGTTGTTAAAATAAGCTACTTTTTCCAATTCAACGGCGCCGATAACGAGTTGGAGTCCCGGACCAGCTAAGAGAGACAAAGACGGGTGGATAAAAAGGCGTGTGAGGATATGGCGTTTCTTGATGAAAGCTATCGCTTGTTGCGCGTAGGAGTGGGGGTTGGGCAATTCTTCGCTTAAGACGCGATAACGCTCACAAAGATCTAGCGATAGGGCGAGCAGCCGACGGAAGGCCGGGTCTTCAGGATCGAAGAACTCTCCTGCGTAGTAAGAACGGATAGCCCCGAGTTCGTTTTTCTTAAAATGAAAGTGACGCCGGAGAAAATGGAGTTTCTTGTCGATGGCGTTTTTCATGCTGATCATTTCTTTCCCGGCTATTCTATCATACTTCGTTAAGAAAAAATGAACCGATATCCTCCTAGAAAAAGGAATTCAGAAAAACAAAAATAACCATCTTTTGCAAATATTAAGAAGGATTTGCAGGGTTTTTCGGATGGAAGAAAACAGTGAAAGTACTGCCGAGTCCGAGAGTCGAATCGAGGCGGAGCGCGAAATGATAATCGAGGGCGATGTGTTTGACAATCGAAAGACCTAATCCCGTGCCTCCGAGAGCCTTGCTCTTGGCGGGATCGACCCGATAGAAACGTTCATAAATTCGCGATTGGTCCTTTTCGGCGATTCCGATACCGGTGTCTTTGATTCGGAAATAATCAGGGGTTAATTCGAGAGTCAAGGATCCGCCGTCTTTATTGTATTTGCAGGCATTCTCAATTAAGTTCCCGAAAAGATTTTGGGCATCTTCCTTAGCCATCGCAAAATGGACGTCAGCTAATGCCAGGCTGACTTGAAGATTCTTTTTCTCAATCCAGGAGGTGTTTTCTTTGAGAGCGTTGAGGATGATGTCTTTGAGGACGAGATCAGTCTTTTCGCGGGCAATGCCGCTTTCCAATTTCGATAAGACCAACATTTCTCGGATGATTTCTTTCATGCGCCTAGCTTCATCCAAGGTGGTGTCGATTGCTTCTTTTTTGTCTTCATCCGAAGCAATCGTGCCATTTTGAAGAAGCTCTTGATAGCCGATGACCGCGGTTAACGGACTCTTTAATTCATGAGAAGCATTGGCAAAGAAATCGCGTTTGGCTTCTTCGAGTTTTCGTTTTTCTGTGACGTCGAGGCTTAAAAGGCAGACTCCATAGCCTTTTCCGGAGGCGAAAGTTTCGCCTAAGGGTGAGACGTTCACCAGCGAAATTCTGCTTCCTTTTTCAACGTCGAGGGCACTGGCAAGATTGTTTTTCATGGCCTTATCGATGGCGAGAAGGAGATTTTCATTGGTCGATAGAATGTGGTAATCTTGGCCAAGAAGATTGTCTTTCTTCCCATCGAAAAGTTCGGCCGCTTCTTCATTGATGAGTTGAATCTTTCCCTGACTATCGAGGGCGACAAGGCCTTGTTCCATTTCATCGAGGAGCGTTTCGTATTTTTTCTTCTCGGTTGCCAAGGCCTGGTAGCGTTCGTCCAAAAGGACTTTGGCTTTGCTGATACTCTGACCGAGTTCTTTGACATCGGCATTGGGGTGAGCTTCTTCGCCGACGATTTCATCGAGTTCTTGGACTTCCTGTTGCAGAGGTTTTAAGGACCGTTTGGTAAGATAGGCGGTCAAAAAACCGCTGAGAATCGTAATCAAGGCGATTCCCAAGAAACCATAGCCCAAAAGCGAATAGGTCGTCGTTTCGACTCGGTCGACGGGAAGCGCGACTCGGACATAATCGTAGCTCGTGCCATCACTCGAAAAATCTTTGCCCGCGAGATAAATCATCTGGCGGTTCAACGTGGTGCTTCGCCGATAATAAATGGTTCCGAGATTTTGAATTTCGGGGCGGTCGAGATGGTTGGCGGTCGGCTCAGCCAAAGTATCGATTTTCACATAGCCATCCGAACCAATAATCGTTAAACGGACATAGCTATCAGGGTTGGCCAAGAGATCTTTGGTTTTTTCGGGCGTATAAACAAGAGAATTCGGAACGTAATATCCTTCAGCAATCGCTAAATAATTGCGCAGGGATTTTTCCGCGCTTTGTTTGCCGGAGTAATCGACGAGAAGAACGCTGACACTCAAGAGCAATAAAAGCGAGAGGAAGACGCTTAAAATCGAGGTGAGGATCAATTTCTTTTTCATGGATTCATCCGATAGCCCATTCCATAAACTGTGGCGATGATGTCGCCGTGCTGGTCATTGAGCTTCTTCCTTAAAGAGGCGACATGGACATCGAGGGCACGCGATTCATAATCGCCTTCGCCCCACAAGGCACTAAACAAGGTTTCGCGCGAAAGAGCCTCGCCTTGGTGATCAATGAAAAATACCAGCAAATCCCATTCGCTTTGCGTCAAAGCCACTTCGCTTTGATGCTGATCGAGTAACTCGTGGGCTTTGCGGTGGAGGGTGAAAGATGCGAAGTGGAAAGCATCATCTACGCTTTTCTTTTTCCGGAAGCGGGCATTAATTCGACTGGCAAGTTCAAGCGTCGAAAAAGGTTTTTCCAGATAATCATCAGCCCCGAGGTCGAGTCCGAGGACTTTGTCGGAGACCATTCCTTTTGCCGAAATGATGACCACATCAACATCGCGGTTACTAGGGTCTTCCCGAAGCCGTTTTAACAGGCTCAAGCCATCGATGTCCGGGAGCATAAGATCCAAGATTAACAAGTCGGGTTTTTCCTGATTGAGGGAGGCTAAAAAACTCGTTCCATCAGAATAGAGTTTGACCTTATAGCCTTCTTTGAGAAGGGTCAGGCTTTCAATGTGGGCGATTTCTTTGTCGTCGTCGACGATGGCAATGAGGTTGTTCATAGTTAAAAGATTTGCTTATCCTTATGATACCCCTTTACAACGAAGATGACCCATTCTGCCACGTTGACTGCATGGTCCGAAATTCGCTCAAGGTATTTGGCGAGAATCCCCGAGTAGAGGATGGAGGCGTGGTTAGCGTCTTTTTCGCTATCGAGAGTAATCAGGCTTTGAATGCATTCGTCATAAAGCTGGTCTTGAAGATCATCTTCTTTTTCGATTTGCTCCGCGAGACCGATATCATGTCGAGCAAAAGCCAAGAAAGCTCCATCAACCATCTCAAGAGCAATCCGACACATCGTCTGGATTTTCACGATTGGCCAGCCTTTGACGGTTTTGATTTTGCTAGTCCACTCGGCGACATCTTCAGCATGGTCGCCGATCCGTTCGATGTCTTCGACGGCTTTAAGAATGCCTGCCACTTCGCGCATATTCCCGGCGTAAAGCCGTTCCCGAACGAGGGTATCGAGGCATTTTCCTTCAAGGCTTCGCTCATAACGATCGACGGTGTCATCGTCAATCGGAACGAAATCGACCGGCGCGATTTCGTTTTCGTAATAAGCGAAAGCCCGCTTGAGGTTCGCTTCCGCGTAGGCACACATCGCGTTGCATTCCTTCTCTAAATCATCAATTTTTGTTGGATCACTCATGGGATATTCCTCCTCTAAAAATGTTGCTTTTTCTTTAACCGAATCGGCCCGATAAATAGGCCTCGGTTTTCGGATTCGACGGCTCCTTAAAGAGCTTTTCGGTCGTATCGAATTCGGCCAGTTCTCCGAGATAGAGGAAGGCCGTAAAGTCGCTAATGCGGGCAGCCTGTTCCATGTTGTGGGTGACAATCACGATGGTGTAGTGTTCTTTGAGCGCGAGAATCAATTCTTCGATTTTCTCCGTGGCTAAGGGATCAAGGGCGCTGGTGGGTTCATCCATGAGGAGAACCTCGGGTTTCATGGCTAAGGCACGGGCGAGGCAGAGGCGTTGTTGTTGACCTCCAGAGAGGGCAAGACCTGATTTCTTCAAGCGGTCTTTGACTTCATCCCACAAAGCGGCTTCTGTTAATGATTCTTGAACCAGTTGATCGAGTTCTTTCCCCCGTTTCTTTCCCGCGCATCGTGGCCCGTAAGCCACATTTTCATAAATCGACATCGGAAAGGGGGATGGGGCTTGGAAGAGCATCCCGACTTGGCTACGAAGTTCGAGAGGGTTGGTGGATTGAATCGGCTGATCATGATAAAGGATTTTTCCGCTTTCTTTGGCGTTAGGAATCAAATCGTTAAGGCGGTTAAAAGCCCTAAGCAAAGAACTTTTTCCACATCCTGAAGGACCGATGAAAGCGGTGACTGCGTGTTCTTCGATCGAAAGAGAGATGTGGTGCAGGACTTCCTTCTCGCCATAAGAGAGCGAGAAATCCTCAACTTGGAAAACAGAATTCATACATGACCTCTTTTCTTGAGAAATACCGTGGTAAGGATTTTGGCGGCGAGCGATAGAAGCGAAATGACGATGAGGATGATTAAAGCGATGGCGCTAGCGAGGCGGTAATTCGGATTTTCTCCGGCGAGTAAGCTCCAGATTTCAACCGCTAAGGTGGCATTTTTGCCGGAAAGAGATACGGTGTCGGAGATGACGTTACCAATGGCGAAGACCAAGGCAGCACTTTCTCCGATGATGCGTCCAGCCGCGAGAACCGAAGCCGAGAGGAGACCTGGCAAAGCACTTGGCAAGATGATTTTATGAAGGGCTTGCCTTTCGCTTGAACCCAAGGCTAAGGCGGCGGTTCGATAATCTTTCGGCACCTCATCCAATGCTTCTTCCGCACTTTTTACGATGCTCGGTAGCAAGATGATGACCAAAGTAAAACAACCGGAGAGCAAACTTCCCGTATTCACGCCGGTGAAAAGCGAAGAGAACGGGATAAAAACCGCCACGCCGATTAATCCAAAAACAATGGAAGGAATTCCCGCGGTTACCGCGATCATTTTTTCAAGGAGGCGAACCAAAGGATTTTTCTTGTTGGCAAAATAGGAAAAATAGATGGCCGAACCAATCCCCAACGGTAAGGAAAGGAGGAGCGAAATGGCGATGACAAGGAGCGTGGAAAGAAGACTCGCGCGGATTCCGCCTCCCTTTGTCGTAATCGAAAAAGATGTGAGCGTCTTACCTTTTTCGAAAGTTTCGATAACGCCTTTGGCTCCATCTTTTGCCAGGGCGATAACGTTATTGCCTGCTCCATCTTGAAAGAAAGCTTTCGTGAAATAAGCGCCAACTTTGACTTCGCTTGAAAGCTTACCCATCGGTGAGGAAGGGGCTAAATAAACCAACGAGACCACGCTTTCGCCTGTGAGCGAAGTCTCGTCTTTGAGCCCGACCCCCCAAGCCGAGGAAAAAGCGATATCGCTTGCGCTTGGAGCGGCGTAATAAGAACTAACGGCGCTACTTTCATAGGTATAGGTCAAAGAAGCGTAATCCGAAGTGAGAAGTTCAGCGCTGAGGAGCGAACCTCCGCCTTGAGCGATATGGACGAAAATCAGGGTTAATAAAAGCAGAGTGAGTAAAGCCGAAATGTAGGTGATGCCTTTGCGGGCGACGTCTTTGATCTCACGTTTCTTCAAGGGATGTAAAGCCAGTTTATTCTTGCCCATAACGCCGCTCCATCCGCTTTTGAATGAGTCCTAAGAAGAAATCGACCGCAATGATGAGCAGAATGAGGGCTAAGCCGATCGAGAAACGAATATCAGCGTTAGCGCCAACCGCTTCGCTATAGCCTAAAAGCATGTTGCTCGTTAAGGTGGCACTTGTTCCGAAGAGATCGAACGTCGGCCCGCTTCCGGCGTTGCCAATGACGCTCGATACTGCCGTAGCTTCGCCTAAAGCGCGTCCTAAACCCAGAGTTAATCCGGCGAAAATGCCGCTTCGGGAAGAGGGAATAATGACTTTAAAATAGGTCTCGGTTTTCGATGCGCCTAAAGCCAAAGAAGAGGCGAGATAATTCGCGGGAACATTATTCATTGCATTGACGCTAAGCGACGTGAGAATGGGAAGAATCATTAATGCTAAGACGATCGCGGAGGATAAGGTCGAAAGCCCGCCTTTACTTGAAAGGCCAATACTTTGGGCGAGGCTATCGACGGCAGGACAAATGACTTCGCGGCCGAATAAGCCATAAATGACTGAAGGTATTGCGGCGAGAAGTTCAATCGAAAACTCCAAAATAGTCCCGCAAATTTTCGGAGCGATTTTGCTGATAAAAAGGGCAGTATAGAGACTTAATGGCAAAGCGATGAGTGTCGCAAGAAGACTGACATAGAGCGTATTGATGACGAGGTAAAAAATGCCGCTTTCACTCGGCAAGGAATACCAATGAAAGGCGAAAAGGAACGAAAAGAAATTAATGCGGAATGTCGTGCCATTCTCCGTATAGGTTTTAAAGAAAGGCGCTAAGCCCTTAACTAAAAGGAACACGGCGATAAGCACAAGCGAACTGGCCGCGATGATCGCGGTAAACAAATACGCGAAAGAGGCCGTGCGGTCAAGCGCGGTCCGTTTCTCGGATTTTTTAAAGCTTACTTGCTGAGTTGACTCCATTTGGTTATCGTTCCGGAATAAATGCCTTTTAAGGAAGCGGCAGTGATGTTTGAAATCTTCGTGTTCTTCGCATTGACGGCGGCAACAATGGCATCGGTGCACATCTTGCCAGTCGTTCCTTTCGCTGCCGCTTCACTCGAAGAGAATTCACGGCTGGCGAAGGCAATATCCAAGGCACTGGCAGAATCTTTGTCGCTGCCTTGAGTCCGCTTATAAGCGTCGCCTGAACCAGTGTGGTTATGCTCGCTGACGAAATTACCGCATAAGGGCGAGAATTCTTTACTGAGGGCTTTGGCCATTTCTTCGACCGAAGTCGAGCCGCCAAAGTGGATTGTGATGGCTTTGTTATCTTCAGCAGCGACCGGATAATTGGCTTTGATACTGGCCCAAGTCGGATCGCTTGAAGCGATGGAGAGGATGCCTCCTAATTGCTTCATCGTTGCTTTGGCATCGGAAGTCGACAAGAAAGCGCGATAAGCCGCGACAATGGAAGCGACTTTTTCATCTTTATAGGTATCGCGCACGATGTAATTGAAGTTACGGGTCATCTTGTAAGTGCCATCAAGAACGCTACTTTCAGAGGGCTTAACGCTTTCATAGGAAAGACCAGTAAGCGTTGAAGTGGATAAGGTCGATAAGGAAATATAGCCAAGACCATTCTCATCGTTCTTGAGGCTGGAGATCATGTCGCCATTTGAGGCAACTTGGATGTAGCCTGGGGCCAGTTTTGAATTGTCGCTTTTGGCTTCGCTATAACCGATGGCACTCATGAAACCATCGCGGGTTCCCGAAGTGGTATCACGGGTATAGACACTGATGGCGGGGTCGCTCGTTTTTCCGCAAGAGGCTAAAGCCACGAGCGGAACGAAGAGCAAGATTGTGACGAATTTTTTCATGTTTTTCTCTTTTCTTTTTTTGTTACGCCCTTACTTTAGGAGGCTCTTGAATTCCGCTCGCCCATATCTCCGTAAGGCTCTTGTTAAGAACTTGTAAAGGCAAAAAGAAAAGTTCCTGGACTCAGGAACCATTCTTTCGAAAGGAAAAAATAGGATTAATGTTTGTCTTCGTTAAAGACGCCAGCGATGCGTTTCTCGCAGAATTCATCATCCATTGCGCTGGGCTCTAAGACGCCGGATTCGGCTTTTAAGAGTTGCTCTTTAACGACACAAGTCAAGACATCGACAGCTAAGTTTTCGACCCCATCATTATTGACGATAACGTCGGCGTAGTTCCTTGAAGGAAGCACGATTTCGTTATACATAGGCTGGACGGTGGAGAAGTACTGATTAATGATGTTTTCAAAGGTTCGTCCGCGCTCTTCGTGGTCGCGGATAATCCGGCGAAGGAATCGTCGTTCATCCGAGGCGGAGATAAAGACTTTGAGATCGCCAAGTTCGCGTAATTCTTTGTCGACGAGCGCCATGATGCCTTCGGCGATGATGACTTCTTTGGGCTCAATTCGCTCCGTTTTTCCGCTTCGAGTCAAGATTGTAAAGTCGTAGGTCGGCTTTTGAATGGCTTTACCCGCCTTCAAATCGGCGATTTGTTTCCGCATCAAGGGCCAATCAAAAGCCTTAGGGTGATCGTAATTGACCTTCCTTCGTTCTTCCATGCTCATCGCAGCCTGATCCTTATAGTAATCATCGAGCGTGATGTAGGTGATCTTGTCCGCCCCGACCTTCTCAATGATGTTTTCCGTAATATAGGTCTTGCCGGAACTAGAGCCGCCACCAATTAAAATCAATCTGGACATAATATTTCCCTCTAGCTCTTCATTATAAGACCGAGGAGAGGCTTTTTAGCACAAAAAATCTCTCAAAACGGAAAGCTTCGATAAAATGGACTTGAAAGTAATTCGGTTCACCGATATAGTGTTAGTGAAAATATGTCCTTTGGCACCATCGTTAAGAAAAAGAACATCAGTGGTTATCGGCTTTCTAAGGAAAGTGGGGTTCCCCAGACGACTGTGGCCGACCTCATGAGCGGAAAAGCTAGTCTTTTGAAATGCAATGCCGAAACGCTCTATCGCCTTTCTCAAGTTTTAGGCGTTTCGATGGAAGAGATGGTGGTGGGCGAGATGAAGAGCAAGATGAAGAAGGATCCCTTTGATGCTTTTCGCAAAGTTGAATTGCGCCGGCTCATGAACCTTGATGACGTTCCTTACTTGATTCAGATCCTTGAAGGAGGACGAATTCCTCGTTTACGGAAGCTGCATCAAGACGCTCAAGCCTATTACCTCGTCGCGCTCGTGGATTACCTTTCCCGAATTCACGAAGTTCCACGGTGCAAAGATTTCGATGACATCCGCCAAGAAAAATTAAGTGAAGCAATATACCCTGGTTTAGGGAATTTGGTCAAATCGCCTGACATGAAAAAGAAGAAAGAAGATACGGCTATTCCTGAGTTTAAACACTTTAATATCATGGAAAATGACATCCGAAGTGCCTCCTAAAAGGAAAAAGAAAAAGGAATCCCTCGGTTTCTTTAGGGGTTTTCTTGCTTGAAAAAGGCTTGAGGCTGAAGAAAGAGAAAATAGATTACTTTCCTTATCCTTATTACTAGAATGATAAAAATAAGAAAGGCCAAACTCTTATGAGTATCAAAGAAGACATTGAACGCTACGTCCCGTTCAACGAGCAAGAAGAAAAAGACAAAGCGTTGATTCTCAAAGCTCTACAAGAGGAAAAGGATGTTTTTACCCGTTCGAATGCTCTTTGCCATATGACCGCTTCCTCTTGGGTGGTTAATCCCACTCACGATAAGGTGCTCATGGTTTATCACAATATCTATCATTCCTGGAGCTGGCTGGGCGGGCATGCAGATGGAGAGGAAGATCTTTTAGGTGTTGCTCTCCGCGAGGTCAAAGAAGAAAGCGGTGTGAAAGATGTTCGTCCTTTGTCGAAAGCGATTTTCTCTTTGGAGGTTTTGACTGTCGATGGACACCTCAAGCATGGGGAGTATGTCTCCTCTCACCTCCATCTCAACGTCTCCTATCTTCTCGAAGCGGATGACCAAGATCATCTCTTCATCAAGCCCGATGAAAATTCGGGGGTGAAATGGTTCACGAGAGAAGGGGCGATTGCCGCTTCGACCGAGCCCTGGTTTCAAGAACATATTTACAGCAAACTCAATGCAAAATTAAAGATCTTTTTCGCTGAGGGAAAATGATGGATCACGTTAACGAACTTGAACGTATCCTTCGCTCTTCGGAAGTGGTGTGGAAGGTTTTAGAGAAAAGCCAGTCTTTTGGACTTTCTTCTTATTACATTGGGGCTGGGGTTATCTCGCAGACGGTCTGGAACTACCAAAACGGAAATCCCCTTCTTCAAGGGATTGAAGATATCGATTTTGTTTATTTCGATTCGGATCTTTCTTATGAGAAAGAAGATGGCATCATTCACCGAATCGAAGGAGGTTTTGCAGGGATTCCTCTTAAAATTGATGTGAAAAACGAAGCGCGAGTTCACCTCTGGTACAAGAGCCATTTCGGCTATGACATCCCGCCTTACCACACGCTCGAAGAAGCCGTGGATTCTTGGCCAACGACCGCTACGACAGTCGGAGTTCGCCTTGAAGGGGATCGACTCAAGGTTTACGCCCGCTTTGGTCTTGATGATCTCTTTGAGCAAGTGATTCGCCCGAATAAAGTGGCGGTGAAACAAGAAGTCTATCAGGCCAAATGCAAAAAGTGGTCAGCGAAATGGCCAACGTTAAAAATCATTCCCTGGTAATTATTTCTTAAGAATGTTTTCCGGGTGAAGGGCTTCGTTTTTAATGTGGTTAAAGGTGGCGGCTAAAGGGAAGCCATCGACCAAGGTGTGGCTCACGGTAATATTTAAGGTTAGGTGGTAACGGCCATCTTCTTTGATGCGATATTTGTCCCAAAGAATCCGAGGGATCGAAAGATTATCGTGATTCCCAGAGGGCGTCGGATGCCGCATGGAGAGAATTTCAAGCTGGGGAATGCAGGTCGCAAAAACGACATTGCTCTTTTCGACGATCGGATCAAGATTGAGTTCACCAGTCGGGAGCGATTTCTTCGAAAGGTTCGTGAGACTTTTGACCTTGGTATAGAAAAGAGAAAAGGTTTCTTCCATGGGGCAGCCCACATTGTAATAAATCCCAGATTCGCTCATGACCGTCCAAGTCGGATGGATGGTTTCATAAAGGAAGACGTGACCGTTTTCTTCCCGAAGACGAAGCTCTTTCACATCATTGATTCCTCGCATAACGAGAAAGAAAAAATACGGGAAAAAAGAATCGCCACGGGATTTGGCTAAGCGAACGACGGCATCAACATCGATGTCGACGTCAAAGCCATAAGTCGGATCAGGGAAAGTCGAAAACCAAGCGTATTGATTCCGCTTGGGATAGGTCTTCAAATCGATTTCTTCTCGTTGCTGATCCATATTATTTTACTGGGGTTTTGCAGGAGATTTTCGTTAATTGATCCAAGAGCCATTGCTTATCATCTTTGTTATAGATGATGTTTCTTTGGTCCACATCGATGTCAATAATCGGGCTCTCCTTATAAGAATGATAAACCCAGTCATCATAATCTTTCCAAAGGAATTGATAATAATCGACCAACGATTGATCGAGCTCGAAGGAACGACCGCGTTGTTTGATCCGTTTTAAAACCGTTTGGAAAGAGCCATGGAGGTAGACCATGACATCCGGGGCTTTCTTCGGGAAGGTTTCAATCTCGCTCATCATCTGGGCTAAAAGATCATCATAAAGTTGCATTTCAACGTCGCTAATGCCGCCATTATCGTGATTTTTCTTAGCAAAGTAGTGGTCCTCATAAATGCTGCGATCCATGACGGCGTTGTTTTCTAAGAGGGCTTGTTTAATCGCGTGAAAACGCGACTGAAGGAAGTTGAGCTGGAGCAAGAAAGGATAACGGTACTTCTCCTTGTCCTCGGGGCTGGCTGTATAGAAATAGGGCAAGACCTTATTGTCTTTGACATTTTCGTAATAGACCGGGAGTTTTAACTCCTCATGCAGCATCTTGGCCGTCGTCGTTTTGCCAATGCCGATCATTCCACCAATGATAATCACCACAATTTTCTCCTTTTACTTAGCCATCGGATGGCCTTTTGCAGAGATTTC
>DAISHV010000004.1:0-15110 GCA_036822315.1 Bacillota bacterium | reverse complement strand
TCACCACAATTTTCTCCTTTTACTTAGCCATCGGATGGCCTTTTGCAGAGATTTCTCGTAATTGGGCCAAGAGTTTTTCTTTCGCCTCAGGATGGTCAAGAACTCCGCCCTTTTCATAGTCAAGAATAATCACGGGGCTTTCGTGATAGTTTTGTTCCAGCCAGGTGTCATAGCCTTCCCATAAGTAATGAAGGTGTTTGATCGAAGCTTCGGTCAATTCAAAATTCCGTCCCCGTTTTTGTAAATGCTGGTAAACGGTTTCCCAGCTAGCCTTAAGATAAATGAGGACGTCTGGTTTTTTCGAAGGGGTGCCAGGAACCTCTTCCATCATCTCTTTAAATAAGGATAAGTAGACTTGAAGTTCGAGTTCGCTCAATCGCCCTTCCTCAAAAATCTTCTGAGCAAAATAAGGATCTTCATAAATGGAACGATCCATTACGGCGTTGGGATAAGAAAGAGCCTCTTTTAAATCACGCATGCGCGTGCGAAGGAATTCGAGCTGGAGCAGAAACGGGTAACGATATTTCTCAGTTTCTTCTGGCGTTGCAAGATAGAACAACGGGAGAATCTTATTGTCTTTGACGCTTTCGAAATAAGCGGGAATCTTCATTTCCTTCGAAATAATCTCTGCTAAAGTCGTCTTGCCTAAGCCGACCATTCCGCTAATAACAATCATGATGGTGCCTCACGAAAAAACCGTTCTTAATTGTATCAAGTGTGCTTACGAAAACACCATAAAAAGAAAGGAAAAAAGGCGCAACAGTTGAAATGGCTTCCTGCCATCGAAACATTTCTTGAGTCTCAGACTCTTTTCTTTTTTCACTTTAAAAAAAATAATGGTTATGTCCGCTTTCATCATGCTAGAATACCTTACTGGAGAAAATGGAATTGCTTGAGCCGGTTTTAGTATTGGCTCTATCTTGTGGAGAACATTGAAGCGAAGGTCTCAAGGTTTGAAAGAGAAGGCATCCTCCGTCGATCCAAAAAATACGTTTCATACATAAGGAGGAAAATTTTGTATGAAAAAGTCGTCTTTCGTTCTTCTCGTTCTTGCCGCAACGGCCCTTGTTGGCTGCGGCGGTGGCGCCAAGAGTTCGGCTGCCGCCAGTTCGACTGCCGCCAGTTCGACTGCTGCTTCGTCCACGATGAGCCAAGTCAATGGCGTGGATTTCTTCCAGCTCGAAGAAACGGATATCGGAACTTCCGATACTGTCGCCTCTGGCAAGCTCAGTGCCTTCTCTACCACCAATCCGCTCAAGATCTCCATGGTCACAGATAGCGGAACCTTAAACGATCACTCGTTCAATGAATCCGCTTGGAATGGTATTAATGCCTTTGCCGTTAAGAATGGTGGCGTCCTCAATTCAACCGCCAACGTCTGCGATACTGGCATTGTTCAAACCAAGTATTATCAACCGGCTGCTGATGCTTATACCACCCCGGGACGTGTCGCGGCGATTAAGTCCGCTGTCACTTGGGGCGCTAAAGTCGTTGTTCTTCCGGGCTATCTCTTCCAGTCGGCCATCAAGGTCTGCTTGGATGATACTTTCTACAAGGATACTTGCTTCCTTGCTTTGGATTGCACCAAGTTCGATTCGGATAACAACTATGCCGCTTACAACTACACCAACAAGGTGACTTCGGTCATCTATCGTGAAGAGCAAGCGGGCTTTGAAGCGGGCTATGCCGCGGTCAAAGAAGGCTATCGCAAACTCGGCTTCTGCGGTGGCATGGCGGTTCCGGCCGTTGTCCGTTATGGTTCGGGCTATTGCCAGGGCGCTGATGTCGCGGCTAAGGAGTTAAGCCTCGCTGATGGTGCGATTGGCGTTCAGTACTACTATGCTGGCGCCTTTGCAGCCACCGATACGGCGACGAGCTATTGCACCGCTTGGTACAAAGCTGGAACCGAAGTCATCTTCGGCTGCGGCGGTGCCGTTTACAATTCGGTCATTGCGGGATCGCAAGCCAATGGCAATAAGCCTTGGATTGGCGTCGATGTCAACCAGCACGCTGACACTACGCTTGGCGCTTCGCAAGCTTCTTGCATCACTTCGGCGATGAAGAACTTAAAGAACTCGACCGTCATCATGTTGACCTCTTGGGTCAATGAGGGCTGCGCTTGGGGTTCGACCTATGCGGGCAATGTCATCACTGTCGGTGCGAAATCGGATAACTGCGTCCTTCCGACTCCGGCTACTACGGGCGATGATGGTTGCTGGGGATTTAAGACCTTCACAACCACGGATTACACCACGTTACTTGGCAAGTTGAAGGCCGGCACCATTGCCGTCAACTCCAACTCGGACAACGATGCTCTCTCCAAACATAACTTTGGCTGCTCAGCTAAGGTGAAAGTGAACTACATCGAGTAGTTGATTTATTGAAGGTATGGGGAACTCGAAAGAGACTCCCCATACCTTCTTTTGTTTAAACCCCAAAAAAATGGAAAACGTCATTGAAATCAAACACATTTCGAAATCTTTCCCAGGCATCAAAGCAAACGATGATATCTCCCTTGATTTGCGCAAGGGCGAAATCCACGCTTTACTTGGCGAAAACGGCGCAGGCAAGTCCACGCTGATGTCGATTCTTTTCGGAATGTACGAACCGGATTCCGGTCAGATTTTTGTCAATGGCGTCGAACGAAAAATCAAAAATCCGAATGAAGCCACGGCTTTAGGTATTGGCATGGTTCACCAGCACTTTAAGTTGGTGGGTTGCTACACCGCGATTCAGAACATCATTTTGGGTCACGAACCAGCCGATAAATTGGGCTTCTTGCATCCGAAACGGGTGCGGCAAACCCTGATTGATCTTTGTCAAAAATACAAATTCCAGGTTAACCTTGACGAGAAAATCGACGATATGCCGGTTGGCGAACAGCAAAAAGTCGAGATTCTCAAAATGCTTTATCGCAAGAATGACATTTTGATTTTCGATGAGCCGACCGCGGTTTTAACGCCGCAGGAAATTGAGGATCTCATCGGCTCGCTTCGTGAATTGGCCCATGAAGGCAAATCGATTCTTTTCATTTCTCATAAGCTTAACGAAATCATGGAAGTGGCGGATCGCGTCACCGTTTTACGGAAAGGCAAATGCCTGGGGACGCTGGACGTTAAAGCGACCGATCCCCAATCCCTTTCTCGTTTGATGGTCGGACGGGACGTTCAATTGGTCGTTCAAAAAGACGAAGCTAAAGTCGGGGCTCCGGTTTTGAGTTTGGAGCATCTTTGCGTCTATAGCGCCGAGAAAAAACATCAGGTCGTCCACGATGTGTCAATGACCGTTCATCAAGGCGAAATTGTTTGTATCGCCGGTATTGAAGGCAATGGCCAAACCGAATTGATTTATGCGTTGACAGGTATCGAAAAAATCCAATCAGGTTCGGCGGTTTTGCATCATATGGATACGTTCCGCTTCCGCAAGGTGGACAAAAACGGCGTCGAAAAACCTTTCTCAGGCTTTTCTCGAATCGCCAAAGACAATATCGAGCATGTATTCCGGTTCGCTAATGAGGCGATCAAAGCGTTCTTTGTCAACTCCTTCCATCACCTCGCTCATCTTTTTAATCCTAAAAAACCTTATGTGGCTTATGAGAAGCACGAATTCTTTTCTCCGAAGCCTGAGACCGCGATTTATTGGAAGGAAGTCCATGAACGGACTCACATTTTAAGAGTGAATCGGCATGAACGTCTTAAAGCCAAATTGCACAAAGGCTATGAGCCAAAACTTCAAACGATGTTCAAACAAGACGAATCGCTTCGTTATGTTGATGCCCACCTTGAGGATATGAGCGTTCGCAAACGCTCCATCGGTGGCGTTGCCCACATTCCAGAAGACCGGCAAAAATACGGCTTGGCTTTGGACTTCACCCTCAAAGATAACCTTGTTTTGCAGAGATATTTCGAATCCCGCTTCAATACTTTTGGCTTTATCAACGAACGAAATAAAGCCGCTTACGCAGAAGAACTTATCGACCGCTATGACATCCGTTCCTCTTTAGGCGGCAACACCATCGTTCGCTCGATGTCCGGTGGCAACCAGCAAAAAGCCATTGTTGGACGAGAGCTTGATCGTAATACGCCTTTATTAATCGCGGTTCAGCCGACCCGTGGACTTGATGTCGGCGCCATTGAATACATCCATAAGCAAATCGTCGCGGGACGTGACCGGGGGAATGGCGTTCTCTTAGTATCGCTGGAACTCGAAGAAGTTATGAATCTTTCCGATCGCATTTTGGTGATGTTCAAAGGCGAAATCGTTGCAGAACTCAATCCAAAAGAGACAACGGTCCAAGAAATCGGTCTTTATATGAGCGGTGCAAAACGTATGAATTTAGCCACTCATAAAGTGATTTTCGATGCGATGAAAGGAGGCGCGCAGCATGAATAAGGTTTGGTCGGGGATCAAAAGCGGCGCCCACTCTGTTGGATCCTTCTTTCATTTTCTGAATGGCAAACGGGGCTGGCGCTCGTTCTTAGCGAGCATCATTTGCGTTTTGATTGGCTTGATCGCTGGCTTGATTTTGATGCTTTGCATCGACCCGGCTAATGCTTTCGAAGGTTTTGGTGTTTTGCTTTCCCAGGGCTTCTCCGATGCCGATTCTTTCGGTCGAGTGCTTTATCAAGCTACCCCGATGATGCTCTCGGGCGTGGCGATTGCCTTTGCTTTTAAGTTAGGGCTTTTTAATATCGGCATCACTGGCCAAGTTACCCTTGGCGCATTTACCAGTTTGGTCCTTGGTCTCACGATGCAGGCCAATGGTTTTAACGGCGGCAATTGGTTCTGGTGTCTCTTGATCGCCATGATCTCTGGCGCGGTGGTGGGTTGCTTAACTGGTTTCCTCAAAGCTCGTTTCAATGTTAACGAAGTTCTCTCGGGGATTATGCTGAACTGGATTATCTACTATTGCATTGGCTTGGCCGGACGCTATGGCCTCCCTGTTAAGAACTATAAGGATCCTTACGCCAATGATTATCTCTTAACGATGCCGGCCTTGAGCCGTCTCCCTTCCTTAGGAATCTCGACGATGATGGGCGTTTCTTGGGGCTTAATCATTGCGATTCTTATTGTCATTCTCTTGCAAGTTGTTTTGAACCACACGAACTTCGGTTTCGAATTAAAACTCAGTGGATCGAACCGTTTCGCCGCCCAATACGCGGGCATCGGCCAGACCTCCAAAATCATTTGGGCCATGACCATCTCGGGCGCATGTGCCGGTATTTGTGGTTATATGCTTTATGCCTTGCCTACCAATCCGACCAAATTTTTATGGAGTTCAACTGCCCAATCCTTAATTGGTGACGGATTTACAGGGATTTCGGTTTCTTTGATTGCCCAAAACTCGCCGTTAGGTTGCATCTTCTCTTCTTTGCTTCTTTCGGTGATTAACTCCTCGCAAACCTCTTTGAAAACCGTTTCGGATGCCTTTAACATTCACTACACCGAATTGATCAAGTCCATCATCATCTACGTTGCTTCATTCTCTTCGTTCTTCGTCTATTTGATTCAGAAGGCTCACGACCAAAATAAGCATTTCAAGTCTGAAACGGTTTTGGCCGATCGCTCGCCCGAAGATACAGACAAAGCAAAGGAGGATGCTTGATATGTTTTCCAGCAGTGACTGGGGCTCTTTGCTCTATAAACTCATCGTCTATGGCACCGGATTTATTCTCGGGGCGTTCGGCGGCATGTTCTCCGAATGCTCGGGCATCATCAACATCGCCCTTGAAGGCTCGATGGTGGTTGGAGCGTTCTCGGGTTTGATCTTCCTTTACAGCATGATGGGGAGTGGCTTAGCCGCGACCTTTGCCGGGGTGGAGTTTCTTTACTTCCTCGCCGCGCTGATCGCCCTTGTGGTTTCGGCCATTTTCTCGCTTTTGCTTTCTTACGTTTCTATCAAGTTCAAAGCCGATCAAACGATTGTCGGCACCGCCCTTAACATGGTGGCATTAGCCGCCTGCAGCATCGTCAATACCAGCGTGACAGGCATTGATAGTGCCGAAGTTACTAATGGTCCTTATGCCCAATTTTTCTCGGTGAATCAAAACCAAGGCTTTACCGGCAGCGCCTTCTCTTATCTTCCAATTTCCGTTTTCATGGGTGTTTTGCTCATCGTCGTTCTTTGGCTCATGATGGACCGGACCCGTTTCGGTCTCCGTTTAAGAGCCTGCGGTGAAAATCCTGCCGCAGCGGATTCAGTTGGCATTAACGTTAATAAGATGCGTTACATCGGCACGGCGGTCGGTTCGGCCGCAGCTGGATTAGGCGGTTTCATCATCTTCTCTTGTTTGAATATTTCCAATAAGTGGTCGATTGATGCCTTAGGCTATGGCTTCCTTGTCCTCGCCGTCGAAATCTTGGGCAACTGGAAGACCATTCCCATTGTCCTCTCTGCTATTTTCTTCGCTTTCTCTTTCAGCTTTGGCAACGTCTTCCAAGCCGCTTTGAGCAACAACCCCGATGTTCCGAAGGTTTTCTACACCAATCGGGCGTTCTTCTCAATGATTCCGTATGCTTTGGCTTTCTTGACTCTGATTTTCTTCTCAAAGCATTCGCACGCACCGAAAGCCGAAGGCATTCCTTACAGCAAAGACAGTCGTTAATTCTTCTTGTTATCATTTTCCCAAAGGAGGGATTTTATGGCGAAAACAATCATGGTCTATCCAATTAAGTCTGTTTTAGCGTATGGCGACACGATTTCTAAAGAGAGCGCCAAACTCCTCGAAGAACTCGCCGCGAAGACGGGTTATGCTTTTAAACTTGTGGGTCTTAATGAACTGTCCAAGGGGGATTTGCCGTTGATTTTGGTTCAATCCGGCGGATCCGAAGGCTTCTTCAAACGCGATATTTTCCCAGTCTATAAAGGCCCCTATTATTTATTGACCTACGGTTCAAGCAACTCTCTTGCAGCCTCGCTTGAGATTCTCTCTTTCGTCAAAGAGCAAGATAAAAAAGGCGAAGTACTCCATGGCGATAATTCCTATATCGCCGAACGCTTAAAGACTTTGATCGCCGAGAAAAAATCTTCGGCCACTCCGGCGGCTCGTTTAGGCGTGGTGGGTGAGCCTTCCGATTGGCTCATCTCTTCCGATGTCGATCACGCGAAAGCCCGGGATATCTTTAACATCGACCTCGTCGACGTCAAAGAAGAAAAAATCCTCGAACTCATCAAGAAGCATCATGAGAAAGTCCCCGCGGGTGAATTAAAAGCGGAGTTTAATCCCTCCGAGCTTGAAAAAGCCTACGACATCTACGAGGCGTTAAAAGAACTCTGCGCCGAAGAACAATTTGCCGGATTCACGCTCCGCTGCTTCGATATCATCAAAGCGGTCAAAATGTCGGCTTGCTTAGGTTTATCGCTCATGAACCGCGATGGCATCATCGCGTCCTGTGAAGGGGATGTGCCGGCGATGATCACCGCTTATTCGATTCTCAAATGCTTAGGAGTTCACGCTTTCCAAGCCAACCCGAACTGGATTGACCCCGTTAAGAATGAGTTGACCTTAGCCCATTGCACGCTTCCGCTTGATATGGCGGACACCTACCAATTCGATACTCATTTCGAATCGGGAATCGGTGTTGGCATTCATGGCGTCATGAAAAAAGGCGATGTGACGATTGTCAAAGTCGGATCATCCCTCAACGAATTCTATTGTGAAGAAGGCACGATTTTAGAGAATCAATATCGCAAAGACCGCTGCCGGACTCAGATCGTCGTAGCGTTAAATGCCCCGGTGACCTATTTCCTCAAGTCGTCTTTAGGTAATCACCATCAAGTGATCTATGGCCATCATAAAGCTGAACTCAAAGCCTATTTCGAAAGCTTAGGTTTACGCGAAATCGAAGGCTAATCGCCGATCTCTTTTAAGATTTCTTTACCCACGGGGTTATTGTGGGATGTCGTGAACTCCACATAGGCCTCGCGGCCCGAGACTTCATAAAGGGTTAAGCTCACCCCTTGAATGATGAGTTTCGTTTTAATTTTCTTTTCGACCCGGTTGATCTCGAAGCCGGAATTCAAGAAATCGCTGAGGCAACTTTCCTCATCCTTCCAAACGTTTTGGATGGCTTTTTCGTCGAGAAGCACGTTAATCGGTCGGACGATTTTGTTGTCCTTGCGGGCTTTCGGTGCGCCTTTATGGACGAGGGAAGAAGGCTGGTAGGTTTTGCCTTCATCGAAACTGGTCTCGCGGAAGCGGAGAATGTTGTTATATTCCTGAGCTTCGTTGGGGGCAACGAAATAAAAATCCTTCTCATAAACCGAGGAGAGGATTTTTCCCTCCTTTTTCAAATAGGCCACTGCCTCTGGATTATGGATGGGGAAATTATCGCGGGTGATATAGAGATCGCCAGCCCGGAGTTCGTTGAAAGAGATGTCGTTATCGAGAATGATGTCAGCGGCTTTGCGGCAGGGGAGAATCGTGTTCTCATAGGATTTGATGATGTATTTGAAATAGATTTTGACCGTGAATTCCGAAGGGCTGCCCGTATTCTTCATATCGCGAATGATGCGGCGGAGAAAAAGGCTCTTGGGATTACCATCGATGAAGTCCTTAACCACTTTGAGGGGTTCGATTGCTTTCAAAAAGGAAGGATCGAGAGCATAGATGCCTTCGACAATGATGACGTCGTAGTCCTTCCCGTTGTAAATCACATTACTGTCGACCCGTTCGGAGATGATTTTTGAATAGCGCTTTTCTGGGACTTGACCCCCGTCATAAAGAGTGCGGATATCTTGGGCCGCTTCGGGGAGGGCGTAGACGCTAGGTTCATCAAAGTTGAGGACTTGCCATTCGCGCTTGAGCCCGGAAATGAAACGCTCCAAATCTTCAGGGGTCAAAAGATCCTTGATCGCGGCGCGAATCGTCAGACAGGTCTCATCGCTAAATTTGTTTTCGAAAGGGAGATCGATAATGATTTTTTTGATGCGAGTTTCAATTTCAGCGAGGTTTTGCAGGGAATTTTGAAAGTCATTTGCATTGACTTTATTTGGGATAATCCCGCTTAAGCCATAGTCGTATTGATCCAGAGAGATGGCGACGGCATGGTGACCATTGCGCTCCAGAAGTTCACGAAGGTATTCGGCGGAAAAAGATTTACCCGAACTCGAAGCGCCAGAGATGAGAACAATGGCTTTCTTTTCGCTCTCGAGTAATTCCTCGCACAAATCGAGATTGGCATAACCAAATTTATCAAGGTGATGATATTCAAAAGACATAAAAGCCTCCTTCTCGAAAGAAATAATGAGCTTCTTCTAGCCCCACATTGTAGAACAGGAAAAGGAAGCGAACAAGATAAAGGCCCTGAATTTTGATTCGAATTCTTCCTTTAAAGGAAGGGCGGGCAAATAACACTCAACATTTCTGAGGAAGTGGAGTATCCTACGTGAGGGAAAAACTCTTATGTATGATGTCATTATCGTCGGTGCGGGGCCAGCGGGGATTTTTACCGCTTTGGAGATGCTGAAGAATGGCAGTAAGAAAAAGATTCTTTTGATCGAGAAAGGTCATCCGATCGAGACTCGGAAGTGCCCGAAAGGCATTACGGGCAAGTGCTTGAATTGTAATCCTTGTGCGATTACGACCGGCTTTTCGGGTGCCGGAGCCTTTAGCGATGGCAAGCTTTCGCTCTCTTATGAAGTTGGAGGCGAATTGCCTGAGCTCTTGGGAGCCGATAAGATGCAAGACCTCATCGAATATACTGACCAGATCTACCTTTCTTTTGGCGCAGATTCCCACGTCGAAGGCTTAAACCAAACCGAAGAAGTCAAAGGAATTCGACGTCGGGCGATTGAAGCTGGCCTTCAGCTTGTGGATTGCCCAATCCGTCATTTAGGCACGGAGAAGGCTCATGATCTTTATTTGGCAATCGAAAATGATTTAAAAGCCAAAGGCGTTGAGATGCTTTTCGGTTACGAGTGCAACGATATCATCCTTGAAAAAGGCACCTGTACGGGCGTCCTCGTTCATAAATATGGCGATGGGGACGAACAGCGTCTTATGGCGAAAGATATTGTAATTGCTTCGGGACGCAGAGGAGCGGATTGGCTCGAGAAGATTTGCTCGAAATACGATATCGCCCATCGGCCAGGTCCGGTCGACATGGGGGTCCGGGTCGAAGTCCGCAACGAAGTCATGGAAGAACTCAATAACGTTCTCTATGAAGCAAAGCTCATTGGCTATCCCGCTCCTTTCAAAGATAAAGTTCGGACCTTCTGCCAAAACCCCGGTGGTTTCGTGGCTCAAGAAAACTACGACAACAATCTTGCGGTCGTTAATGGTCATTCTTATAAGGAAAAGAAGAGCCCGAATACTGATCTTGCGATTCTTTGCTCTCATAATTTCACCGAACCATTCCATGAGCCGATTCTCTACGCTCAAAAGATTGGCGAATTGACGAATATGTTGGGCGCTGGGCACATTTTGGTACAGCGTTTTGGCGATGTTTTAGCTGGCAAACGAACCTGGGACAAAGAACTTGTTCGCGCCAATGTTCGTCCGACCTTAAAGGATGCCGTTGCGGGGGATATTACCGCCGCGATGCCATACCGGACGATGACGGATATCATCGCTTTTATTAAGGCCATGGATAATGTCGTGCCAGGTTTTGCGTCGCAAGAAACCTTGCTCTACTCGCCTGAAATCAAGTTCTATTCCAACAAGATCAAGATGGACGAAAATCTCCAGACCAACGTGCCGCACCTTTATTGTTTAGGCGATAGCAGCGGCTGGACTCGCGGGTTAATGAGCGCTTCTTGCATGGGCGTTTTATGTGGTCGTGTTCTGAGCCGATAAAAGGAACTTCCTTCTTTTAGATAAGGATAACTTTGCCCCCGTTCTTTGAACAAAACCTTTCTCCTATTGTCGCGGTCTCCGCCGAAGACTAAAATAACCATTATGGATAACACAAATACTAAGAAATATTCAAAAAAAGCTGAGATTATTCGTTTTCTTGTGATCGGTATTGTGGCGACGATTTTTGATTTTTTGACGAAATTGTTGGTTTCGGGATTGATGAAAGGCGCCAACGAATGGCTAATTTTGACCATCTCAACGGTGGCTGGCTTTGTCGTGGGCGTTATCGTCAACTATATTTTCTCGATTCTTTGGGTTTTCCAAAACGTTGCCGATAAAGGCGCGGCGAAGAAACAAAGCAAGTTTTGGCTCTTCGTTTTCTTGGGCTTCATCGGCTTATTAATTTCGCTCGTGATTTTCTATGGTTCTCATTACGTCCTCAAGGCCGCAACGAACGGTGCGATTAACATTGTCGATGGTTCCAACGCTCCGAAAGAAATCTTCAAAGGCAATTGGAGCTTCCTTTCGAACGGAAGCTTCTGGGTTTACTTCGCTATCTTCTGCGTCAGCACGTTGATTGTCCTTATTTGGAATTACAAGTCCCGTAAAAAGTGGATTTTCATCGAGCCTAAAAGCGAAGGCGTGAGCGAAGAAAAAGTTGTCGAAGCCCCGAAAGCGGATGTTTCGAAAGCCGATGATGAGAAAAACGATCAGAAATAATTAGGCCTTTTTGAGAAGGCCTTTTTTTAAAAAAGAAGGGAAAACAATGAGCGAAAAAGACAAAATTTGTGTCATCATCGGAGCGGGTCCGGCCGGCTTAACAGCGGCTTATGAGCTTTTGAAAAACCCCGATGCGCATATTCATCCGGTGATTTACGAAGCTTCAAATGAAATTGGTGGTATTTCTAAAACCGTTGAATACAAAGGCAACCGTATCGATATCGGTGGGCACCGTTTCTTTACTAAGAATGAAGACGTCATGAACCTTTGGCATGAAATTATGCCGCCACAGGGTGCTCCGTCGAAGGACGATATTCTCTTGAAGCGCGAAGTTCCGCTTACCGAGAAAGGCCCCGATCCTGAACGGAATGATCGGGTCATGCTTTCACGGCACCGGATTTCCCGTATTTTCTATCTCCATAAATTCTTTGATTATCCGATTTCCATGCGTTGGTCGACTTTCCACAACATGGGTTTCTGCCGGACTTGGAAAGCGGGTTGGGGTTATTTAGGAAGCTGTCTCCATAAACGGCAAGAGAAATCGTTGGCTGATTTCTACATGAATCGTTTTGGCAAACCGCTTTATCGGATGTTCTTCGAAGACTACACCGAAAAGGTTTGGGGCCGAAATCCCTCGCAAATCGCACCGGATTGGGGCTCTCAACGTGTCAAAGGTCTTTCGCTTTGGAAGACATTCACCAACGCCGTAACCAAGCCGTTCAAGAAGAAAAACAAGAACGTCGAAACTTCGCTCATCGAACGCTTTGATTATCCGAAGAAAGGGCCGGGCCAACTCTATGAAGAGATGGCGGAACTCATTCGGGAAAAAGGCGGCGAAATCCACATGAATAGCGAAGTCACCAAAGTGAACTTAGCGGATAACAAAGTCACTTCGATTGTGATTAATGGCAAAGATGTGATTGAAGGCGATTTCTTCATTTCGTCAATGCCGCTTAAGGATCTTTACTTTGCTTTTGGCAAAGAAAACGTTCCGGAGAAGCCTTTCGATGTTGCGACTCATTTGATTTATCGCGATTTTATCACGGTTGGCGTCTTAGCAAAGAAACTTCTCATTCCGAATAAGACCAAGAATAAAACCGTTTCCAACATTTTACCCGATACCTGGATTTATATTCAGGAACGCGAAGTTAAGTTGGGTCGTTTGCAGGTCTTTAATAACTGGTCGCCTTATATGGTCAAAGACTTGGAACACACCGTTTGGGTGGGCCTTGAATATTTTGCCACCGAAGGGGATGCCCTTTGGGAGATGCCGCAAGATAAATTTATTGCTTTCGCCGAAGATGAACTCGCTTCGATCGGCATGGTGGACAAAGCCGATATTATCGATGCGACCGAAATTAAGGTCAAGAAAGCTTATCCGGCTTACTTTGATTCTTATAAAGACATTGCCGTGGTGCAAGAGCATTTGAACACCATCACGAATCTTTACTGCGTTGGACGTAACGGGCAGCATCGGTATAACAACATGGACCATTCCATGCTCACGGCGATGGATGCCGTCAAGAGCATGATTGATCCAGCGAGCTTTAAGAAAGAAGACATTTGGAAGGTCAACACGGAGACCACTTATGCCGAAGAAAAAGGCAAATCTGCAGCCGAAGGTAAGTCCAATTAACGCGGTTTTGCAAAAAATAAGCGGGATTTACGAGGATTTAAAATCCAAGTTTTCAGCTTCGCCCTTTTGGACTGGCTTTCGTAAGAGCCGGTGGCGCTATGTTGCTTATTTCTTTCTTTACCTCATCGGTTTGTATTGTCTTTACTTCATCTTCTTTTTTAAAAATGGGTATTACTATACCAGCGACTACTGGCTCGGCTTCCGCGATGGTGGTGCCTTTATTGCCTACCTCGTTTGTTTCTCTCTTGTTGTCGTCGGAGAGATACTTCGGCTAATTTGGCTGGGGCTTCATCAGCGGCTGAATGCTCAGAAAGTCGGAATGGCACTCGTCGTTATTTCATCTGGCATCCTCATTCTTTTCTCTGGCTTGCGCTTCATGAACGCCGATAGTTTCAAACATGACTATGGTCTGGATTATGCAGGCGGTCATTGGGCGATCATTTATGACATTTATGTCAAAGGCACGATCCCTGATGTCAATTTAAACAACCAATATTATCAACCGAAAGTTTGGCATTTCCTTATGGCGACAGCGATGAAGCTCAACCGGATCTTCATTCCCGTGCCCGCTGAGAACCCTATTGTTTGGCCGAACACCGGATTTGATCGTTGGGATCTTTGGGCTTATGAACTCTTTGAGAGCACCCGAATTTATCTTTGTTTTTATGGGACTCTGACACTTTATTTCCTTTATAAGATTCTTGTTAAGGTTAATCTGCGAGGTGCGAAGCTTGTCATAGCGACGGTTTTTTGCACGTTTACTCCTGTCCTTTGGTATTTGCCCTTCTATGGCAACAACGATGCCTTGGCTTTCTTCTTTGGCATTGTCGCGATTTTCTTCGCCCTTTCTTTTCGAGAGAAGCCGCGTTATCTTGACATTATCTCAACGGCGGTTTTCTTAGGCTTAGGAATGGCGACAAAACTATCGACGGCGATGGCTGCTTTCCCAATTGCTCTCATTTTCATTCTTCGTCTTTATTCTCTTTATAAGAAAGACGCGGCAGTCGCTCCCAAAGTGCGGATGAATTTTTGGCTTCAAATTCTTTGCTTTGCTTTGGTCGTCTTTCCGTTGGGTCTTGGCGTCGCTTTCTACCATAATAGGGCATTTGGCGAGCCGATCGGCTATGTCTTGAACCTCGAGGGTTCGGGAAACTGGAGCGACCAGCACATTGATCTTTCGACTTATGGTATCTGGAACCGTTTCTTCGCTTTCCCCGCTGGCGATTTCACTTATAATCTTTTCCCTTATATCGACAATGCGGCCATCGGCACGCATCGCTACTTCGATCCTCTTACCGGATTCGTTCGCTATACTCCGACGCCGGGGACGCTTGATTTCAATATTTGGACCGCTTGGCTCAAGAGCGCTCTTTGGGGTCAAAATCGTTATGATGTGACAGGCTTCGTTCTCTTCCTTTGTTATGCGCTCGATATTCTCTATATCATCTTTGGCTTTTTCTTCATCTTCGCCATGGTTCTTTATTCGGTGAGATTATTCACTCGGAAGAAAGAGGACCACTTCCTTTATTTGTTCTCAGCCGTGATTTTCCTCACCAGTAGTTTCTCTTATGCTTATTTTGCTTTGAAGTATCCTGTTTGGTGCTCGATGAACGCCCGTTACGCGATGTTCCTTTTCTTGCCCTTCGCCATCGGAGGTTCCTCCTTTATTGTCGACGGGATTCACTTTATCAAGACTTCCCTGAGCAAGAGAGCCTCTACGCCTGAACCCTGCGAAAAATAAGCCATTTTTGTGCATTAAATAGGGCTTTTGCAGAGATATTGATCTTCTTTTCTTCGAGATTGCTCCGCTTAAAAAGCGATAAAAAACAGGAAAGAACAATTTTTCCTTGTGAGGAATCGCTCGCGTGCGTATAATAAGCCTCGCGACAAAAGAAGTGTCGCGTCAGCTGTGGGTACTTAGCTCAGCTGGGAGAGCATCTGTTTGACGTACAGAAGGT
>DAISHV010000003.1:0-46976 GCA_036822315.1 Bacillota bacterium | reverse complement strand
ATATTACGGCTTGCCCGAGGTGGACAATTCTTCCCTTACGTGCACCTAGGAGTTTTATATTTAATAATATTTCGTTTATACTTTTTAATGATTGACGAAATATTTTTGCTCAGGACGAAGGAAAGAAGACTTGGTCTTTTTAATAAGTTAAGGGGTTTTGCACGCCAAACTAATCCACGTCCGGTTCCCGCCTCCGGGCGAAGAAGAACATCACGAGAGAGCAAAGAAGCGAGAAGACGAGAATCAAGGCGAAGCCAACGAAGAACAGGAGAATGCCCACGATCACCTTGAGGATGATGCCGAGGATGAAAGAGCCGATGCCATCAAACTGGTTATCAAGAAGCGACGAAGGGAGCTGGATAAAGGTGATGAAGACCGCCCATTTAAAGAAATGGCCAACGAAAGTGTTGCCCATCGTCAAAACGAAGATAAGGGCGAAAAAGGCATAGGCCACCACCGGCGAAATCGAAAGGGCGATGATGCCCCCCATTTGATTGCCGCTCAAGAGCATGAGCACGCCGATCACCACGCAAATCACTAAGGCCAAACCACCGACGATCGAACTGGCGATCCAAGCCGCTTTTTTAACCTCAGCAACCTTGCGGTTGTGCTCCAAGATCAACTCTTGTGCACAACGATCACAGAAGATATCGTGGCCTTTCTCATCAATATGGTAAGTTGTCTTACTCTTTTCTTTCTTGCGGCCAAAGAAGGTCACGAGCTTCGTACCCTGATGGCTGACTTCATCTTTATCAAGGATCTTGCCACATTTGCAGCAGATCCGCTCTTTGGGGGTTTCATTATTTTCCAGCTGGGCAGGATCAATGCCTAAAGCCTCCGCGATCTTTTTAATTTCGTCTGGCGTCGGAGTCAAATCTCCGCTTTCCCAATCCGCCACCGTCAACGTCGTCACTGAAAGTTTCGCCGCTAAATCCACGGGAGAGAGTTTTTTGACTTCCCGCGCGGCCTTAATCGATTCACCGATTTTCATGAAAGGGTTCCCCGGAAAGAGGGGCGGATCCTTGCCGTTCTCTTTCGATCAACGTCATCTCTTTTTCGTCTTTTTTAGTATAACGAAATCCGGGTTATTCGTATAGAAAATCAAGACAAATGAGAAATAATTGATAGCCCCACGAAGAGAATTTTTTAAAGTGGCGCAGTCGAAAGAGACGATTTTTTGCCGTTACAAAAAGTCTTTTGATCACTCAGAAAGTTTGCCCATTTTGAAGGCCGATTTTGTGTTTGGCAATGTCACAAAACACGAACGGCCATCAAAAAGAGAATGACAAGAAGCCAAAGAAATGCGAGCCCTTCCATATCCTATTACCTCCTCCCCTTTTACCATCGATCATCATTAATGCAGTGAAGGACACCCCAGATGATAAGACCAAGGAAAAATATGGTCATTATAAGCATTTTGCGTTCCTCCAAGTCCTGATTGTAGAAGCCGATCGTTCAATCTTTGATATTGCCCAATGAAACTTTAAAAAAGTGACTTTTCCGTCTCTAAGATAAAGATATAATAATTTCAATGAATTCATTAGGGGCTTACGTTTCTCAGCGCCGGAAAACATTAGGACTTCGCCAGCAGGATTTGGCGGATGCTTTAGGATATACGGTTCAAGCGATAAGCAAATTTGAGAATGCCCAATCGCAAATGGATATTTCTTCTTTGCCCAAACTTGCTCAGACTCTTCAGCTTTCGTTGGAAGATCTTCTGAAACAAAACGTAGAGCCAACTTCTCCCGCCTGCGCGATCACTTTTTCGAGCGAAATCGTCGCAGCAAATCTTCTCCATCTTCGTAACAGCATTAAGGCAAGCCAAGGCCAAACTGCGAAATGGATGGGGGTTTCAAAGCGAAGCGTTGCCAATTACGAAAGTGGCGCCTCCTTGCCGTCAGTAAATGCTTTGGTAGGCTTTCTAAGTCATTTCAAAATCACTGCGGATGATTTTTTCGGTAAAAAACTGGGATCCGAAATTTCTGCTAAAAAATCAAAATCCCTGCAAAAGCCCCTTCTAATTGGTTTAGGCATTGCCTTATTCGCGGCTATTGTCATCGGCTCGACTTCGCCTTTATGGATTCCGAAAAGAAACGCTCAGGGCAATTCGGAGTCAATCGACAGCGTTGGCACCAACCAAAGTTCAAACGATAATAGCGTGATTTCCTCGAACTCTAGTTCCTCTTTCTCTTCCTCGTCGTCCAGTTCTTCCTCTTCATCGGCATCAAGTTCTTCAGCCACGGTGTCCTCTTCTTCCTCGGCAGTAACTTCTTATGCCGGCGACGATATCGATCCCTCTTTCCCTGGCTTAAAAGAATTTTCTCTTCGAAGCAACGATGTTTCTGCGTTGACGGTTGCGCCAGGAGATTATGAAATTTCGTTGCATTGCGAGCCCACGAATTATATTCAAGAACAAGGTTATAGCTTCGCCCTAAACCTTTCGCAGACTATCGAGGGTGTCAGCTTATCAACCGGAGCCACGGAATATGCCTCACGTACCTTGAAGATTTCGAAAAACGTTGCCAACAACACTCACATCACGGTTGAGGGAACTCTCATTCATAACGGGACCATTTTGAAACGGAAATGCATTTTCGCCCTCACCAATCCCACCGGAGAAATTTCGACTAATTTCCCGGGAATCGTTGCCTTCTATGCCACCATTAATGGAGCCAGTGATGTGTCTTTAACGCCTGGGACTTACCCAATCGAGTTTCACTCGCCTGATGCTGAAGGCAATGACGTTTCGCTCGATTCTTACCAAATTAGCATGGGACTTAGCGCGCCAAAACCAACGGGGTTCGAAATTGCCCCCGCCGGAACGAATGCCTATAACTTCGTTCTCGGAGACGATGCCGGCGATGGCGTATCCGTTTCTTGCGGGCCGATGTTACTAAATAACCGAAATGTCACCTTCATTTTTGGCACAATGGGCTTAAACGTGACCGCCATCAATCCCGGCCATTGAGTCCACTATTTTGCATCCTCTATTCACTCTTTTTTGCATCATTTTCTGAACAAGTTGATACACAGGATTTTTCCTTTTGCTTATTCTAAAGGCGTCCTTAAGGAATCCGCCATTTAGCGGAGGATGATCATCTCCTTAAATCTATCGAGGAGATTGACGATGAAATTATCAAAAGCCGAAGCTGTTCTTTTGCTGTACGACAAATTTACTGAAAACCATTTCGTTGTCAAAGAAGATTTTCTCAACGAAGTCGAAATCAGCGATTTGACTTTCCGACGCTATATCGGCGATATTCGCTGCTATTTAATGGAATTCCATCCCAATAAAGAAATCCTTTATCGAAAAGGGGATGGAGTTTACCACCTCAAAGAGATTCGCTGATTGTTCATTTTCTGAACTTTCGCCCGATAAACTAACAAACAAGGAGTATTAACTATGTCGAAAAAACCATTGATCAACATCATCATCGCGCTTAGCCTAACTGGGATTAACCTCATTATGGCCTTAGTTGTCCAAGGCTGGCTTTATTTTACTTTGGGCATCTTCGCTCTAATTCTCTATATTATCGGTATTGTTCTCCTTAAGAAGCCTGAAACAAGAACGGCTGCGCTTGTTCTCGGCCTTCTTGGGGGCGTTCTTTCGCTCATTAGCGGCATTGTCGCTCTTATCGCCACTGCAATCGTGGCCGATAGTGCGCCGGATTGGTTGGGGTTATTCGTCTTTCTTGCCCTTTTTGGTTTCACCGCATTCCTTATGTCTTTGCTCGGCTTCATCATTGGGATGAAAGAAAAGAGCGGCCAGATAAAAGCGAATCCTTCCCCCGCTTCAGAAGAGCCGACGATTTCGGGTGACCTAAGTCAGGCCGAAACGCTAAAGAAATACAAGGAACTACTCGATTCTGGGGCAATTACTCCCGAAGAATACGAAGAGAAGAAAAAAGGAATTCTTAAATGAAAAAATCAAACATTTTAGGCCTCATTGCCTTAGGATTGGGTTTCATTGCTTTCATTTTGATGGCTGCCCCTTGCTGCACCA
Source organism: Bacillota bacterium (assembly GCA_036822315.1). Taxonomy (GTDB): domain Bacteria; phylum Bacillota_I; class Bacilli_A; order RFN20; family CAG-826; genus UBA4951. Next base: position 42,973 of record DAISHV010000003.1, on the reverse strand, counting down.
TCGCGAATGAAGGCGACACAGGGAATGTCTTCGACTACGCCTTTGGGACGCAAACCCTTCGCCAAGAAGCTGGTTTCTTAGTTATCTTTATTGCCCTACTCGTAGGAGAAATTTTCCTTGGAGTCGGCATTCTCATCAAGTTATTCACCCCTTCGCCAAGTTACGCCGCCTTTCTTATTTTCGGCGCTTTGCTTTTTCTCATCGGTGGGGTCGCGTTCTTCAATGTGCGAAACATCATGGCGGATTTCGCGGCCGAAGTGAACCGACAATATTCGTCCGATGATTACAAGAGCGTTTTGTCACTGAAGGCCGGCCCTATTTTGGGCGGCCTTCTTTCCCTTGCCACGGCCGCTCTTTCAGGCTCAGTTGAACCCGTTGCTCTTCACCTCGATAACGCTCCAAAGAAAAATCCGATCCCGGCACCACAATCAAATCCCCCTCAAGATGCCACAAAACAAGAAGTTCCCAGTACCGAGGATAAAAAAGCCGCAGAGATAAAGGCTTATCATGACCTTTACCAAAGTGGAGCGATTACCGCGGATGAATACGAAAAGAAGAAAAAGGAGATCCTTTAATAGCCGGGGAAATTCGCTAATTTTAGCTAAAGTTTCGTATATTTAGTCGCTTTGCCCTTGCATTTATCGACCGGATATTTCTTGGCATTCTTTGCCATTTTCGCTTCGATGATCGTTGGTAAATCGACATCCAAAGCAATCCCCATTTGGATACAATAATTCAAGACGTCGGCGAGTTCTTCGCACACCGCTTCTTTGTCGAAGTTCTTTTCGTCCCATTGAAAGCACTCCAACAGCTCGCCCGACTCGATGCTGATGCTCTTGGCGATATTGGCGGGCGAATGGAATTGATCCCAATTCCGCTCCTCAGTGAATTGTTTGATTTCTTGCTTTAAACGTTCTAAGGAATCCATATTTTTATGCTCCTGGCTTTAAATGCGAACGAAAGTAATCCGCCAAAGCCTTATCCTCACAATAAACATAACAGCCTTTTTGCCCGCGGGTCATTAAAACCTTATAGGTATTCCGAATGAGACGGTCGGCGGTCAGGAAATCCGTTGTCCGAATTCCCGAGGTATGGTCGTCTTTGGAAATCGCCTTTTGGTTGGTGACGACTTTCTCCCCGTTGTAGCGGAGATCTTCACCGACGATAATCCCGACGTATTTAAACTCCATCCCTTGGCAGGTATGAATGCAGCCGACTTCACCGAAAGAATCCGGATTGACCGCCCAGATATCATCACCCTCAAGATTCCATTTCGCTTGAAAACCCCCTGGAAGGACGATGTCCCAATCACCCCGATGGTTTTTCACATTCCAATCAAAGCAATAGCCCGCCACCATTCGCGACAAGCCCATCTCTTGGTCCTTCTTGCGGAGAGCTTCGCGCATTTCGGATGCACTATCAAAGACCTGAAAGTCATAATCGCCGGGCAAGAAAGAGTTCCCAGTCGACTTGATCATCAAGAGGTTATTCAAGAAATTGATATAGCCATCGGAACCATTGCAGCGGAATTGCGCTCGGAGTTGATAGTCGGCTCCAAAAAGCAATTCAGCCCCGATTTGCGCGGATTTTGCAGCGATAAGATCCGCGGTGCCGATGTCTTTGGTCGTGATGCGCTGATCCTCATCCAAAAAGAAGATCGAGACCAAAGAGGCTTTCATCGCGTCGAGAAGCATGTCGTCGCCTTTATACATATAGGGTTTGCTCTGGAGCCGATGGGCTTCGTCAAAAAGACCGACTTTAATTTGGTTCTCTTTGAAATAAGGCAAAGACATATGGGACGGAAACAGCTTTTTGATATTAATCTCTTTTTGTTGATCGTTTTTGGCGAGCAAAGCTTGATAGCAATGGCGTGGAGCCGCATTCTTCGTGATATAAGCGGCATAGTAGCCCTTCTTCACCCAATTAACCAAAAGGTTGATGGCCAAGACCGATTTTCCAGTGCCCGGTCCCCCTTGAACAAGGATGACACGTTTCTTGCCGTCTTTTAAAGACTGTTCGATTGCCGAGTTCGCCAAGTCATAAACCTTGATCTGATCATCGAGCAGAATGAATTCCTCGTTGCCTTTGAGCATCGAGTAAAGGGAATCCTGGAGGGCCTTTTGCGGCTTGATGTCTCCAGTATCGATTTTATAAAGCAATTTCCCATCACCGGTTTTAGCTTTGACGAATCCTTCGATAAAATGCCTAAGGCGTAAAGTTTCATCGGCATAAAAGATTGGAGCTTCTTTAAACCATTGGGCGTAAATCGGGTTTTCGATGACGTCGCGATAAATCCCTTTATCCAAATTGTGGCAATAGGAACACGGGACCAAACGGACGTTTTCTTTGACGATGGTCTCGCAATAGTTTTCGAGACTCCGTTTATAGGAAATGGCTTGGTAGCAAGGGTGCTGCGTCAAAGATCCCCCTAAAAGATCGGACCAAATGAGATGCTCCCGAGCTTGATCAGTGCTTTTGACCCGCGACCACTGCTTCAATTCGATGATGACGATATTGTCAGGGTTCGTATCGTTCGATCCCAAAATCATGAAATCAATTCGGCTTTGCGCCATCGGAATCCGATATTCAATGGCCACTTGAACGTCATCGGGGACGGTTGAACCATCCAAAACATCGCGGACGAACTTCAAAGAAGACCGCCACGATTGGATTTCCTTGGGGTTATCATCATGCAAGCCATTCTTGGCAAAACCTTCTTCGATCTTTTTGACGATTAAACCATCGCGGACATGATCATTAAAATTCTTTTTGCTGTCCTGATAAATAATCATTTGTAAAATGATATCACGAAACGTTTCTTTAAGACATCAGCCTCTTTGGACTTCTTCGGCGATTCGAAGTTTATAAATGCCAGCAAAGACCCGTTCTTCTTCCGATAACCCTTGCAAAACCCCCTCCTTTTCTCTAGCAGACGGAGGATGGTCCATGAAAAAGGGGTGTCTTGACCACCCGATCAAGACATCCCTAAGACGAGAAGACTTTATTACGCTGCGTAAGGAGCGTATCCCGGATCATTCACGATGCCATAGAAAACCGGCAAACCTAAGAAAGAAGTCGTGAAGAGATGAGGGCGATTCACCACGAAGTCATAATTCTGAAGTTCGGGCGGCATCGCGGCCCCGGAATTGCTCACCACCGTCGCCGAGGCGGCATAGAAACCATTGTAATCATAGGAGAGGAGCGAATCCTGTTTGATGGAAGAGAGGTGCTCCCCCTCTAACTTGACCAGTTTCTCTAAAGACGAATCAAAAAGTTCGCCTAAACCCAGATCCCTCAAAGTCGGGGTCAGATCCAAATCAGTTTTGATCAAGAAATACGGGGCTTCGACGTTAAGACGATAAACCTTGGAGGTCATCTTGCTCGAATTCACGAAAATCTTGTCGATCAAATCAAAAGGCGAAGTGCCTTCATCGGGCAAATAATAGATGAGGTCACTCTTGGAAATACCGGTGCTCGCGGAAACGTAACCATCGCCAAAGTAGACCGTGCCTCCATCATAGTAAGACGTCTCGACGTAGTCCACTGACTTCTTCGTTCCATCCCCGAGGGTGTAATCCAGATAATGGCTTCGACTTTGATATTCTTTTTTCAAAGCTAATTCCCGACTCGGCAGGAAGTGGTCTTGGAGGAAATAGGACGAGACGCAAGAGGCATTCGAGTTATCGGGAGTTTGGAGCTCGGGCAGACGGTCAAAGCCTTCGGGCGCTACCTTCTTGAGCCAATCTTGAAGCGCCGCTTGGGTTGGTTTCGCGTGATAAACATCGGCGAAATAATACGTTTGCAATCCTTGTAAAAGCGCATCGATATTGTCTTGAAGTTCGAGGCTCGGATCCAGCCATAGGGAATTGATATTCGCCGCTCCAAAGCGGCCCGTAATTTCATCAAGACCATCCCGATAGGAATAATCTGCCGAGGTGCCCAAATACGAGGAGATTTCGTAAACCGCCTTATTGATTTCGTCCATGCTCTTGGCCCCAAGGGTTTGGCAATAGGAGGCCTGGACGTTGTCACTCGAAAGATAGACTTCCATCGAGTAGCTCACGAAGGCATCGACCACACTGAAGGCTACCGAATTTGTTTTGCCATTAGTCTTGAGGGCCAATGGCGCGATTTTCTTTGCAAAAGCCAGGTAGATTGATTTGCTGCTCGAGGAAATCGTATCCTGATGGGTTTTGGCTTTGGCCTCGAGCAAAACCGTTGGCGTGGCATTTTGCTTTTGCACGGCGTGGGCGATCGCAAAGCCACCCCCAACACTGAGGCCCGCCACGGCAACGCTAACTCCAGCAATAAGAACGATTTTCTTTTTGTCCATAAGATTACCCCCTTGGATTAATACGATAGACGTCTTGTCCCCGGAATGTCGCTATAGAAAGCTTCGATCGGACGGGGCTGAACCAAGCAGCCCCCGGATTGAGTTAGTTTTCCCTCGGTCGCATAAAGCAAATGGCTATCCCTCTCTTTCACATAATCGTCAATTCCGACAAAAGCGAGGGTCGAAAGATCCGTAATCACATAAGGATGATCGTAGGAATAATTCCAGTGATTCGCGATATCCTCTTGGTTCACCTCAAAATAAGAGGTGGGATTCGTCCAAACGCGGCCGATCTTAAAATCATTGCCCAAAACCGCCGTGGCCGGATAGGTGCTATGCATCGCGAAACCACCCGTATATTCCATGGTGATGAGATCGCCCGCTAAAGCGTCTCCAAGACCATAATCTTTTAAGGAGAAGAACGGAATACAATCGTCAAAAAGCAAAGTAATCTCGTTTTTCCGATAGTTCCCATAATCATAGTGGAGCGTGAACTTCCATTGCTGCCTCGCAACGCTTGTCGAAGCGGACGCCGAAGAAGCATCAATCGAACTCATTGGCTTTAAAACGGTACAAGAAGTTAAAGCTAATAGAGCGAAAAGCAACGGCGTTTTGCTGGTGATTTTCATAAAATGAGCCTCCTTTTTAGGCAATCGACACTTGGGAAAAGCTAAAAGCGCAATAGTATGTCTTGCGGGTATCATCCGGGACGACGGGGGACAAAAATCCCAAAGTCAGATCCCGATAGGAGCCGCTGCGGATGGCCTCCGCTAAGGCACTTGAAATGTCATAGGCCCAATGGATCGATCCCGAATAGCTTGTAAATGGGGTGGCAAAGAGGGATTGGACCGCGCTGGAACTCGCCGACAAATCGAGGGGATAAGATTCTGCTTTCGGATTGGGGATGCCATTTTTCTCGAGTTCCGCCAATTCCGAATTTCGCATTGCTAAAGTCGCATCGTTCCATTGATCCCCAGCCCAAAGCTGAAACTGGAGCGCGTAATCCGAAGCCACTAACGAATGGGAGAGGACAATCGTCCCATCTAACGTTAGACTCGTCCCCGATAAACTGACCGTTTTGAAGTCGATGGCTTCACCCTTGCTATTTCCGTAAGGCATAACGCCGACCTGATAAGCCCAAGTCGAGGGTTGAGAAACGCTAGTGGGAGTGCCATCGCTGGTCCCCGTTTCACCCGTCGTCCCGCTTGAAGTCGAGCTGAAGATCGCCGTGCTATACGTATTGGACCCCGTGCCCGCGCTTGGTGTCTTGGAGGCCCCGCGGTTCAGGCTTCGAAGCGTAACGAAGAGAACAACCGTGATAGCCGCTAAACCGCCAAAAGCGCTCAATGGCAGGACGAAGCGCATTTTCATTGGGGGTTTTGTCGCTAAAGGAATCGCTTCATAAGCGGCGATCGCCGGCGTATCGCGAGTGAGGCGGTCGGCGCAATCCTTTTGAATTTGTTTTTTCCAATTCATGAGCGTTTCTCCTGGTAATATACTTTCAATTTCTTTAAGGCGCTTTCATAAGCGTTGGCAATCGTCTGGCGTGAGAGCTTCGCGAGGGCTTCGATCTCCCGGAAACTCAAGCCTTCTTCAAGGTGAAGCACCACCACAGCGTTCTCGCGTGGCGTCAGGAAGGGATAGTAACTTTCGAGATAAGGCGAGGGTGCGTCATCTTCTCCATAGAGGACATCGGCATCCTCCAAGAGGTCTTGACGTTGGTTCTTCTTCACGAAATTCAAGGCTTCGCTTTTGGCGGTCTCCAAGAAATAGGATTGGAGCGCTTCGGGCTTTTTGATCGTTTTGGCATTCGCGATCACCTTGATAAAGACGTTTTGATAAATATCATTCGCGTCTTCTTCGTTATTGACGATCGAACGGATGACGAAATAAAGAAGCTTTCTTAATGAAAGATAAACTTCTTTGATGGCGCTCTCATTGCCTTCACAGAACGCCTTGGCGGTGTGATAAGGGATTTTCAAAGCTTTGAATTTCTTTTCCTTACACTAGATAAGACACCTAAGGGACTGGTTTTGTCAAAAAGAAATGAAAGATTTTGTAGAAGAACAATTTTATAGTGCGATCTTTATTTCAAGAAAATAACGATGCCATCTCAACACAACGAGGCGTTGTTGCATTTCACCGCCTTTCTTCTCCTACACTTCCTCCTGGAGGGCGTTACCCCGATGAAAAAGAAACTCTTGATTCTCCTTTTAGCCCTTATTACTCCACTCAGTTTGGCCTCCTGCTCCTTTGGGATCTTGGACTTCCTTTGGGATGACACGCCCAGCACCGGTCCTTTTTACTACAGCGATTACGTGAGTCAAGTCACCCGTTATTACCCTGACCCAACGAAGAGTTCCGCCTTTCGGCTCCATGAAGACAAACTTTGGGATATCCCTTACGAGGATTTTGATGGGAGTTTACGGAAGATTATTCTCGCTCTCCATCCCACCTTATTAGACCAAGCGACCTACCGAAAAGAAACCGAAGGATTCAAAGACGTTTTTTCTTATTATACCGGTGACAATTCACTTTCTTTTCCCGCGGATAAGACCCATTTCTCAACTAATTATTGTTCGGGCGAAGCCTGGAGCACCCACTATGGCTACAGTTACTATTCTTATCCCCTGGAAGAAGGCGAGGCCATCATGGCCGCCCTCAAGGCTTCCCGTTACGCCCAAGACTATCACGACCGAAAACAATGGCTCACCGCGCCTTTAGCTCGGAAGCGGACCATATTTCATAGCTTTCTTTGCCAAATTGGGATCCGGGGCAAAACCCATAACGAGATCGAAGATTATTTGGGTGAACCCACATTTCGACAAGGTGCTTATTGGCATTATGAAATCGCCGAAGACTATTACGCTTCGCTCTATTTCACGCCGAAAGGCCGATGCGTTGGCTGCGCCTACGTGAATAGCTACGAGGATTGGTATCGCTCCGAGGACTATTCCACCCCTAAATCCGAATAAAAAATCCCCTCCTTTTGCAAAAAGGAAGGGGGATTTACCAAGGATAAAGAGTTATAAGAAGAGAACAAAGTAAGCCAAATAGCCATAGCCCAAGCCAAAGGAGAAAAGATAAGCGACAGTGAAAGCCAAATCAAGTTTTTGCGAACGTTCCCCGATCCGGGGGTGATAGAAGAGGATTGGTGGGATTAACACCCACACCCAAACCGCCCGTTTCAAATCGAGGGCTTTGGCAAAAGAAGAATCCTTCATCAATCCGTTGACCGTCGCGATGGCGGCGATGATGAGACAAGCGATGAGGTTCTTCTCAAAATAATAGGCGTTGCCTTCGAAGTATTTCTCAGCCTGATCTTCACCATATTTACGGCGGATGATGTGACGAAGCCACGTGACGCCAAAGGGGAAAAGAATCGCGAAAACAGTCGAAGCGAACTGTTTGCGGAAAAGAAGGTTTGCCGCCCACTCAGGCCACTCGCTCCAACCCCATAAGGAAGTTCCGACCTGATAAAAATAGGAGCCGAGCAAATACGCCATCGGGAATAGCCCTAAGGAATGCCAAAGGATCCGTTTACCCGTCGAATAGCCTTTCGGCGTTGTCCCGATAAAAAGAACGAGGAGGGCGAAGGCACCAATGCCCCAAAAGACGTTGCCAGGCAAGATCAGTTTTAATACGGTCAAAAGCATCAAACGATAAGCGTCGCTGACGTCTTCAAGGTAAAAGCCGATCATATCGATGCCGATGTAATAGAGCACGCCCATAAAGGCGAAAGAAATCGCCGTATAGATGGCGGCGTTGCGCTTGCTCATGATTTCAATGCGGATAAAGAACCACAGCATCGTCGCTGCCACGACGTAGTTTTGCATTTGTAAAAAGCTTTTGCCGTCTTGGAAGACTTGCAGAGCCGTCGAAATATCGAGCGCCCCGGCATGGAACAAAGAATAGACCAAACGGAAAAGAATAATCGAAGAAGTCAAGACCAAGCCGACGGAAGCTAAACGAAGAACTGTTTCCGGCAGAAACGGGAAAATCGCCCAGTTCTTTTTTAGCGGTTTAACTTCGTTAAAGGAAACGCTTTCCAAATCGCTATCTTCCAAAATCGGCAAGGCTTTCTTTTTCTTGCGGCCCAAAAACATCACGAGGCAAAGCAAACTCAAGAAAGCGAAAGCCGCGCCGAGAATCGATCCGAAAAGCAAGAGATTATCCCCGGCGTTGGATTCGCGTAACTGAGCGGCGTGACCCTTGCCTTGAAGGGTGAGCATTTGATAAAAATCCTCGTTCCCGGTATACCCGATTCCCGCGACTAAGCCAGCGTAATAGCCTTCGATGAGTTTAGCCTCAGGAGCAATCCGCTCCTCGAGCTGCTGATAAACGGTTTCACTATCGATTTCTCCCAAAGAAGCGCCAAAAACGATTTTGGACACATGGTAAGTTCCCTCAACAATCGTCCCACTGCCCATCAAAATCCCGACTTCGCTTAAAGAAGCGATGTCAATATCGACAAAATTGAAACGCAAAGCCGTCGAGTTTTGAATAAAATTCAAGCTGACCGAATGACCGTCATCGCTATCGAAGGTTAACGAAAAGTCGGTCGATCCGAAGAGGTGAGCGTCCAGATTGACAGTGACGCTAAAACTGTTGCCATCGCTGGCTTTATACGAATAACTGCTGGTTAACCCGTCTTCCGAGGCTTCGCCTTTTTCAATCACTCTCGAGCAAAAGCTGATGTAATTATCGTCGTAGAACTCCAAGGCGTGATCCCGGCTATGATAGGCTAAAGCATAGCCGCCGCCGAAAGCGCCCCAACTGAGAGCGCAAAGCGTCAAAGAAACGATGAAACCCTTAAGAGAAAAAAGCCACCTCAAAAACGGTGAGAGTTTCTGAGCTTTCGGCTCAATCGGCGTCGGATAACCCAAAGGATCATCGAAAAGGGAGGCATCAACTTGGTAAAACGAGCAAACCGCCCGCTTCGCTTTTTCATTCAAAGGGCGATAACCCCGTTCATAAAGGTAAAGCGAAAGACGGGAAATACCGATCCCCCCCGCGGCTTCTTTGAGCTTAAGATCGTGGCTCAGCCGCAGTTCGTAAAGAATGATATTTGGAGCTTTCTTGCCCTTGGTCGAAATCAAATGGCTTTGTGACTCCGGGGTCGCAACTTCCGTTCCCATAATTTTAATAAGGATAAAGCAAAATTTCCTTTTTTTCCACTTCCCATCCTGTGCATTGGCTCAATAAGACCAAAAAATGGAGAAAAGGCGAGCTCTTCTTCTTGACGAAGCAGAAGACAGCGTTTACTATTCTTAATACAGTTAGTACAGTTATGCAAATCCTTCTTACCGGGAAAGCTTCGATCTACGACGAAATCGTCGATAGCATCAAAAAATACATCGCCATCGGCGCTTTAAAAGAGGGCGAAAAGCTCCCCTCCGTTCGCGAACTCGCCTTGTCGTTATCCGTCAACCCGAACACCGTGGCTCGGGCTTATGAAGTCCTTTGCGAACAAGGCTATTTAATCTCATTACCCAAAAAAGGTTGCTTTGTCGCGCCGAAAAAGAAGGACGAACATGAAGCTTTGCGAAACCTCCTTAAAGAGGCAATCGATCAGGGAACGTCAATTGAAGATATTCGCGTGATTTTGAATGAACTTGAACAGGGGGCAAAGAAATGATTACGATTCAACACCTTTCGAAATCTTATGGCTCTAGCGTCGTCTTGGCGAATGTGAACGCCGAATTTGCTGATGGAAAAATCCATGGTCTATTGGGGCTCAACGGGGCAGGAAAAAGCACTTTGCTTCGTTTGCTCGCTGGTGTTTATGAGCCCAATGAAGGATCGATTTGCATTGATGGGGTTAAACTTCAAAGCAACACCCATCTCAAAGAAAGGATATTTTTCTTAAGCGACGACCCCTACTACAACGCGAATGCAACGATTGAAGATCTCGAAAGCCTTTATCAACAGTTCTACCCCTCTTATTCCCACGAAGAACTCCTCAAAAATCTTCAGTTGTTGCAAATCCATTCCAGCGATTCCTTATCAAGCTTTTCCAAAGGCATGCGCCGCAAGGCCTATATCGCTTTGGCTTTCGCCTCGGGAGCTAACATTCTGCTCCTCGATGAGGTTTTCGATGGACTTGACCCCACGAGTCGAATTGAGTTTAAGCGGCTGCTAACCCGTTTCATCAGCGATGGTCCAAACCGCCTTGTCATCGTGGCAAGTCATTCTTTGCGGGAGCTTGAAGACATCGCCGATTCTTTCGCCCTCATTAAGGACGGTAAAATTCAGTCTGACCTTTACCAAGAAGGCGATGCTCCGCTCAAGAAAGTCCAGCTGGCTTTTAATAACGTCCCTGAGCTCAAAAGCCTTACGGGCCTCAAAATCATCCGAAGCGAGATCGACGGACGCTTCCTCACGCTTTATGTTTAAGAGAAGGACGAAACGAAAATTGAGCAATATCTCCAGCAATTCGCCCCTCTTTTTATTCAAATCAAAGATGCTAGTCTCGAAGAAACGTTCGTAGAATTAACGGAGGCAGAACAATGAATCACAAAGCCTATTGGCGCTATCAGTTCGTCCGGGATTGGCCTTTGCTATTGACCTTATTGGCGGTTGAAGTGCTTTTTAGCCTGATCGCTCTTTTATCCAGCCTCACCCCGACGCCTTCGATTTCAAGCTATGCCCAGACCCTCTTCTTATTGACTCTCTATCCCTCTTTTGCCCTTTCTTATCTCTATCCCTTGTGGCACAAAAGCAAATTATGGAACCGCCGCTCCGCCGATCTTTATTTGGGCTTGCCCATCAATAAGAAAGGTCTCTATCTCGACGATCTCTTTTTGGGCTTAGCTGAAATGCTCGCCCTCTTCACGATTTCGTATTGCTTTGGTCTCCTTTTCGCTCCCTTAAGCGGCGCGCATCTTTGGATCGATCCCGCCGCCGGAGGATGGGGTTTAGCAATGGGCTTGCTCCTCATCGCCACTGGTTATGGGCTTTCGAGCGGGATTGTTTCTTGCGCCAATAACGCCTTCGATGCTTCGGTCTTCTTGGTCTTGTTCCTCTTAGGCGAAATCGTTCTCACTTACGAGCTCGGAACCTATTTGCCGTCCACCTGCAGCTCGGCTTATTCGTATGGCAGCTGCACTTCGCGTACCGATTACGCCTTTGCCCCTTATGGCTTCCACCATGCCTTGCTCGACCACACCTATGACACTTATGGTCTCTATAACGATGTGGCCATCCCGCCTTGGGTGATTGTGATCCATATCCTCTCCGGCATTATCTCTGCAATCCTAGGCTATTTCCTTTCAAGGGATTGGCGCGCTGAAAAGGCCCAAACCCCTTCCAAGAGTTGGTATGGCTACCCGCTATTCTCTGCTTTGCCTCTCGCCTTCCTTGTCGGATTAGAGTTCCCTTATTTCTTTAGTGACACCAACTGGAGCGTGCCTTTAGCCCTTTGGGCAATCGGCACTCTGCTTTACGCCGTCCTCAATTTTATCGGTGAAAGAAAAATCCGCTTCGGCTGGAAGAATATCCTCTTCTACCTTGGCGGATTAAGCTTCGGTTATCTCTTCGCTTTCTTAATGTGGCATTACGTCTGATTCAGAGCAAAGGAATTTGATGTGCTTCACATTCTTTTTGCATGGCTTTCGGCCATAACGAACATTGGACTTCGCCAATGTGGGCTTTCTTCAAATAGAACATGCAAAGGCGTGATTGCCCAATGCCACCGCCGATGGTAAACGGCAGTTCATCATGGAGGATGGCTTTCTGGAAAGGCAAGGAAGAGCGAGACATCAATTGTTTTTCTTGGAGCTGCTTCTTTAAGGCGATCGCGTCCACCCGGATGCCCATGCTTGAGAGTTCCAAAGCGATATCCAATAAGGGATAGTAGACGATGATGTCGCCATTGAGCGACCAATCGTCATAATCCGGGGCTCGTAAATCGTGCGGTTCCCCATTGGAGAGTCTCTCGCCAATCCGTTCAATGAAAGCGGCGCCGCACTCTTTGACGAGCGCGTATTCGCGTTCCTTAGGATTTTTCGTGGGATAGCGTTTCAAAAGATCTTCGCTGTCGATAAAGGTGATTTCTTCGGGTAAGAGAGGCTTGAGGAGAGGGTATTTCGCCTGCAAATCCCGCTCGCTTTGGCGAATTGTCGCATAAATAAGACGGACGGTTTCTTCCAAGTAAGCTTTATTGCGATCGCTCCGCAAAATGACTTTTTCCCAATCCCATTGATCGACGTATAAGGAATGGATGTTATCCAAATCCTCATCCCGTCGAATCGCGTTCATGTCGGTATAGAGCCCTTCATGGACGGCAAAATGGTATTTGCCTAAAGCGTAGCGTTTCCATTTAGCCAAAGATTGAACGACTTCGCCCGTGATATTGGGCTCATCTTTAATATCAAACGAAACTGGACGCTCCACGCCATTGAGATTGTCGTTAAGCCCGCTTTTGGGGTCGACGAATAACGGCGCGGTGACCCGACGAAGATTTAACTCATTTGAAAGATTCTTCTGGAAAGAATCCTTGATGAGCTTGATCGCCATCTGGGTCTCATAGAGGCCAAGCGAAGGCTCATAGTCATTCGGTATCACTAAGTCTTTCATAACGGGCTCCTTAAACTCGTTTGCTATTATAGAGGAAGAGCGGAATAAAGAAACTAAACGTTTTCCAAAAGCGAGAAATCTTTCGCTATTGGGCGCTTTCCTCGTTAAAATATCGCTCGTGATCACTCTTGAAAAAGCCAAACTCAGCGATTTGAATGCGGTTTTTTCCTTGTTCAAAGAAGTCCGCGCGGCAATGGAAAAAGAAGGGAACCGCACCTGGAGCCATCGTTATCCCTTAAAGGTTAACTTCAAAGAAGACATCAGCGCAGGCCAGGGTTATCTTTATTACGAAAATGGCGCTCTCGTCGCCTATATCGCCGTCAGTTTCGATCCCTTAGAGGATTTCTTTTGGGAGAGCAAATCTTTAGCCAAACTCGCCCAGCTTCGCCTCGACACCGGAATGAAGGACGATGAAGATTTCCTCTTGCTCCACCGCTTGATGATCCGGCCTTCTTGCCAAGGGCATGGCCTAGCCGAAGAAGTCTTCAAGAGCGTGGCCTCACTCTATCCGAAGCATCTCGTGATGTTCGCCGTCTACCCCGAAAACCTCAAAGCGATGAGGGCTTATGACCGCTATGGCTATAGCAATGCGGGGATCTATCCCTTTGAGTATGGCGAAAAAGTCCGTTGTTACCTTTACTATAAGCGTTACTCTTAAAAATCCCTCATCTTGAACAAGGAACCTAGAGTCTTTAAAATAGACACGATATGAAAAGCGAGGGGCTTGGCAATTACGTTTCGACTCGACGCAAGCTTTTTTCTTTTACCCAGACCGATCTCGCTAAATCCTTAGGTTATACCGCCCAGAGCATCTCAAAATTCGAGGCTGGCGAATCGCAAATCTCGATTCTCGTTCTTCCGAAATTAGCCAATCTGCTTAACGAATCGCTGGATGACCTTTTGAATCAAAAGGCGAATCCGGCCGCTTTAAGCGTGCCCAATCCCCAGTTCGAGGAACGCAATCTCGTCGCGAACCTTATCGCCCTCCGCCAAAAAGGCGGCCTCTCCCAAAGTAAGGAAGCGGAGATCTTGGGGGTCACCAAACGTTCCATCATCAACTATGAGCAAGGCGAATCCTACCCGTCTTTAGATGCCCTTTGCCGTTTATTGACCTACTACAAAATCTCTGCAAAAGCCTTCTACTTTGAGCAAATCGAGCCTCTTTCGCTTTCAAAAATAACGGTGGTTTCCACTCATAAACCTCTCCATGGAATTTGGATTGGCCTGATTGCTTTTGCCGGAGTCGCTTTGATTGTGGGTTGCACCTCACCCTTATGGGTTCCTTCGCTTAATAAAGCGGGCTCTCATTCCTCAAGTGAATCCACGGCCCTTTCTTCGAATTCAGCGAGCTTCTCTACTTCTTCCGACTCCTCTGCCTCCTCGGCCAACGATCTCTCGCCTTATTTTCCCGGCTTAAAAGAGGCGAAGATCCAATGCGATTCTTCGGACAATACGGTGAATCTCGCTCCAGGGACCCACACTTTGAGTATCGTCACGACTCCCACAAATTACCTCACCACAAATAACGTCCAATTCCAGTTCGGATTCTTAACAGCCCACGATGGAGTTACTTTAAGCGAGGATCAACTCACCATCGCCTCTTATGTCAGCGACCAAAAGAATAGTCTCATCCGCTTGACCTTGACTTCCACCACCGGGAAAACTTACATCGATGAAAGTCAAAAATACCAGGTTTCCAATCCCACGGGCGAAATCGATAGCGACAATTATCCCGGTATCACCGGCTTTAAAGTCAGCCTTAATGGAAACAATAGTGCGACGTTAAAAATCGGCGCGACCATTGTCGATACCACCATTGAAACCGATAGCCGCTGCGATTTGACTCTCCTTGATACCACCCATTTCTATTTCGCTCATTACACCCCGGGTTACACCGGGGACACCCCTTTCGGAGTCAAAACTGTCGGGACCGATCTCACCCACGCCGAAATTGACTTGGCCTCGAGTCTCCTCGATCAAACCTATATCACCACCAATTTGATTCTTTATCGTTATAACGTGACGCCCAACATCCTTTCCAATCCTTTCTATATCACCGTGAGTAATCCCGCTTAGCCCTCTTTTGTCTCGTCTTTCTTAACCAAGCCGATAAAAAGATGCGGAATGAACATTTGCCGCTAATAATAGGGCCATAGGAGGAATTAATCCTTTTTATGGCTTTCTTAAAAGAAGAAAAGACGGAGCGGATCCTTGATGCGATCTTCCTCATCATCATTGGCATTCTGATCGCCGTCTTCACCAACATTGCCGCCAGCGTCTTCGCGCTCGTCTCAGGCATCCTGTGCCTTGTTTTCGGGGCCTTCTATCTCTTTGCCTACTTCTGGAGTTTCCTGGTCCATGATCCCTGGCTTTTATTAAGGGGCATCTTCTTGGTCATCTTAGGCTCCTGGATCTTGGCTTATCCGGGGGACTTCCTCTACACGATGGTCTTTGTCGTTTCGTTCTACCTCTTCTACTTCGGCATCCAAGAAATCGCCTACGCTTGCGATTTGGGACGCCTCAACGTCAAGAATTGGTGGGTCGACCTCGTCAATGGCATCTTGATGGTAGGATTTGGGGTCGCCATCCTCTGCGTGGAATTCACCGGGGGCAATTCGATTCAAGCCGTCTCGATCTTAGCGGGCTCTTCCTTAGCCCTTGAAGGGGTGATGGAACTCTTACTGATCTTCGTACTCCACCGCGACTTCAAGAAATTCCATAAAGGCGTTGTCGTTTCCGATCAATAACTTATCCGAGCAAACGAAGGGGCGATCTCTCACGAGGTCGCCCTTTTTCGTACTTCTTTTTACATCGCGACGATCGTTTGGCAAGATTTCAGATAAACGAAATCCCCGTCTTTCAAATTGGCGAAATCCACATTGTAGGTGCTGGAACTAGTCCCTTCGACAACAGCGTGATAAGAGGAGGCCGAATCTTTTTCAAGCCCATCCATCGAATCATACCGTAAGGCATAAATGCTCTTAAACGTCTCGAGCGTCACGCCGGTTAAAGAATCCACATCAAGCGTGAAAAGACCGAAGAAGGAACTGACGAATTCATAGCCCGAACGGGCCGGAACGGTGGGCATGCCATCATAGTAATATTCATAAACGCCAAAAGTCAGTTTGATGGCCTTGCTACTATCGTGGGTCGGCGCAATCTCCCCCTGTTCTTCCTTGACGATGCTCTTTGGCGTCTCAATCGTCAGGGGTTCGCGACTATATAAGGGCACGGAAATGCTTTTCTCATAAGTGAAAGCGTATTCGTTTAGACGTTCGTAGGTCCCAGCGAGAGACTTCAGTAAAACGGGTTGGAGATAAAGCTTTTGGCTCTCCGAGGATTTCGGATCGGAGATAAGGAAGAGATCTTCAGTGGAAGAATATTTCTCCAGATAAAGAGCCTGGAAAGAAGTTCGCTCAACCGTCCCGACTTTTCCCTCCGGAAAAAGGTTCGCGCTCGAGCTTCCAGTTTTCGAAGAGGAAGAAGATACTTTTGAACAAGAAACAAGAGCCAAAACAAGAAGAGAAAACACGAATAATTTTTTCATCAAAATAGCCCCTCCTAAAATCATTTTAAAGTCTAGAAAAATATATGCAAGAAAATGAGCGAAAGAAAAACGTCAATCAACGAGGATTCCGTGTCTTCAATTTGGCCAAGACGTGTTGGAGTGAAGCCTCGGTCTTTCCCAGAGTCACTGCTGGCGTACCAGAGGTGTCAGTACCCCCTTGAGCCTTCGAAACACGCTTAGTAGGAACCTCGGTCCGGAGTTCAAACGGAATACCCTTCCTCAGGGCGACTTGCTCCAGGTAGATAGCGATCCCGGTAGAGAAGGATAAACCCAAGGCGTCAAAGACGGCCTGAGCCTTCTCTTTGGTCTTCTCATCAATGGAGATGTTTATTGTCTTAGTTGCCATTTTTTACCCATAAATATTATGTATTGTTTTAATACATTTTCAATACATTTTTAAAAAAGATAAAAAGTTTAATATTATTCGATGTTTACTAATTTTATAAATGATTAAAGAAAATGATTCCGCAATGTTTTTAGGCGTTAAGCAAAAGAAGAAATGAAAAAGGCCTTGCCACGCTATACCGAATGACCTTCTCAAGCTCTTTAAGCATCACAAGGCGGCCTCTTCTCCCGTTCTTTAAGACCACTTCATTTCCTTGTTCGGCCCTTTTTCTCGGCCACCCCTTCAATGACTTTCCTCTTTTCTGTTTTATTCTTCCTTCATACGTATTCGCCCCATTTTATCGAATCTTTTCCCTTATTTTTTCTACATTCTCTTCCCGGAAAGCAGGCCCTCCGCTTCCTATCTCTTCGTTAACCTCCTCCCAATTTGAACGGGGGTTTACAATCTTTTTTGAAGGCAAAAATGACCATTTGATTCGGTCTTGTCTTTGTTTTTTACCATTTCTTTACTGATTCTTTTTCCCGGTTGGTAAAGAATAAGGATAGAAAACTGACCCTTAAGCAAGGATAATAGAAGGCAAAGAAGGACTTCCCATATGAGCGTAAGCGAACAAGACAAGGAACAAATGGCTCTCGAAAAAGAGAAAGCCAAGAAGGCAAAGGTCGAAGCCAAGGAGATCAAACGCTCTGCGGCAGAGAAGAAAGAATTGGCTCGGCTTGAAAAAGAAAAAGCCAAACCCAAACGGAAAACTTATTTCTGGTATTTGATTGTCATTTTATGCCTCATTTATATTGTGGATGAAGTGACCACTTCTCTCCCTAATGAAATGCAGCCGGAAATCTCGTTGGAGTTCTTTCAAAATGGCATGGGTCTTAGCGAGAACCAAGGCATCTCCAAGCTCAAACTGATGGAGACCTTAGCCAACGCTTTATTGGTCATCGGTTTCTTCTGGAAAGCCTTAGCGGACCGTTATGGCCGCAAGCCCTTCCTCATCGCTAACACGATCGGCATGGTCGGAGGGTTGCTGCTTTGCTTCTGGAGCCAAGGCTTGTGGATGTATATTTTGGGTTTCTTCGTCATTCGTTTCTTTGTTACTCCGGATGAACAAATCGTTTACATCTTCGAAACCGCGCCCGAAAAGAAACGGGCCACGATCTTTAGCGCCGTCAAAGGCATCGCGGAATTGGGGTTATTGCTGATTCCGCTAGGCCGTAAAGCCTTAATGAAGGATGATCCGACCCTATGGCGGTTAACCTTCTTGATTCCTGCCTGCATTGGCTTAGTCGCTTCTTTAGCGATTTGCCTTTGCGCCCGTGAAACGGATGCCTTTCTTGACTCACGAATCGCCTATCTCAAGCTCACGCCCGAACAGCGTGAAGCCATCGCTTTAGAGAAGAAAGAAGCCAGCAAAAAACAAGGCGGTTTCTTCTCGGCTTTCGCCTACAGCATCAAGAATCACCAGTTACGCTGGATCTTCATTGTCACCTTGATGTTTACCTTATCCCGTACCATCACGAGCGACTACACCAATATCCTTTCGCAAGCGGGCTATTCCACCGCTCAGCGCTCTAACGCCTTGCTCATTTTCCCGATTACGTGCGCCGCTATTGTCTTTGCCTATGGCTTCTTAAGCGATAAGATCGGACGAAAGATCACTTCAATCGTCCTCTTATCAACGGCGACGGTTTCGCTCCTTTTGCTTTATTTTGGCGCGATGTATCAATGGAACGAATGGCTCTTAGGAGCCTTCATTGGCCTCTTTTTGGGGGCCTATTGGAGCAATGGCGACACTTACATGTTAATGGCAGGCGAAAGCTGCCCCACGAACATGCGAGCCTCGGTGATGTCGGCTTGGACGGCTGCCTATGGGGTCGGCATGGTCCTTTCGATGCTGATCGGCACCTTGGTGGTGGGCAAACTCCCGGATGGCAATTGGCAGTTAGGCCTCTTCTGCATCCTCTTAGCGGTTCCGTTCTTCGTCCTCTCGATTTTCTTCCTCATGGGCAAGGTCAAAGAAACCAAAGGAGCCCATCTCGAAGACGCTTTAACCGGCGAAAAAGCCGCTTAGTCTTCCTTTATTTCTTTTCTCCGTTATAATGGGGCCAGTATGAGAAAAGAATATGTCGACAAATTAAAGGAAGAATGGCAGAAAACCCGTAAAGCCGGGGTGGCTCTTTCGATTCAAATCAAAGCCGCTTTGGATTATTTGATGGCCTTCCAAAGGGCGGTTAACGAACGAAGCAAGATTACCCCGATTTCTCCCCAAGAGGAGCTGGCGATGAAAGAAGTCAACGCCCGACTCGGACGTGGCGATAAATCCGGCGCCCTTAAGCGGCTTGATGACGCCTTCAAAGAAGGCATCATTCCCAGCGTCCGCTATTATCAAATCCGTTCCTCGATCGAAAGCGTGGATTACACGCCATTCCAACAGTAAAAAAATGAAGAACATCGCGTTCTTCATTTTTCTTCGACGTTATTTGGCGTTTCTTGCGGGGGATCATTTGCCCTCGGGAGCGCCTTTTCTTTCCGTTCGTTAATTATCCCATCGTAGGCCGCTAAGCCTTCGCCTAAGGCCACAAGAACGATCGCCACGTAGAACGTCCAGGCTGGGATTTCCTGAAAGATCACGATCGAGAAAATCGCCCCCAAAAAAGGATTTAACGAATAAAGTGCGGTCCCCAAGGAAACCGGCAAGTGACGGAAACCTACCATCATCAGGATAATGGAAACGCCATAAGCGATAAAGCCATCCGTAAGCGATAAAGCAATCGCCGGGATATCGCTGCAAAAGGAATGCGTCCCCATCGCAACAGCAAATAAAACAATGCTGGGAGTCAGACATTTGAAGAAGGCATATTCGATCGGATCCTTGTCGGCGACTTTTTTAGCCAAGTTATTCGCCATGCCCCAGCAAATCGTGGTCCCAAGAATCAAAAGAGCGCCATAGTTAAAACTAAAAGCTTCGCTCGGGTTGAAGCTCAATAAAACCGAAGCCCCTAAAACGATGGCGATAGCCATCCATAAGCGCCAAGTGATTTTCTCTTTGAAAATCGCAAAGGCTAAAATCGCGGTCGCGACGATTTCAAAACTCTGGAGCAGTGAGGCCGTTTCGCCATTGAGCATATCAATGCCATAGAAGAGCATCGTATTGGCAGCACAGTCGAAAACATTAACCCCGAGAATATAGAGCCAGTCTTTGCCTTTTAAGAAGGGTCCTTTATCTTTTTTAAAAAGCAAGGCGAAGAGAAAAACCAAACCAACGCCAATCGCCCCGCCCACATAAGTCAAGGAAGCCAAAAGCATCACGGGAACGGTCGGCAAAAGATACTTGCTGAAGGGGACGTTAACAGCCGCCAAGGCCGCCGAAAGCACCAAGATGAAGTAATATTTCTTCATGGCCGATACATTATAGGTGAGAAAAAGATAAAAAGGCATAGAAAAACGCAATAAATCGGCCAAAAGTGAACCAAATCGCAATTGTTAGAACCATTGACGGCGAGACATCCGTCCAATGGAAGGACTCCAAAATCTAAAATCCCTGCAAAAAGCCCCTTAAATGGCTTTTGGAGTTTTAATGATAAATCAGCACTTTGACGAAGAGTCTCCCCTTCCGAGACGTCTTTTCTTCGCCCTGATAAAAGAACTTTCCTTCACCGCGGACGGCAATGAGTTCCCCGCCTTTTAAAAGGGCGGCTTTATTCTCGATGACATTCATGCCGACAAGGACATCCCCCGATTCAATCACCCGAGCCGCATCTTCCCGACTTAAGGAAAAGACTTCGCCCACGATGGCGTCGAGTCTCGGTGAAGCCACATTGATGAGTTTTTCTTCTTTTTGGACATGAAAAGGGCAATCTTTCGGTAGGACGATCGTGCTCTTCACGGTCGTATGCCGGACGTTGATGAGGGATTTTTGGACTTCTTCCGCAATGGCCTTAAAAAGAAAGACATAGGCTTCCTTGCCTTCGACCAAGATATCGCCGAATTGCTCCCGCTCATAACCCAGGTTCATCAAAGCCCCGAGATAATCCCGGTGGCTCAGCTCTTCGGCATAAGCCGCTTTCTTGCCTTCAATATGAAGAGCCACGATCGTCGCCCCATTTCTTTCGTTTTCTTCCTCTTCCGATAAGTCCGCGTATTCAGGCAAGAAGAAAAGGACTTTGCTTTCGCTTTCTTCGCCACCCCCATAAAAGAAATAACGGGCTCCCGCAATCTTCATCTCGTGGAGATTCGCCCGATGCTCAAATTCGAGTTCGGATAAAACGCTTTGTTCCGATAACGGGATAAAAGAGGTGTGGGTCGGATAGCCTCGTTCTAAGGCTCTGGAGGCCAATTCGAGAATCCGACGTTTTAAGAGTTCATGTTCATCCATCGCCTTACTATTTTAGGTGCCTCGTGCCCTTCAAACAACTCTTCAGGGCGTAAAAGAAAAAATAACGCTTTCTCTCCTGAAGCGTTATCCTTGCAAAAAGCCTTCCTTTTATGCCGAAGGCCCCTAATTCAGGCAATCGAGCCGCGCTTGATAATCCAAAGACCAATCGTAACCGGTCAAGAACTCGCCCCCGTAATCGCCCTCCTTTTCGTGGAGATAAGACCAATAATCGCAAACGACGCCTTCTTTATGAAGGAAGAGCAGAGCCCGCTTGAAATCGACGAGGAAAAGAACGCCATTGTCTTTTAACACCGAACGTAGCCGCCACACCGCATCGCGGTAAAGCCGCTTGGCCAAATCGATATCCTTCTCGGGCCAAAGGTGGCAAATCGCATCATCCATCGTTAAAGAAGAGCCATCGTAAGCGACCAATAAGGCTAAAAGTTCTTTGCTCTTCGAAGAAGTAAAACGGATGGGAACATCATTGACAAAAAGATCAAACGCCCCGAAGGTTTGGAAACGAACGGTCGACTTGGCGGAATGATGGTAAACTTTCTCGATGAAACGGTTCAAGATTTCGCTATCATAAGGCTTGTAAGCAAAACCCAGTAAGGAAGAGCCGAACTCCTTTTCAAGAGCCTTGACATCGTAAGTGTAGCCGGTGATGAAGACGATTTTGATTTGCGGATTGGCCTTGAGAAGCAGGCGGGCTAAAGAAACTCCATCGATCTCGGGCATATTGATGTCGAGGAAGGCCCCATCGACCACGTTTTCCTTGACGTAGTCCACCGACTTTTTGGGGTGATCCAAAAAGAACTTATATTCGATTTCATCGTTATTGATCACGTGGGATAAAAAGATGGAAAGCGAGGCGATTTCGTCATCCACGACAATAATCTTCATGCCCGTTTTACCCCCTGATTCGTTGCTTTTATTGTATCTATTCCTTTTTTAGAAAGGAACACAAAAAGCCACGATAAAAGGGGAACTTTGTATTTTCATATCACTTTTTGAGCCTTTATAAAATCCGAAGGAACCCGACTAGAATTTCTTCACGATCGTCAAAATATTCTTGCCCTCTTTATGGGCGTATTTCACTTCATCCATGCTCTTCTTCACCATATAGATGCCCAAACCACCGATCGAGCGTTTCTCCAGCGGAGCGTTGACATCGGGATCAGCCTTCTTCAAGGGATCGAAGGGTAAGCCTTCGTCGTAGAAAACGATCTTGGCGCCATCGGGGGCGAAGGTCTTTTCGATTTTGACGGTCGCGTTGCCACTTCGGGGCGTGTAGGCGTAATGGGCGATGTTGCTAAAAATCTCATCGAGGGCAATATCGATTTGCATCTGAACTTTCAAAGGGCAGCCATAATCCTCCAGAGCCTTATCGACAAAGGCGGTCACCGGCTCGATGTTATCGACTTTGGCTTCAAGGGTGATCTCGCGGGGGCAATAAATCTTTTCTTCCTCGGCATAGACGTGGAAACAGAGCATCGTGATGTCATCGAATTGGGGCGCCGTTCCATCGAAAACATCGATCGCGTTGATGACCTCGGAGAGGAGCTCGGAAGGCTTCGCTCCGGGCTTTTGGTTCAGTGCGGCGAGAAGCCGCTGATCGCCAAAGAGCTCTTTGTTGTTATTGGTGGCTTCGGTGACGCCATCGGTGTAGACGAAAATCGTATCGCCCGGATGGAGCGGGATCTCCGTTTCCTTATAGCGGGAGCCGCTCATGCCCGCGAGGACAAAGCCGTGTTTATCCTTTAGATAATTGAACGGCTGCCCCTTCGGAGCAATCGCCGGGAACTCGTGGCCCGCGTTGGCGGTCACGAGAATTTCTTTCGAGAAATCATAAATGCCTAGCCACACGGTCACGAACATTTCCGCATCGTTGCCTAAAGCTAATTCGGCATTGGCTTTTTCCAAAATCGCCGCCGGTGAAAGCTGACCATTCTCCGCTAAGGATTTAATCAAGGTCTTGCTCTTCATCATGAAGAGAGCGGCCGGGATTCCTTTGCCGGAGACATCCGCGATTACCAAAGCGACGCGGTTTTCGTCGATCGGGAAATAATCGTAGAAATCGCCACCGACTTCCTTGGCGGTCCGCATCTTGGCTTTAAGGGAGAAACGATCTTTCCCATCGAGTGGGGCGGGTAAGGCGGATAATTGGATTTCCTTGGCAAACTCCAGCTCTTTGTCGATGCGAGCGGCCGCTTCGCTGATATACCCCTTGAGGGTGACGACGGTCGTGTTGATATCATCGGAGAGCGAAGCGAACTCCTCGTTGCTGCGGACGTTGACCGAGACGTTGAGGTTGCCTCCGGTGATCTGGCCCAAGGCATCGTTAATGCGTTCAATGTTCTCCACCACCAATTTCTTGATGAGGAAATAAACGGCGGCAAAGAGCATGCCGAAGACGACCACTTCCATGAAAACACTCACATAAACGGAAAGCTTGGTGGAGAAATCCACTTCGCTCACCGGCAGTTCGGCGACAATGAGATAGCCTTCGTTGCTCACGTACATCACGTAGGCATCTTCCGAATAGATCTTAGCGGAGAAACGGGTTGATTCCGCGACACTGGTTCCCGATAAGTCCAAGCCGATGTCCAAGAGGGTCGTATCGCTATGGCCTTTGGGCTGGCTCTTTAAGACATAAGAGGAGTTGGCGATAAAAATCGAACCTTCCTCGCCGACGTGGCGATTGATGGTGATATTATTGACCACGCTATCGAGGTCTTTTTGAAAGCGTTCAGCATTGTAACCGACCTGGACAAAGCCTCCATTCGGAGCGCTTTGGGCAGCGTATTTCATGTAAGTGCTGCTATTGAGGGAAATCGGCCGGTAGGCCTGAACATAGCTTGTCTCGCCATAGACAAAGAAAGCATCATAAAACTCCGTCGCTTGTCCGCCTAAGCCTTGATTCATGTTGAAACCGATAATGGAGGAATTGCTGCTATAAGCAATCAGGCCTTGGTTATTAATGATGCTGATTTCCGATACGTCATAATCGGCTTGCTGGCGCAGCGTGTCCAAATAACTATTGATTTGGCTATCCGTATAAGCGCCGCTCACATAGACATTGTCACTCACCAATTTGCTTTCGACCTTATTGGTCAACGATAAGAGGTTGGAATCCGAGGCATCGGAAATATCGCTTTTCACGTCGGAGATGTTTAGCGTAAGCGTGCTATCGGCATTGGCCAAAGAGAGGCGCTTTTGAATCAAATAGGTGAAAGAAGAAGTCAAAAAGAAGGCGACCACGACATCGAGGAGAAGCCATCTTTGGAAAGATTGAGCCAAACGCCGTTGATCGTTGCTCGCAAAGACCTTTTCTTTGCCCAAGATCGTGACGAGCAAGCAAGCGGAGGTGACGATGATCATGTTGCCCAAGATCATCCATAGGGAAATCCGTTCGACGGTCTCAAACGCCCGGGTAACTTGATCGATGTTGGTCAAGAAAATCATCAGCATATGGATGACCTCGACGACCATGGCGATGGCTAAGGCGTAGAACCAGTTCGGTTTCTTATCGTCGAACATCCATTTGCGAAACGCCGCTCCGGCTAAACCGGCAATCACCGTTGAAATCGAACAAGCGATCTGGGTGAAAGTCCCGGCGCCCCAATAGACAGCGAAATAGCGTTCAACTCCACCGATGACGCCGGCGATAATGCCCGCTGGCGCCCCGAAAAGAAGCCCAGCGCATAAAGGCGCGGCATCGCGAAAATTCAGGGTCGCCCCGTTGACGGTTTGGCCAAGTTCCGTGCCTAAAACAGAAATGCCGCCAAAGACCACACCAATAAGGATTTGTTGATAAACGCGTTTCCACTTCCCAAATTTGGTTTTTTTCTCAAGCTCATAAAAAAGTCCGGTGAACAAAATGTTCATCACGCCAACGGCAATTAATTCCAATATGGAAATCGCCATGGGATTACTCAATCGTCAAAATATCAGCAAAACCCGTGACATCAAAAACGCTTTGGACGGTTTCGTTCACGTGCTGTAAGACCATCGTGCCTTGATTGGCCATGGTTTTTTGCGAGGCCAAAAGCAAACGAAGACCGGCGGAGGAAATATAATCAAGCTGGCTGAAATCGAAAATCAGTTTGGTGATTCCGTCAAGCGATCCGTGAAGCTCGCTTTCGAGCTGCGGCGCGGTCGCCGTATCCAAACGGCCGATCACTTTTAGCGTCAGCAAACTGCCTTCTTTATGTTTTTCAAT
The DNA here is from genome assembly GCA_036822315.1 of Bacillota bacterium. GTDB lineage: Bacteria > Bacillota_I > Bacilli_A > RFN20 > CAG-826 > UBA4951. The sequence continues at coordinate 17,555 of DAISHV010000003.1, read as the reverse complement.
GGTCATAAACACACTCCTCTGAATTTTGTTTTATTATACCCCCCGCCCGTTGCCCCCCTCAAGTAAAAGCCCAAGCGAGCGAAAAAGAAGAAGAATGATCAAAGCGGCGAAAAAACAATATCTCTGCAAATCCTACTTATTTTGATTCAAACGCGAAGATTTTTCTCGGAGCGTGTTCGCTAAAGTCTCATAGAGAATCTTTGGGTCAATCGGCTTGGCCAAATGACCATTCATTCCGACGGCAAAACATTTGCTTACATCCTCTTGGAACGCATCGGCAGTCATGGCAATGATTGGCACTTCATGGGCATCTTTGCGGGAAAGACTCCGAATCGCCTTGGTCGCTTCATAACCATCCATGACGGGCATGCGGATGTCCATGAGAATCACATCGTAGAAATTGGGCAGGGAATCCTGGTAAAGGCTTAGCCCCATTCGTCCCTCTTCGGCGATGGTGACCACCATTTTCTTTTCTTCCAAAAGGCGCTTGGCGATTTGCTGGTTGAGCGGATGGTCTTCGCACAGCAAAACGTGTTTGCCTTCCAGGATTGAAAGGTCCTGAACCGTCTCTTGTTTTTCGATTTTCTTCCGTTCGACCAAAGCGGCCGGCACCGCGGGGAATGAGCCTTCCAAATGGAAGGTCGTTCCTTTGCCCATCGTGCTGTGGACTTGGATCGTGCAACCCATCAGATCAAGCATTTTCTTGACGATGGCGAGACCTAAGCCACTGCCACGCGTCGCCGAATTATCGACGCGGCCCTCTTGGGTGAAAGGCTGGAAAAGGACTTTCTGAAACTTTTCGCTCATGCCGATGCCGGTATCGCTCACTTCACTGACGAAATCGAGGTGCTTCCCGTCTTGCGAAAGGCTGGTCTTGAGGAACAAAGTCACACTGCCGCCTTCTGGAGTGAACTTCACGGCGTTGGAGAGCAAATTGAAGAAAACCTGATTGACTCGGAGCGGATCGACTAAAGGATAATAGCCATGGGTCGGCTCGAACTGGGTTTTAATCACGATGTGTTTGTCTTGGCAAAGCGGCATGATCACGGCGTTTAGGTATTCGAAGAACGCATCGGAACCATAAGGCTCCGGATGCAGTTCGATCTTGCCGCTTTCGGCCTTGGACATATCCAAAATATCATTGACGAGTCCGAGCAAGAATTTCGACGAGGAATCGATTTTCTTCAGACAGTCGGCGGTCGAAGGCGATTGTTTTTCCTCTTGGGCCAAATAGGTCATGCCGATGATGCCGTTTAAAGGCGTGCGGATATCGTGGGACATCCGCGAAAGGAATTCGGATTTGGCCTGGTTGGCAGCATCCGCTTGCAAACGGAGCTCCTTTTCGGCTTCGAGCTGTTGTTCAAGTTCCCATTGGAGTTCCATTTCCTTATCGACCGGACGGAAGGAAACGTAGAAGAGATTGGCGTCGCCCCGCTTTTGCCGGAAAGCGGCGTCGCAATTGACCCAAATGAATGAGCCATCTTTTCTCCGGAGGCGGAAGTTCCCTGTGTTGAATAAAGAAGAATTGAAATTATCCCGGTAGACCTCTTGGACGCGCTTGCGATCGCTTTCACATACCAAGGAGAAAGCATTCTTGGAACTGTTAAGAAGATCGGGGTTCTTTTTAACGATGTCCATCGCTTTGACGCCCTCTTTCTCAACATAGCCCATAATTCGCAGCAGTTGGAGGTTAACAAAATCCACAGTGACGTGGGTCGGGTCTTTCATCAACAGAACCGCGATGCCGGTTGTGACCGAATCCAAAATATCGTTGGCTTGCTGAGCTTCGGCTTTGGCGCGGGCGGCTTCCTTTTCTTGTTGGAGATAAGTCGTCGTGACATCCGTTTGGATGTCGTGACATCCGTTTGGATGATGAGAACGGCATCAGGATCATCCGGGAAAAGCGAGTATTGGACTTTGCGGCACATGTATTCGGTCGGATGGGCCGAATAATGTCCGCGAATGCTAAGCTCGAAACGGGAATGGTCCCGCAAAACTTTTTTGAGGTTGTCGAGCGAAGTGTTAAGCCAATAGAAAGCTTTGTCTTCTTGGGCGATCCAACCATTGATAGCATATTCTCGGGCATCATCGTATTTTAAAAGCCTTCCAAGGGGGATTTCCTGGGAATATCGAAGGGGAAGATGCTCAGAGAGCGAGGAGAATTCGACCAGACCATCGTGGAGATGAAGTACGGCGACAAAGTCGCATTCTTCATTGCAGACCACATGGAAAATTTCTTCGCTTTGCTTCATCTTGGTGACGTCGGTGGCGTAGGTTACGCATTCGACGTGGCCGTTGTCGGGGTTGGTGATAAGCGAGAAGAAAGAGCGAATCCACATCGGAGCGTGGTTGGGTGGGAATAGAGCGAAATACGTCGCCGTCTGATTGACATTGCCTTCATCAAAACGCGCAAGCAAAGCTTCGCGCGAGAAATCCCGCAAATAAGAATCGCGGGCCTCTTCGCTTAAAATCTTCGCCGCGACTTTCGCGGTAAAACCGTCAAAGGTCGGTGCAAAAAGGGCATCGCGAAGTTCATTGGCAGCCGTATGACCTTCGAGGACGGTGTTATCGGTGAGATCGATTCGGAAAGTTCCTAACGCATCAGGATTCGAGGAAAGAAGGGTATCGATGGTCCGTTGATATTTCTGCTTTTCTTGTTCTTGAAGGGTGATATCAATGCCAATGCCATAGGCATAGAGCGGTTTCCCTTCCTTATCGAAAACCGTGGTGTACGCCATCCGCTCACAACGGGGTTTCGCCCCGTTGACTTCTCGGTACCAATAATCGCAAGTCGCAAATGGCGCGCCATTATCAATCTGGCGATAAACATTGCAGACTTTGGCGTAATCCTGAGGCTTGATCCAATTGGACAGCGCGGCGGGAACGTTTTCAATCGTCCGCGGAATTTTATAAAGCTCGCAATCGCTTTGGGTGGCCTTGTTGGACGAAAGAAAGATCCGATGGCTGGGAATATCGTAAATCCAAACGGCGATATGGGCGAGTTCGGCAGCCGTTTCATACATCTGACGACTGCGCTTGGTTTCGGCTTCGCTTTCCTTTTCGCTCGTCACATCAAGTAACGCCGACAGGACGAGAGTCTCGTCGTGAAGAATGTTGCTGGAATAGTCCCATTGGTAATAGCGAGGCGGAAGAGAGGGGTCAGGTTGAAAGGATAAGACTTGGCGGAAGGCCAAGGATTCTTTGAGTCCCGCTTTGATTTTATCCTCGAAAAGAGCCTTCTCGCTTTCAGGAATTTGTTTTAAGAAATGAGCCAGTTTTTCATTCCAGTTATCGAGGTCGATTCCCGTCAGTTCAGTAAAAAGCGGATTCATATTACGCGAAATCAAATGGCCGTCTTTAAAACGGCTGACGCTTATGCCAATTGGCATCTTCTGCAAAATCGTCTCAAGTTCTTTGGTGTGGTTTTCCAATTGGCGCTCGCTTTTATCCTTGAGTAAGGCGTTGCCTAAGGCGTAAGCGAACGAGAGCAAAAGATCGGAGGAATGGAGCACTTTTTCTTTGTTGGGATTATCGACGCCCAAAAAACCAATCATCCGTTCTTGCGAAAAAATCGGGGCTTCGATTAACGATTCGATACCGAGAGGAGTTAATTCCCCATAAGCCACGGGATCCTTTTCTTTCAGCGCGGAAATCGAAGGTTCGATATAAAACTTCTTCGCTTCAAAAGTCGATCGGAAGCGGTCGATCCAAGAGCAACTAATGCTTTGAAGATCATCGATTTGTGAGGCCACCCCCCGCTTACAAACCTCATAGGTATTGGTGAGCCGTCCATCGGGGTCAAGGCGGAAAATGTAGGAACGATCTCCGCCGAAATAATCCAAAATTGCCTTCAAGGCGCCTTCGACCCGTTCTTTCAAAGGAGCCGAACTATTGAGCGATTCCGCCGTTTGAAGTTGGGTCTCATGGCTTAAAAGCAAATCCTCCAGTTCGACCTGGCGCTTTTGAGATTCGCTGATGTCATCGATATAGAAGACGATGGCTTCTCGACCGCCCCAAAGAATCGAACGGGAATCAATCCGCTCATAATGCTGATTCCGGGGATTGTAGCGTTCCTCTTCATACCCCCCATTCAAAGGATGCTTCTTAGCGCAGCCGCCACAAGCTCTTTTATAGTCGTGGAGGCAGGCGTAACAAGTCGACTTCACGGGGTCTTTTCCCTCAGCTAAAAATGCTTTTCGAGCCGCTGGGTTGGCGTAGAGAATGGCCCTGCTCGCTTTGTCGGCAACCACAACTTCGCGTTTGGTCGAATTTAAGATGCCCGAATAAAGATATTGTTCATCGCGGTCCGTGGAATACGTCACAAAGATCAAGGAGGCGCCCTTTTGCTCACCGAGAAGAGAGAAACTTGCGGAAACCCAACTAAAACCCCGCTCCTTCTGATAAACCCGGAAAAAGCCCTGAGCGGGTCCCCCCGCCTGAGCGGTTTTCAAAAGTTTGAGGAATCCCTCATGGTCATCCTCAGCGATGAGGGAAAGCATGTCAGGCTCGATAAGGGCAGTAAATTCTTCCGGACTGAAGCAAAGATAAGCCGCCATCTCAGGCTGGTAATAAAGAAAAGACCTGTTGTTCCCTTTTAAAGCGATTATCGCTTTATTTCCGGGGACAAGCCGGAGCAATTCTTGAATTTTTTCTTGAGTCATTTCCATGAAAGATGGTCTTGCTTCAAAAGAAGAGGGGATCACAAAGCGGAAAACATCTACGATTATTTTAGCTTCGTACCGAAAGAAAGTCACCCCCTTTATCGCGCGAAAAGTGCACTCCGAATATTTCGATTTTGACCTTTGGAGAAATGTTTTTAAAATATCCCCAGCAAAAAGCCCCTAAATTACTTTTTGATGTTGGCGAGAAGGAGCTTGAGCCGGTTTTCTTGGTTAACGTAAGAAGTCGACGGATCATAATCGATCGCCGCGACATTGGCATTCGGAGCCATCCGCATCAGGGGGTGCATCATTCCTTTGCCGACGATATGGTTAGGCAAACAGCCAAACGGCTGACAGCAAACGATATTATTGACGCCATGTTCGACTAGCGAAAGCATCTCGCTCGGGATCAGCCAGCCTTCGCCCATCTTGACGCCATCGGAGATAATTCGGTTGGCATTACGTTCGATTTCTTTAAAAGGGACCGCAGGGTAATAGACGTGGCTCGATGCCAAAATCTTATTCTGTACTTCGGTCTCTTTGAGCATGAAACGATAAGCCCACTTCCATAAGAGCAAGCTCTTTTTATTAAGGCCATAACGCCGACGATCGTTCAACGCGTTCTTGGCGCAATAAAGGCAGAATTCCAAAAGGGCAGGCTCCACCACTTCGACGCCTTCTTGGACCAAAAAATCCACAAGATGATTGTTGGCCAAAGGCGAATATTTGACATAGATTTCGCCAACGATGCCAACCCGAGGTTTTCTTTCATTCGGTATTTTGACGACGGAAAATAGCGCCAAGAGCAATTTGTAATAATGTTTGCGGAATCCGTAGCTTCCGTTATGAAAGCTTTTTTCAATCAGGGCGATTCCTTTTTGAAGAAGCGCGTCGCATTGCCCCGCTTCCGTCTCGTAAGGCTTGCTCTGATCGTAAAGCGCCATCAAGAAATCGCCATAGCAGGCAGCGTGGCCCATTTTGACGAGCTCTGTTGGCGTGAAATGAAGACTATTGCCCTTTTCGAGACCCGAGAAATTGAAGGATAGCACTGGGACATCGGGGAAAAGCGGAGCCAAAGCTTTGCGGATCAAAAAGATATAGTTCGAAGCCCGGCAACCCCCGCCTGTTTGCGAGATGAGGACGGCGGTGTGCTTCAAGTCATAACGTCCGCTCTTCAGCGCCGTGATGAATTGCCCAATCACAAGCAGGGCCGGGTAGCAGGCATCGTTATTGACGTTGCGAAGGCCTTCTTCTTTGACCTCGTTGCCCGAAAGATGAAGCAGTTCAGTGTGATAGCCATAGGAATTCAGAATCTCCGAAATGAGTGTGAAATGAATCGGCAGCATGTCCGGAATAAGAATTTTATACGTCTTCTTCATTTCTTTGGTGAAAACGGGGTAACTCATGCTTTTTCCTCCATCGCGGCTTTGAGGGAACGAAGGCGGATTTTCACGGCACCCAAAGACGATATCTCATCGATCTTCAGCATCGTGTAAAGTTTGTCGTGGCTTTCCAAAATCCGGCGCACCTCATCCGCGGTAATCGCGTCGATCCCGCAGCCAAAGGAAACCAATTGAACCAGTTCCATGTCCTTTTGCTGGCTCACGTATTCGGCGGCTCGATAAAGCCGGGCGTGATAGGTCCATTGATTGAGGACATCCACCGGTTCTTTCTGTTTTAATAGCGGGGCAACCGCATCTTCGCTGACCAGGGCAAAGCCCAAAGAGGTAATCAAAGAAGGAATGGCGTGGTTGATTTCCGGATCAACATGGTAAGGCCGACCGGAAAGAACGAGAATCGGCAAGTGCTTTTCGCGGGCTTTTTGAATAATTCGTTGGCCTTCTGCAAAGATTTTGCTCCGAAAATCGTCCTGGGCAAGATAGGCTTTTTGGAGGGCTGACTTGATTTCTTTTTTGCTCACGCCAAACGGCGCTAAGGCTTGGGCGAGAGCCCGAAGAGCGGAATCGAAATTCGAGATGTCGAAATACGGGTTCACGATCTTCTTTTGAAATAACGCGGGATCATTGCCATTGAGAAGCTCCGAATAATAGGCGACGACCGGGCAATTGAAGTGATTGGTTCCTACGCCCTCGTTGAAGTTATAGCTCTCGGAAGGATAGAAAATAAAATCGCAATCTTGCTTTTCGAGCTCGGCGATATGGCCATGCATCAGTTTGGCCGGATAGCAAACCGTATCCGAGGCGATGGTACTTTGTCCCTCGTGATAGAGGGCGCGGCTACTGCGCGGAGAACGAATGATCGTGTAATGAAGACTGGTAAAGAAACTTTCCCAGAAAGGATATTGCTCCACCATCGCAAGGGCCAAGGGAAGCCCCACCTTGCCCCGAGGAGTTCCGCAATCGGGGAGCGGAGCGTAAAGGCGTTCATATTTATAGCGATAAAGATCAAGACCCAAATCCTCTTTGGCCACGCCCGCTCCTTTATCGCATTTATTGCCCGCGATAAAGTGTTTGCCGTTTTTAAAGCGAACCAAGGTCTCTTGGCAATGGGCCCCGCAGCCTTGGCAGATAAAAGCATTCGAGGTATAAGAAAGATTGGCGAGTTCCGCTGGGCTGATCATGCCTTGGCCCGCGCCTTTTTCTTCGGCGTAAAGGGCAGCGCCGAAAGCTCCCATTAACCCCGCGATTTTCGGGCGGATGACCGGATGGCCGACTTCCCGTTCAAACGAGCGGAGAATCGCATCGTTAAGGAAGGTTCCGCCTTGGCAAAGAATCGTCTCTCCGAGTTCAGAGCTCGAATGGAAACGGATGACTTTATAAATCGCATTCTTAATGACGGAAGAAGACAATCCAGCGGAAATATCACCAATGCTTGCGCCATCTTTCTGGGCTTGTTTGACCGAGGAATTCATGAAAACGGTGCAACGCGAGCCCAAATCAACCGGATGCTTAGCGTAAAGACCGAGCCGGGCGAAATCGGCCACTGAATAGCCGAGGGCAGAAGCGAAGGTTTGTAAGAACGACCCGCAGCCGCTGGAGCACGCTTCGTTGAGGACGATGGAATCAATCGCGTGATTTTTGATTTTAAAGCACTTGATATCCTGCCCGCCGATGTCGATGACGAAATCGACGTTCGGGGCGAAGAACTTCGCCGCCTTATAATGGGCCACCGTTTCAACAAGGCCGTAATCGATGCCAAAGGCGGAGCGAATCAAATCCTCGCCATAGCCAATGACGCAGCTCGAAACGATGCGCACTTCGGGCGTCAATTGCGTATAGAGCTCGCTCAGTTGGGTGTGAATGCTATCGAGAGGCGAGCCACGATTCGTTGTGTATTGGGAGAAAAGAATTTCGTGGTCTTGAGACAAAAGAACCATTTTGGTCGTGGTCGAACCAGCGTCGATGCCCAAATAGGCTTTGCCCGAATACCCCGCTAAATCCCGAGTCGGAACTTGGACGTTATCGTGAGCCAAAAGGAAAGAACGATATTCCTCTTCGTTTTCAAACAGCGGTTTGCCTTCCTTGAGACTTGAAGTCGAATCCAGTTTCTTGAGGCGGGACAGCAACTCCGTCAAGGCCAAATGACTGCCCGCTTTTTTCGCGTAGAGCGCGGCGCCGATGGCCATGAAGATCTTGCCATCACTCGGAAAAATTGCCGTTTCGTCATTCAGATGCAGCGTTTCGACAAACGCTTTTCTCAGCCCTTTCAAGAAGGATAAAGGACCGCCTAGGAAAAGAACATGGCCTTCGATTTTCCGTCCTTGGGCCAGGCCACTGATCGTTTGACCCACTACCGATTGATAAATCGAAGCGGCGATATCTTCTTTGCGGGCGCCTTGATTGAGCAGGGGTTGGATGTCGCTTTTGGCGAAAACCCCGCAGCGGGAGGCAATCGGATAAATTTCTTTGGAATTTAAGGAAAGCTGATCTAGTTCATCAATCGAAACGTTGAGCAAAGAGGCCATTTGATCGATAAAAGCCCCAGTACCACCGGCACAAGTACCGTTCATCCGCTCCTCAGTCCCGCCAGTTAAGAAAATGATTTTGGCATCTTCGCCGCCGAGTTCAACCACCACATCGCTTTGCGGATAAAAGCGTTGAACCGAAAGAAAAGTGCCAGCGACCTCCTGAACGAAAGCAAGCTGAGCCTTTTCAGCCAAGCCCAAGCCCGCCGAACCGGTTAAAGCGAAAGTGAAGGAAGCACCAGGGAAATGGGTCTGGACATCTTCGAGTTCTTTGATCAGCGTTTCTTTAACTTGGGCGTTATGACGTTCGTAAGAGGAATAGAGAACCTCGTCTTGGTCTGAGAGAACGACGCTTTTGACGGTTGTGGAACCAATGTCGATTCCGAGATACAGCGTTTCATTAACCCCGTTCATAATAGACGTATTATAGCGGAGTTATTTTTCTTTTCCATTGTCGATTCTTTACGTAAGGAAAAAGCTTCAATTTTACCGAGGAAAATTTAGCGGAATAAAGTGCCAAAAAGTAAGCAAAAAATAAAAAAGTAGAGGCACAAAAATTGCATTTTTGTCTCCTTTTTGGCGAAAAAGCCCCATCAAATCGGGCTTCCTTTCTTTTTGAGTGAAAAAAGATAGGGTAAATCTTTAAATTACAGTCTATATAATAGTAGATTATGAATTTAGGAGAGTATGTAAGCAAACGCCGCAAAGCTCTCGGCTTGAGCCAAAATGCCCTTGCGAATTCTTTGTCCTATTCCGATCAGGCGATTTCAAAATTCGAAGCGGGTGATTCCTTACTCTCTTTGTCCGTCATTCCCGCGCTCGCCAATATTTTGCAATTATCGCTCGACGATCTTTTATTGCGAAACGAGACGCCCGCCCCATTCAAAGACAAAAATCCACCCTTTGCCAATTCGACGATCATGGCAAACCTTTTTGCATTAAGGGTAAGCCAGCATCTTTCGCAGAAGCAGGAAGCGGAAATCTTCGGCGTCTCTCGCCGCACCATCATCAATTACGAGGATGGCACTTCTTTGCCCTCGCTTGACGTCTTAGATAAAATCCTCGCTTATTTCTCCTTGGCTCCGCATGCCTTCTTTTATGAGTCACTCTTTCCCGAAGTCCAAAATAGCCGCTCCAAACATCATCAATTCCCCAAGGCTTTGGCGTTTTTGCTTTTGGGCTTTGTGCTAGGAGGGGGTGTCCTCTCGGCCGCTTTGACCCCGGCACTCCTCAAGAAATCTTCTTCGGGCGATTATCAGTTATCCTATAGCAGCACCTCGGCAACAAGCCAGGCCTCAACTTCAAGCGGCCCCTTTGCCTATTTAGAAAAACTCGTGGTCATTACGACAAGCGGGACGCCCCATCATGCCGATCTTCCTTCGGGCGGTTCGCTGGGCCTCACGATTTATGGTGGGCCTTACTTCGTTTTGAATTCTGCCGCTCAAGTCCATTACCAAGTCGATTATTGGCTTAAAGATGCCCCGACTGGCATCAGCCTCGAAAAGAGTTCAACCTATCCCTGCGCCTTATTAAAAGCTGAAAGCGGAACGCCTTATTCCTTGATCTCGCCCTTCTTCGTCTTTGCCAAAATCACCTATCTTGATGTCGCCGATGGCCCCAGCGTCACTTCCGAGGATCCTCTCGAAGTGGTCGTGAGCGCGCCGCAAGCGTAGTTTCAAGAGTGCTCACTAAAAGGGGTTCTGCGGAACTCCTTTTTCATTATCGCTGGCAAAACCCTCTTAAAAAGGACAGGAGATTTCGCTTTCTCGTTTTTCCAAACCCGATCGCCCCTTTAAATCTCCAACGAAGACGTTGACGAGAGCCAAGATGAGCAAGAACGCAAATTAGGAAACGGAAAATCGACGAAGCGGAAAAAGAGAAAAACTTTTTCTTTGATTTTTCTTTGTTAATCTATCGCTTTTCATTCTAAAGAATGACCGACATCGACGATTGTAATAAAAATATAGTAAAGGAGAAAAGCTTTGCCTTTTTATGTAAAAGAAGAGCCGCGGCGGATTGTTTTTCTTTCCGCATGATGTCAAGATAAAGACAATCAATCTTCGCTTTTGCCTTTAACGACGTTTTAAATCAATACCACGATTCTTTAACCACAGAAGAAAGAAGGGACCACTTGATGCGCAAGAAATGGAAGGGTTGGACACTTGGCGGGCTTTGCCTTCTTGTTTTGGCTTCCGCTTTCTCTTCGATGAATGAAGAACCGATCAGCGCGAAGGCCGCGGATAACGGACTCTTAACCACGAGCAATACCACGGTTCGCGTTGCTCTCCCCTATAGCGATAGCGATGTTTCCTTCCCCTTCTACAAAGAGTATTGCAAAGCCATTGGCGAATACGCCAACTGGAACGTCGAATTTGTCGTCTCTAACTGGGCCGATATTTTTACGAAGCTGCAGAATAACGAAGTCGATCTTCTCGTCGATGTCACCCCCACCGCGGAGCGGAGCCAATATCTCTCTTATTCTTCCGAATCGATGGGTACTGAGATGTGCTACCTTTACGCCAAAGAAGGAAGTTCCCTTCATTATGACGACTTTTCCGCTTTTAACGGAATGAAGGTGGGCTACCTTGCGGGAAGCACCATCATCGATTCCTTCCAAACTTACGCCGATGCGAATTCTTTCACGTTCACGAAAACGGCCTATGCCACGAATTACGATAGTTTCGTCGGTCTCGATAAAGGCGAAGTCGATGCCGTGGCTCAAACCAACTTCTTTGAAGTGCCTTCCGGCCACCAAATCATCAGCAAATGCTCGCCCGCCCCCGTTTATTTCGCCGCCCGCAAAGGCGATGCCCTCATCAGTCAACTCGATAAGGCGATGGCCACGCTTTTCTCCTATAACCCCAACTTCAACAACGATCTTTATCTTTATTATTTCAGCAACGTCCTGGGCCAACCCAGCGCTTATTCCAACGAAGAAATCGCTTATCTTGAAAAGAAACCAACCGTGTACTTTCTCTACGAATCCAATTGGGCGCCTTTTGAATACGATAGCGACGGCACAGCGGAGGGCATCACCCCCGATGTGGTCCGAGCGATCGGCGAAGACACCAAAATCAATTTCCAATTCCTTTTGTCTTCTTCGACCGCGGATGTTTACGCCCAAATCGGTAACAATAATGCCGATGCGGCGATGGCCGTGTCTTATAGTTATCTTTGGTCTGATGAACACGATCTTTACACCACTCAATCCTACGTGGAAGGCGGGGTCATGGAGGTCCGAAAATCCTCGAACGTTGTCCCCAGTAAAGTCGCGACCGTCAAAAACGGTTATCTCGAAAACGAGATCTCCAAAAAATTCAGCAGTCTAAACCGCGTTCAGTTTTCGACCTTTAACGAATGCATGGCCGCCTTAAAGGCCGGCACAGTCGATTGCGTGTTCCTTAATTCTTACCAAGCGAACTACTACCGAAGCATGAGTGATTTCGCTTCTTACTTCTATCAGCCGACTCCGTTAATCAGCCAGCCGATCGCCCTTGGCGTCACCAAGAATTCAAATTCCGTTTTGGTCTCGATTCTCTCGAAGGCGATTCAGAAGCTTTCGATGACCAAATTGCAGAGCATCATCAGCGAGAACTCGGTCTTTGTTGAGCCCTTCTCCGTCACGGGGTTGATCCGCCGCTACCCGGTTCCGATGGCTTTCTCCATCGCTTTCTTCGCTCTTTTGTTGGCCTTATTCGTCTTTTTGCTCATTTACGCCCATAAACGGCAAAAGCAAAACCAAGCGCTCTCCCTTGCCAAGCAAGAAGCCGAAGAAGCCAACCGGGCCAAATCCGAATTCCTTTCGCGGATGTCCCACGATATCCGCACGCCTTTAAACGGCATCATCGGCATGACCTATTTGGCCAAAGAAGAAAGCACGTCTCCCCAAGTGAGCGAATATCTCGACAAGATTGACACCTCGTCGAAATTCTTGCTCGGACTCGTCAACGATATTTTGGATATGTCCAAGGCCGAAAGCGGCAAGATCGTCCTTCACCTTGAGCCCTATCCGATCAAAGATTGCTTGGATTATCTTGATGCGGTTATTACCCCGCTTGTTCACGAAAAGAACCAAAAATTCGTCAAAACCTGCACTGCCATCAATGAGCGGATTCCCTTGTTGGACAAGCTTCGGGTTAACCAGATTTTGTTTAATCTCCTTTCCAATGCGGTCAAGTTCACTCCGAACGATGGCACGATCAAAGCCACTTTCGACGATCATTTGGAGAAAGATAACACGATCACGCTTCATTTCGCCATCGAAGATAACGGCATTGGCATGAGTGAGAAGTTCCTGAAGGTCATCTTCGAACCTTTCACCCAAGAAGATCACCCCAATGATCCCTCCTTGCCTAGACAAGGCACGGGCTTAGGTCTTACCATCACGAAGAAACTCGTCGAGACGATGGGCGGCACCATCAAAGTTGACTCCCACGAAGGCAAAGGGACCCGCTTCGATGTGACGCTCCATTCCGCCACGATCAGCAAAGAGGAATACGCCGCGAGGCTAGAGGCAATCCGCACGCAGAAAAACATTCCGCTGGACGTCCTTAAAGGCAAACGAATCCTTCTTTGCGAAGATAATGCCCTCAATCAGGAAATCGCCCGCAAACTCCTCTTGGATAAAGGAATGGAAGTGGTGATTGCTGGGGATGGCGAAAAAGGACTTGGGGCTTTCCGAGCCTCCGAGGAAGGTCATTTCGATGTGGTATTGATGGACATCCGCATGCCGGTGATGGATGGCTACGCGGCGACGAAGGCCATCCGCTCCTTGCCGCGAAATGACGCCAAGAATGTCCCGATTATCGCCATGACCGCGGATGCCTTTGCGGATGACGTCCAAAAGTGCTTGGACGGGGGGATGAACGCCCATATCGCCAAACCAATCAATCCGAATCTTCTTTATCAAAAACTCGCCAAGTTCATGGCGGAACGTTATCGGGAATGATATCCCCAGCAAAAAGCCTCTCAAAGATTAAAAAGCTAAGCTATCGGTCTTCACCAATAAAATGCTGATGTTTTTTAAGCAGTGCTCAATAAGCGCTTTGCCTTTTTCGTCTTCGAAGCCAATCCGGCGAATCGTTCGCCGGGCCAAACGGCTATAGCCAATGAGTCGAGCTTTATCGACCACTGTTTGAATAAGTTTGGAATCGGTTGTGCCAAGATAAAGTTGCATGCTCTTGGCGAAGAAAGCGCACGATTGTTCATAGGGAATGCCGAGGAAAGCGCCGGCTCCTTCGGGATCGAGTTCGCCAAAACCCACGAAGGACAAATACATCCCCGCGATTTCAAAGATCGGATGGCCATAAGAAAGAGTGTCCATATCGATGAGAAGGACATCCTTCCCCTGCATCATGACGTTTTTGGTGTGATAATCGCCGTGCATCATCCGGTGAACATCGGGAACCTCTTTCATGAGACGGAGCAATTTTGCTCCATCCGAAGGAGAAAGGTATTTCTGGAGGAAATCGGCCCAAACCACGGCCCCATCTTTAAAACAGGGCAAATCGCCAGGCTGAACCTCGGTCGAATGGATTTTCTTCAAAAGATCGACGAAAAGCTGAGCCAATTCATCTTGTCTTGAAGGATCCTCTTTGAGGAGTTTTGAAAAACTTTTGGCGGACAAGAGCTCAAACACCGAACCATAACCCGCCCCGACTTTGACGACATCATAGGGAATCGCGGTGGGAATGCCTTTAACAAAAGCTTTTCGAGCGAGTTCCCGTTCGCGGCGGATGTCGGGCAAAGCATCGGGATTGTTATAGACTTTGATGATCGTGTCAGGATCGAGACGATAGACTTTGCCATTGCTCCCCTGCCCGATCATTTCGCAGCCTTCAACCGAAAGAACGCGATAGGCCTTCTCAACCGGAATCATCTCGGCGAAACCGGTCATCTCAAGGACTTCATAAACAGCGCTTGAGACATTGACGAGACGCAAAGAAGGCTCATTTTTGCTGAGGCGAAGAATCACGCGAAGACCAGCGCTCGAAATATAGTCCAAAAGTTGGGCGTCGAGCGTCAAATTGCCTTCCGGGTGGGCGGTTCGCTCCACTTGAATCGCTGCTTCAACTTCGGCGGCGTTATTAGAATCGACATGGCCTTTTAAAGCAATAACGCAGCCTTCCGCGTTACTAGTGGAACTGACATTCTCCATAGATTCTCTCCTTAAAGGGGTTCAATCGGAGTCGGGGACTTGTTGTTATTTTATAACGAAACAATAGGCTTTGGAATGGGAAAGAAATGCCTTCTTTTCATTTTACTTTATCCAAAAATAAGCGGTTTTTGCAGGGATTTTATATTGAGTTAGTCGCTTCGCAACGCTAATTGGGGCTTCTGTTGGCTCGAATGATAGGCTGGGAAAAGGGACCCGAGCATAAAAATCGCCAAAGAAAGCAAGAGCAGCAAGAACGCCCCGTAGACTGGCATCGCGGCTTGGAAATAAAGACTAAAGCCCATACTCGCGACTTTTAGATTGACCAGGAAATAGCCCAGATAGGTCACCCCTAAAGCCAAGACGCCCGCCAGAAGACTTAAGAAAAAGGCTTCGCTTAAAAAGAGCATAATGACCGCCCCCCGGCTAGCGCCCAAGGAGCGAAGCAAGCCAATCTCCTTTTTTCGGGAGATCACGGCGTTATGGCTCAAAAGGCCGACCAAGACGATCGTGACAATCAAAGACACGCCGCCAAAGATCCATAAGACAAGATAAATCAAAGAAAGATAAGAATCCACCGTCCCTTTAAAGGCTCCGCCGAAGTCGGTATAAACCACTTTGTCCGCGGCGGAAAGATGGCGGGCATTGTAGTCATCAAGCGAAGCGAGAATCGCGTCTTTATCCGCAAAACTCTGGGGGAAAATCTCGATGCTGGAAATGGTCTTCTCGCTGCCATAGCTTTGGGCGGTTTCAATGAAGGAAAGCATTTTCTCGCCTGCCGTTTGGAGCGTGCTAGTCTTTTCTTCGGTGAGCTTCTCCAAATCCAAGTAAAAAGAAGGATAAGACGGAGAACTGCTACTGGGGGCTTCGGGCAAAACGAGGTGGGAGAAAATCTCCTCGGCGATTGGCGAAGCCGAATTCTCATCCATCAAAGCGGCGTTTAAATTCTTCGAATAATAAAGCCCGCCTCCTAAGGTATCAATGAAGGTTTTCCTTTTTGGACGCAAAATTCCGACGATCTCCACCGCTTTGCCTTTGCTCTCGTCCGCAAAGAAGAAGGCTTCTTTTAAAGACGGATTCAATTGATATCCCTGCAAAGTCCGCGTGCTTTGAGCGTTGAGGAAGAAATCAGAAGCGTAGCCAAGATAGCGTTGGCCGATTAAACTGTCACCGGTTTCGCCCCGAGAATAATAGAAAGCGGCTTTGACGAGATCGTCGCACAACTCGCCTAAACTCTTGCCTTCTTTTGCCAACTGGGTTCGGCTTTTTAAGAAATAGCCAGACACCGAGGCACTCGTCGAATTGCTCACATAACTCTCCTGGTTCGATACCATTTTGTAATGGCGGCCCAAAATCGTGGAAGAGGCAATCTTTTTGTTCACCAAACTCAGTCCGAGATCGGCAATCGTTTTACTCGGGAGCTCATTGGATTTGCCAACCATCAGGAACGCTTCGTTGTCGTTTTGAGGATAGTGTCCGCTGATGACATCGTATTTGGATAAGATGAAATCCTCGCTGGCGCCCAAGGGATGGTAAGCGGCCCCTTGACCTAAGAAGCTTTCTTTAAAAGAATCCAGGCTCGAGGAGCTCTTCGCGCTGGAAAGGCTGATGCTCCCTTCGCTATTTTGATAAAGGACGGAGGCGAGGGTGGCATAATTGACCGTTAGCTGTTCGTCTTTGACTGCCGAATGAAGGAAATTAAGATATTCACTGGTGAAGGAATTCACGTGAGGAATCTGGTCTTCATCCCGAGGGACCACGACATCGTCATCGGGGAAAAAGCCCTCTGTCGAGGAAAATAACGTGCTTTGGGCGCCGTAATAATACGGCACGATCGTCACCGGGAAATCGCTGAGGAGTTCGCTTTCCATTTCCCCCGTCGTATGGCCTAAGCCGCTTCCGATTCCGTAGACAAGCCCCGCCCCAATCAAACCCACGCTGCCAGCCAAAACGAGCAAAAGACTTTTTAAGGGTCGATTCTTCACGTGCAAAAACGCTAAGCGGAACAAGGCGGTGGCTTTGGTGCGGGAATGATAGGCTGGCGCAACTTTATTCTCAGCTGCCGAAGGGACGGGAAGCGTTTGACTCACCACCACTCCGCCATCGAGATGGATCATGCCATCCACGTATTCTTCGACCAAAGTCTCATTGTGCGAGACCAAAATCACAAGGCGGTCCCGGCTTAATGTTTTTAACAGGCCCATGACTTCCCGAGCCGAGGCCTTGTCGAGAGAGCCCGTCGGCTCATCGGCGAGAATCACCGCGGGGTCATTCAAAAGGGCTCGAGCGATGGCGACACGCTGCTTTTCTCCTCCCGACAAATTCGAAGGGGCATCTTTTAAACGACCGCCTAAGCCCAGTTGGTTCAATAAATCCAAAGCCTTTTTCTTCGTTTCCTCATTTCGGCCTTCGGTAAGGAAAAGGCTGGGAAGCAAAACGTTATCCAACAACGAAAGATGGGGAATAAGCGGGCACTCTTGAAAAACAAAACCGATTTCTTTGGCCCGGTAAGCATTAGCCTCTTTCTCGTTCAACCGGTTTAGATCTTTGCCCGAAAAATAAAGGTGACCCTCACTGGGCTTGTCCAAAAGCGAAATGAGGTTAAGCAAGGTGGTTTTGCCACACCCCGAGGGCCCTAAAATCGCAAAAAATCCTTTATCAGGGAAGCTGAGGTTCACATGAGAAAGAGCCTTTAAAGGCTCGCCGGAACCGTTTTGATACGTTTTGCTGACGTCCTGGAGTTCCACCATAAACTGCGATGATTATACCAAAAGGGCCTTATGAAATGACAAAAAACACTTTCGCTTTCTTCGCT
>DAISHV010000002.1:47575-53123 GCA_036822315.1 Bacillota bacterium | reverse complement strand
CATCGTTGACATTGCCGAGCTTATCCGGATCGGAGTTGCCAGCGAGAGTGAAGTTAATGCCCCAAGTGCTGTAGAAGTAACCGAAGACCTTGTCGCCTTTCGGTCCTTGGTTCTTTTGCCACTGAGCATCCCAGAGCGAAGTCTTATCGTTATAGCCGGCATCGGTGTAAGCCTTGGTCGCTTTCATCCAAGCCTTGATTTGATCATCGAGGTGGACGACTTTGTTCGTGACCCACGGCTTCGCCATGTTGTTCGAATAGACACGATAAGCATCATCGTAGCCCGAGAGCATGTAGATGCCTTTGTCGTGTGCGGTCTTCGCAACAGCATCGAACTTGGTCCAATCGGCTAACGCGGCCTGGACGGTGACCGGATCATCGCTGCCCAAAACAGTCTTGGCAAGATCACGACGATAGGCATAAAGTCCCGGAGTCGCCTGCCAGCTGACAGCCTTTAACTTGCCATCAACAGTAACGATGTCTTTGGTGTATTGATACATGTTGGAGACATCGGCATCGCTTAAGCCAATATCACCTTTGACATCGAGAGCATAATCGCTGGCGGTGTACTTGGTGGCATAGTCGGCTTCGATCAAGAACATATCGACCTTGTCATCAGCGGCAGCAGAATCCTGTGCCTTGAGATCGGCATCGAGCTTGTTCTGATAACCGTTGTTATCGTTCGCGGTGATCTTGAAGTAGACCTTGGTTCCATCGCGAAGGAGGTCATAAGAAGAATCGCCTTCCTTGACGGTCTTGATGAAATCCGGATAGAAGTTCTCGAAACGGCCCTGGAATTCGTTATTCCAGCACTCGATGTTGAGGACTTTGCCTTCGGTTGAAGGCGTGACGGTTGAAGAAGTACCAGCGGCCGAACTTCCGGCAGCCGAACTTCCGGCAGCGGAACTTCCAGCACCACTGCTTGTTCCTCCGTTGCAGCCGGCTAACGCCAGGAGCCCGACTGCTGCGATTGCTGTGACGGCTAACATTGATTTTTTCATAGATTAATTAAATCCTCCTTTCAATGTTGCTTTCAGATATATGTGCTTATCCGCCCCTACACAGCGGCTATAGCCTTGATTGTGCCACCTTCTTGCAGATGGCCATTGACCACGATTTGCTCCGGAACGAAGGTTTCGGGGTGTTCAATGCGTTCGATCAGTTTGCTCGTGGCAAGCGCGCCGATCATCTCAGTATCCTGGCAATAAGTGGTAAGGACGGGGTCAAGCATTCTTGAGAGTGCGATGCCATCGTAACCAGCGATCGAGAAATTCGCGAATTTGGATGAACCTTGAGCCGAGGCCGACACGATGGTCGCCACGGCGGAGACATCATCCGGGAAGATCACGCAAGTCGGTGAGACTGGAAGTGCTTTGAGTTCGCCCAGAGCTTTTCCAACCGTATCCGGATCGTGATACTGCGCGGTCTTGAGATATTCCTCAGGAACAACAAGACCCAACTTAGCACATTGCCTTTGGAAGCCGGCCAACCGTTTTTTGGTCACATCGGTCAGTTCGCCATGGATGAAGCCGATCCGACGGTGTCCGAGTTTGTAAGCGTGAGCCACTTCAGCAGCGACCCCAACTTCGTTATCGGACATGATGGCTGTGCAGCCATTGTAGACATAGTCGATCGTCACCACCGGTAAGTCAGAATTGGCTAACTCGATGACGGCGGGATCGTGGAAGTCGACCGAAGCGATCAAGATGCCATCGATGTTGCGACTCCGAGCGTGTTCAAGGTAAGAAACCTTCTTGCCTCCGAAATTGTCCGAAGCGATAAACGTAATATCGTAGCCGCGTTTCTCAGCTTCGACTTTGGCCGCATTGAGGATGGCCGAGAAGAATTCGTGGGTCAGTCCAGAAGCAGTCGAGTCTACGAAGAGAACGCCAATCGTGAAACTTCGTCTCATCTTTAAGGAACGGGCGCTGGCGTTGGGAACGTAGCCCAAGTCATCAGCGGCTTTCTTAACGCGAACCACGGTTTCGTCGGGGATTTCATGGGAGCCATTCAACGCCTTGGATACGGTCGCGTTGCTAAATCCGCATTTCGCAGCGATATCGCAAATACGCACCATGGTTGCTCCCTCCTTTTCACGAAAACGTTTTCGCGAAATCATAGTAGCCACTTTTAAATGCACCGTCAAGGACAAATGTAAGCCCTTACTTTTTTGCGAAAATCGCTTTTCGTAGGTTTCATATTTGATTTTCGTACTTTTTTCGTTCCAAAAAATTTTTTAGTCGGTTGTTTTTGCGATTTTTTCCTCTACAATGGTGATCGTGACGAAATCGTTTAAGTTAAGGTTTTGTCAAGATGTTGCTTATTATTGTTAAGATATTAATTCTTATAATAATACGTAACGCACGCGAGAGGGCAATTTATGAAATACGGACACTTTGATGATCAGAAACGTGAATATGTTATTTCGACGCCGAATACACCCTCGGCCTGGATCAACTATTTAGGTGACGATGCCTTCTTTTCGCTTATTTCCAATACCATGGGCGGCTATTCTTTCTATAAAGATGCCAAGCTTCGCCGCATTACCCGCTACCGCTACAATGATGTCCCCGCCGATATGGATGGTCGCCATTTCTACGTCAAGGATGGCTCGACGATCTGGTCCCCGGCTTTCTTGCCCGCCAAAACCCCGCTAGATTTTTATGAATGCCGACATGGCATGGGCTATTCCAGCTTCGAAGGCATGAAGAATCTTCTTCGTGTCAAAGTCACTTGTTTTGTCCCGTTAAAGGAAGCTTGCGAGATTCAAGAAGTCGAAATCAAAAACGAGAGCAAAGAAACCAAAGCTTTCTCTCTTTTCGCTCAAGTGGAATGGTGTTTGTGGAATGCCTCCGATGATGGAGAGAATTTCCAACGCAATCTCTCGACAGGCGAAGTTGAATGCTACGATGGCGTGATTTACCACAAAACTGAATTCCGTGAACGGAGGAACCATTATGCCTTTTATGCCGTTAATTCCCATTGCTCTCACTTTGAAAGCGACCGAGATCGCTTCCTCGGACGCTTTAATGGCTACGAACAGCCAATTGAAATCGAACAAGGACAACTTGGCGATTACGTTGCCAGCGGCTGGCGTCCAATCGCTGCGCATCAAATCGATCTGAGCCTAAAGCCAGGTGAATCCAAGAAATTAGTCTTCGTCCTCGGCTATGTTGAAATTAACAACGAAGAAAAGTTCATTAAGCCGAATATCATTAACAAAACCCCTGCCGAATCGTTGATGAAACGTTTTGACAGCGCCGAAAAAGCCGAAAAAGCTTTAGCCGACTTAAAAGAGCATTGGAATACTCTTTTATCGATTTATCACGCCGAAACCGGCGATGAGAAATTGGATCGGATGGCCAACATCTGGAACCAATACCAATGCATGGTCACCTATCTCTTCTCCCGCAGCGCTTCTTATTACGAATCGGGTATCGGACGGGGCATGGGTTTCCGCGATTCATGCCAAGATCTTCTTGGCTTCGTCCATCTGATTCCAGAAAAGGCAAAGACCCGGATTATCGATATTGCTTCGATTCAGAAAAAAGATGGTTCCACCTATCACCAATATCAGCCCTTAACCAAAAAAGGAAATAGCGATATTGGCTCAGGATTTAACGATGATCCGCTTTGGCTCATCGCCGCAACCGCTGCCTACTTGAAAGAGACTGGAGATTACGCCTTCCTTTCCACTCCAGTCCCTTTCGATAATGTCAAAGGAAGCGAAGCGCCCCTCATGGAGCACCTCAAAGCTTCCATCGATTTCACGATCAACCATCGCGGTCCCCATGGCTTGCCTTTAATCGGCCGAGCCGATTGGAACGATTGCTTGAACTTGAACTGCTTCTCCACCACTCCGGGTGAGAGCTTCCAGACCACTGCGAACAAAGAAACGGGCATCGCCGAAAGCGTCTTCATCGCCGGCATGGCCGTAAAGTATGGACAAGATTACGCGAAAATCGCTTCAATTTTAGGAAACGAAGCGGAATCTGCAAGGATTTTGAAAGCCTTAAAAGAGATTGAAGATTCCACAATCCACTATGGTTGGGATGGAGGCTGGTTCCTCCGTGCCTACGATGGTTATGGGCATAAAGTTGGATCCAAAGAATGCGAAGAAGGCCAGATTTTCATTGAGCCGCAAGGCTTCTGCGTCATGGCTGGCATAGGTCACGATTTGGGCTATGGCCACACCGCTTTAAAGAATACCGAAGCCATCTTAGGCAATAAGTATGGCCTCGAGCTCTTACACCCCTGCTATTCCACCTACCATGTGGAACTAGGCGAAATCTCGTCTTATCCGCAAGGCTATAAAGAAAATGGTGCCGTCTTCAACCACAACAATCCTTGGGTTGTCATCGCCCATTGCGTCGAAGGCGAAAGCGAAGCGGCTTATGAACTCTACCGAAAGAATGCTCCGGCTTATATTGAAGATGAATCAGACGTTCATTACACCGAACCTTATGTCTATTCGCAGATGATCGCCGGTCGCGATGCGAAGAATTATGGGCAAGCCAAAAACAGCTGGCTCAGTGGCAGCGCCACTTGGAGTTTTGTCGCCTTAAGCCAATATCTCTTGGGTATTCGGCCTGATTACGACGGACTCTTGGTCGATCCTCATCTTCCGAGAGGGAAATTCCCCCACCTCCACATCGTGCGGAAGTTCCGGGGTAATACCTACGACATCAGTATCGACAACACGGCTGAAAAGCCGACGTTATATGTCGATGGAAAACCCCAAAAAGGTTTGCTCATCCCGTTCGCCCGGAGCGAAAAGACCGTTAAGGTCGAGCTCCGTTAAAACTTGCTGGAAGGCTCATCTCGGTTCCCTACAAACCGGGGTGAGCTTTTCCGTATTCCGTAAACGAAAAGGCCCGATCAGGAGGGGGACCGGGCCTAGAAGCAACGCTAAAGAAAATCGATTAGAAGGACTTATTCGCCCGTTTAATGGCTTCTAAAGAAGCTTTCGGCGCACGATTTTCGTCCACAAAACCATTCTTCTCCTGGTAAGTGTCGGCGAATTGGGTCGCACAATAACCAGCGAACGAAAGCTTTTTGATGGCTCGAAGAAGCGAGCGATAACGCCTTAAATAGGCTCGAGCATCCTTCACCGGATTGTTGTAACCCCAGCCTTTTCCCGCACTGGATTTGAAACTGGCACCAAAGAATTCACTAAGAACGATCGGCTGACCCGAATAGTGATAATCCATGGCGAAGGCTTTCTTGTCGCCGCACGCGAGGAAGTTCTCGCCATTCTTCAGGGCTTTCTTTAAACCCGCGTAGTATTCGAGAAGAGCCTTTCCATCTTCGGCGTAGTTATGAAGGGCCAAAATGTCGGTTTCTGTCGCTTCGTAACCATCGTTTGAAATGACGGGGCGAGTCCAATCGATGCGATTCGCCATTTGATAAAGGCTATTGACCAAGTCTTTTTCTTCGCTAGAAGAAGCAACATCATCAACGCCCCAGCTTTCGTTATAGGCAACATAACTCATAATCGAAGGATGAGGAACGTGGTCCGTAATGATCCGACCGAATTCCGATTGAATCTC
>DAISHV010000002.1:0-47475 GCA_036822315.1 Bacillota bacterium | reverse complement strand
GGATTGGCAAAGGTTTTGAAATACCAAACCGTATCGTGTTCTTCTTGAACGTTGATTCCTGATAAGGGAGTTTCGTACGCGTAAGGGACTTGAATCGTTTGACTTTGCTCGGGGATTTTGTTGCTCCAGCCTTCGCTCAATCCGCGTTGCTCGTCATCAAAGACGAAACGCCACTCGCCATTGAGCATGGTGAAGATCGGACGATAGAATTGAGGATTCGGATGTCCAGGATGATAACTCAACACGTTTTTCTTCATAAAGTGATCTCCTTACGACAAAAAGGACGACCCAAAAAGATGCAATCTTTTATGGTTCGAGAGCCGATGTTTTTCATCTGGCTATCCCCTTTCGTCTACAGCACTAGTATAAGGTGTTTTCGCCTCAGCGCGTAGAAGAAAATATTTTCATTTTTGTTCCAAAAGAAAAAGATGAAGAAAGAGGTCGGTTTTTACTCATAATGATATTCTTTTCTTTATCGGAAGGAGCAAAGTTTTTTCACCGAAAGAAGAAGAAGATCTCACTTCAAGCTCTTTGGTGCCATCTGCCAAGATGATTGCCAATGCCTGACCATAATACGTCGTGCACGAAGTTCCTAAATAACTCTCCTCGTTATAGGGAGCGGCACTGCCAAAGCCCAAAAGGCGTCCCCCTTCGACTTTGAGGCTAATTCTCCCTTTGACGAGAGGCTTTAACACTCCAGAGTTGTCAGTGAAAGCCAATCCGATATAGACCAGCGAATCGGAAGAAACGTCTTTCCTTTCGCTTTGAAGCGATAGAACCGTCTCTTTTTGAGCACTTACGAGGGATTTGCTGGCGATTTCTTCTTGTTTTTCATCATAAGAAACAGCCTTAAGTTCTCCGGGTTCATAAGGCAAAACAAACAGGGTTCGACCGGATTTGTCGCACTTCTTTTCTTTGACTTTCTTTCCGTTAAGGAAAAGGGCAACTCGCGATGAACGCGCATAGACTTCGACAGTGGCTTTTCTTCCTTCTCGGCCTTCAAAACTCCAAGAGGGCAAAGCATCCGACATCTTCCATGCCGAAGGCGAGTGATCTTTCTTTGCCATCAAGGGTCGAACCGCCACTTCCAAAGGTGAAAGTCCATAGACAACTCGGGTATAAAGCGCCTCACCGAGGGGATTGCCATTGAGATCAATTCTTCCCGAGCCTGCCGTAATCCATCCGAGGGTCGGGCGGAAGTCTTTTGCATATTCTTCGTATTCCCAAGCCCCAACTCCAGCCTCACCAAGATAATCCATGCCCGACCAAACGAAATCACCGATAATGGCGGGGTTCTTTTTCGCCATATCGAGATAAAGGGCGGCATCCTTGCAGAAAGTCTCGCTTCCCAAAATCACGCGATGGGGGTATTTTTTATGATCTTTTTTATAGCGAAGAATTCCATAGTTATAGCCGGCAACATCAAGGGTTGAATAGACCCCACGAATGCGACGATCGACCGAGGGAAGCGCTGCTCCCCGCTTCATCGTCTCATCGCCTAAAAGCCCTGCCAATTTATTAAAGAACTCACTTCCGACGGAAGCTTTCTTATCGGCTTTCTTATCGCTATAGACACCAAGCCCAAGCGAAGAGAGAAGGTTAAAGAAAACATTAATCCCGGCCGTGGTGAGCCAATGGTTGCCGTTTTGATGGACAAAATCGGACATTTTCTGGCAAAGAGCAACCCCTTCTTTTTTGGCGGACTCCCCCACTTCGTTGCCTAAGGAGATCATCACAACGGAAGGGTGATTGAAGTCTTTCTCAATCATCGCTGTCAAATCCTGTTCCCATTGATGGGGCAAATAGGTGGCGTAATCGTATTTGCTCTTATGCATGAACCACATGTCAGCATATTCATCCATGACGAATAAACCTTCCTCGTCGCAAGCCTCAAGAAAGGCGATGGAACAAGGATTATGGGCGCAGCGGACAGCGTTATAACCGTTCTCTTTTAACAGACGAACTTTCCGCCGTTCAGCCTCAGGATAAGAACAGGCACCCAAAAGACCGTTGTCGCCATGGACGCAAGCGCCATTAAGAAGGGTCGTGACCCCATTAAGTCTGAAACCCATTTGAGCATCGGCTTCGATCATGCGGATTCCAAATTTTTCGAGACGCTCGTCTTCACCATAAAGAACGTGGCATTGATAGAGTTGGGGTTCTTGAGGATTCCAAAGTTTAGCGGAGGGGAGAGTAAACTCGACGTTAGTTTCGTGATCTAATATACCTTCTTGATGAGCCAAAACCTCTTGACCATCTTGAATATCAATTTTGAAAGGTCCATTCCCGTTCGAGGAGAGATGGACGCGGATTTTCTTTTCAAGATACGAGAGGGTTTCAATCCGAACCCCATGAAGGAAGAGGTGCTTCTCCGGCAAAACTTCGAGATAGACTGGACGGTAGATTCCGCTTCCGGAATACCAACGCGAATTGGGCTGATCGGCATTATGAACGAGAACTTTAATCTCGTTATGTCCTCCGAAGATCAGTTTTTCGCTAATCTCAAAAGCGAAATCCCGATAGCCATTATCCCAACCCGCATCTTTGAGACCATTAATGAAAACTTCGGGATGATGATAGACGCCTTCAAAATGGAGATAAACCGTTTTGTTTTTCCATTCAGCCGGTGCAAGGAAGGATTTCACGTAGACGTATTCGCCACCTGGAAAATAGGCCGAAGAATTGATTCCCGGCGCCGCGATCGTCCGCTCTTCATGAAGCATGGCATCATGTGGCAAATCGATGAATTGGGATTGCTCTTCCCCAATTTTAGAGAAGAGCCAATCTTTCATTAAAGGTATTCTTTCCATGTGATTATCCCCTGCAAAACTCGCTTATTTTTTCGACTCTGATGAAACAAAGGGCTTCGGCGGGCGAACCCACCGGAGCCCTAAGCTCATCCTATTCCGCTTTGACCAGCTTATCCATGAAGCCCGCCACAATCAGTGCGATTACCGACATAATTTGAAAGATAATGCCGATTAAGGAAACACCGAGCCAAGTCTTTTCCGCCGCCGGATAGTTGACGGGGATGAACCAGACATCCGCGAAGAGCGTAAGCCGATCGTAGATAAAGAGACAGAAGCTTGCCGACAAGGCGATGAGTAACGCTCCAAGGAGCACATCGATCGCCCAAGAGGGAAGTTTCGGAGCGAAGAGGAAGAGTACCACGCCGATCGCCACCCCCAAGAGGGAGAGAATAATCGGCCACGGATCGACGGCATTCCCCGCGAGGAAGCCGCTGGTTCCGGTGATGATGTAGAAGATCACGCCAAGGAAGGAGAGGAGCGTAGCAGCATCAACGAGATAACCCCCTACGGTTTGATTTTTGAAGAACTTCATCTTAGTTTTCCTCCTTTTTCTTATGAGCGATCAGTCCGAGAATCGCGTAGGCTCCAAATCCGCCGACGGCTAAGGCAGCCGTGACCGAGATGAGGCTGATGTAGAGGGCGCGCCAGGACGTCATCAGTTCCACAGTCTTCGAAGAAGAGTTGATGCCATTGAGCGCATTCGAATTCGCAATCGTATAGAGGATGTACTTTTCGTTGGTCTTGATGGCCTCGCACATCGCTGCATCGCCTTTTAAGGTCGTCTCGTCCCAATAATCGACCGAAGGTTTGCCGAAGCCACAGAAGGCAACGGTTCCCGCCATGATCGACTCTTTCGGAGCGGCTTTGGCCGAAACGCCGGTGAAGTCGGTGACGTTATAGCCTTTGAAGCCCCACTCTTTGCGGAGAATGTTGACCATCAATCCGCGGTTCGCGCTAGAAGCGACGGCGCCAACGCGGTTGTAGGATGTCATGACGCCAGTCGCGCCTTTCGTATAGGCGCTGGCTTTGGTCGAATCGCTTTCGAAGGCAGCGGGCTTGCCGTTTCCTTCAAAGGCTTGCCGGAGATTGCGGAGTTCAAGTTCGCGAGCCTTTTGCTCGTTCATGAATACCGCGATGCCCGAACGGTTGATTTCTTGGTCATTGAAGGCTGCGTGTTTGATGTTGACAATCACGCCTTTGCTCTGACCGCCTTGAACGGAAGAGCTGCCAATATAACCCGAGAGCATCGGATCTTCAGAATAGTATTCGCCACCGCGTCCGTTATAGCCGTGCCGATGGAGGTTCATGCCCGGGCCAATGATGATCGGGAGGTTGAGGATGAGCGAAGTTTCGCCCAAGATAATCTCACCATTTTCATAAGCGAGTTCTTTGTTCCAGCCATAGCCTAAGTTCTGTTGGGACGGGCAAACGCGAGTGCCATAACCCGTGTAATCCGCCGCATCCGCATAAGCGGTGCCTTGGTAGGTTCCTTCTTGCAGGTAGTGCGTATCACTGCCGCCAGGGCCATCATCGGCATTGTTGCCGAGGTAACCAACGGAATCAATCTTTTGAATGTGATGGAAGGCGTTCGAGGCAAAGTCGAGGAACTCGGCGGCGCTCATCTTGTCGATGAGTTCGTTCCAGCGTTCATCATCCCAGCCGGCGCCTTTGAGATCGTTGATCGACAAACTGCTGGACTGACCCCACTTATAAGCGGAAGTGTCTTCGCCGCTCTTTAAAGCGACGATATCGTTCTTCAATAAGCGATTCAGAGCCGCATTCGTACTCAATCCTTCATAGGTTTTCGGGAAGGTCCCATTCCAATCACTGCGGGTCAGATACGTCACTGTTCCCGGCATGAAAGTATTGAGATCCATCGAATAATCGCCATCGGAGAGCGCGTTGGTGATTTCCACGCCTTCTTTGGAAACGGAGAAGGTGTCTTTATCAACATCACCACCCCAATTCCACTTGTAGGTTTTCTTGCTTTCGCCATTCACGTTCATGCCATTCGCCGTCGTTTTGCCTTGGGCGGCCAAGACGTTATTGAGAGCGTCATGGGAATCATTGCCTAAGGCGAAGTAGTAATCGCCAGCATCCGCAATGAAAGTTTTGGCATTTTTGAAGTCATAGCTCGCTAAGTTCGCCATGTCGATCGTCATCGTAATCGTTTGCGATTCGCCAGCGGCTAATTCTTTGCTCTTCTCGAAGTCCATGAGTTGAATCGCGGACTTCTCGACGCCATTGGTCTTGTCGTAATCGGTATAAGGACTTTGGGCATAAAGCTGGACGACATCGCGTCCGGCAACATTGCCGGTATTTTTGACGGTCACCTTGACACTCGCTTCTTTCTTGTTGCCCAAGATTGAAACGGAATCTAAGGTCTGAGTGAACGTCGTGTAGCTTAAACCATAGCCGAAAGGATAAACGACTTCTTGCTTGTAGTCCCACGTTCCATCCGTGGTGCCTACTTTGCCATAACCTGTCGTATAGGTTCCAGCCTTGGCCGTGCTAGCGCCATTAACGCCATTCACAATGTCGGCATAACGGGTTTCATAATAGCGATATCCGCTGTAAATCCCCTCTGCTTCGACCAAATAGGAGTTCACGTTATCGGCGGAAGTAAAGTCAGCGGCATTCACCCAAGGGATGTTGCCAAAGCTTTGCATGGCCGGAGCGACAGCGCCATTGCTGCAATAGGTATCGCCTAAGCGAGCGGATGGCGAAACGGTGCCATTAAGAATATCGGCAACACCATAGAAACCATAGGCACCCGGATAGCCAATCCACATGATCGCGGAGATTTCCGGATCATCGGCCAAGGCCTTAATCTCCATCACGTTGGTGGAGTTAATAAGGACGATGACTTTCTTCGAGCACTTCTTCGCTTCGGCGATGATTTCCATCTCCTCGCTAGAAAGACCCATGATGTTGTCCGTCGTGGTCGAGGTCTCAGCGGTCATTCCGCTTTTGCCAGGATAATAGTTCTTCGATTCCCCACCCGGACGTCCCACCACCACGATCGCCGCGTCGCTATAAGCAGCGTAGTCTTGATCGTAATTGACGTTGATGGCTTTCAAAGCAGCCGGAGTCAACTCAACAACAGTGTCGGTTTTGGTCAAGCTCGGATACTCGGGCGGTTTGGCGCCAAAGCCTGAACCGCTCATGACTTCGCCCGAGAAATGGGCTTCGTAGGTCGCGAGCATCGTCGGGTTGAGTTGGAACCCACGATTCTTGAAACAGGTGAAAATTTGATTGTCGTAAACGGTCTTCATATCGGCGATCGAACCGCCGCTATTGCCATAGACCGGTCCGTAGCTGCGGGTACCAAATAGGGTGATTTTGGCATCTTTAGCAATCGGAAGGGCGCTCGTGCCATTGCTCGTGAGATTCTTGAGCAAGGCCATGGTTTGTTGGGACTCTTTAATAGCAAATGATTTATAGCCCTCAAACGCTTCCTTCGCCGTTTTGAAACTGGACTTATAATTCCAGGCATCTTCGGCATTTCCTGATGTGGTCGTCTCGATCTTAGAACTTTTCGTTCCTAAGAGAGAGTCGAGCGGATCCCGGTAATACTCCATCACCACTCCAGCCGTGATCGAAACGGCGAGCAAGGTTGACGAGAGCATCCCGAGTCCACGAAGCAACTTCAGCTTTTTGGACATGGATATCCTCCTAAATATGGGAATAAGAAGCTAACCATCAGCTTCCTTCATCCGGGCAATACTTAAACACGGAGGAAATTCTCCGAGGCATCCTTTGACTCAAATTGTCGCTTTTCTGACTCGGATGTAATCGCTTACAACGCATGAAAAAGCGCTTTCTTTAGTGTTTATGCTTACTTTAAAGCATAAAACCGATTCCACTTCCGTTAACTTCCTTTTTCGCTTTATCATTGTGGAGGTCAGAAAAATGAAGATCGTTTTTGTGGACAACGAACGTCAACAGCTCGATACCTTAAAGGCTTACACCGAGCGCTTTGCTCGTGAGAATAACGTCAAAATCAATGCGGACTATTTTGATAATCCCTTTGATTTGCTCGAACATTACGATGGTGATTATGATGGAATTTTCCTCGACATTAACATGCCCGTCATGGATGGGATGACCGCAGCGCGGCGCATCCGGGAAATCGACAGTAAAGTCAATCTCGTTTTTATCACCAATCTCGCCCAATACGCCATCGATGGTTATAAAGTTTTCGCCTTGGATTACGTGCTAAAACCCGTCAATTATTTCCAGTTCTCGCTTGAGTTGCAACGCCTGGGCAATAAAGACGAAACCACCGACAATTCTTTGCTTATCAAAACAAAAGATACCATCAAAAAAATCCCAACAGAGTCGATTCTTTTCTGTGATATCTTCAAGCACGAAGTCACCGTTTTCACTCTCAAAGGCGATTATTCCTTCCGTGGCTCGTTGAAAGATATTGAAGAAAAAGTCGATCCCAAAGTTTTTGTCCGCTGCAATAGCGGTATTTTGGTCAATCTTTCTCACGTGACGGAGATCAGCGATAACTGTGCCGTGTTAACCAATGGAAGGAGGGTAGAGATCTCGCGCTTAAGGAAAAAGGATTTCCTCGACGCTTTGACCTCTTACGTCAACAACTAAATATGGGTAGCTTTGATTTCCTGCTTTTGCACAATCTCAACTTCTTTCTTGAGATCTTCATCGCGCTGAATATCGCGATGCATCGTCTAGAGAAACGCAAGTATTGGTATTGGATTCTTTTAGGGGAGTTGACTCTTTCGGTCGCTTTGTATTGGATGCCTTCCTTAAGCGTAGGCATCATCAATTTCGTTTATCTCGTCATCGCCATTATCTCCGGCATCTTTTGCTTCTTCATCTATAAAGAAAGCGTCTTTGATGCCATCTCCTACACCGCGATTGCCTTTGCTTTCCAAAACATCACTTGGAACATTCTTTTGCTTTTCACGCGCCTCTTGCCGAGCGATGCCACCCGAGGGGCGAGAATCGCCCTCTATCTCGGCGTATTCGTCTTCTTCTACCTCGGCGCCTTTGCCTTGGTGCATTTTGCCCTTCGAAAAGTTCCAATGAAGAACAACTGGATGGTCTGCCTTTCCAGCGCCTTCATCATCCTCATCACCATTTTCTTAAGCCAAATTGCCAAAAGCAGCAATCTCAATAATCTCGTTGCCATTCTCTACGAAATGGTTTCATGCCTCTTCGCCCTTTTGATTCAATATGGCGTCAGCGTCCTGATCTATCTCGTGGGCAAAGAGAAAGACCTCGAATCCGAAAAAGCCGTCCTTGAAGAGATGCTTCATCAGCAAGCCAAACAGCAAAAGATGAGCAAAGAAACGATCGATATCATCAATCTAAAGAGCCATGATCTGAAAAATCAAATCATCGCCCTCGAGCATGTGAGTCCCCAAGAAAGAACCGCCCACATTGAAGAAATCAAAAAGGCGGTCAACATCTATGGCGACATCGTCAAGACTGGAAACGAAGCTCTTGATTTGGTCTTAACCGAAAAGTCGCTTCTTTGTGAAAATAAGCACATCTCTTTCAATTACATCGTCAATCCGGAAAGCCTTTCTTTTCTTGACGAACTCGACATCTTCTCGTTATTCGGCAATGCGCTCGATAACGCCATCGAGGCGTTAGAAAAAGAAGAGGAAGGAAAACGAATTATTCGTCTCAACATCAATCAAAAGAACAAATTCACGACGATTCATCTCGAGAACTATTGCTCCAGAAATATCCGGTTCAAAGATGGATTACCTCTTACCTCAAAAGATGACACGGATTACCATGGCTATGGTCTCAAGAGCATTATTTCGACTGTTGACAAATATCACGGCAATTCCCTTGTCAAATTAGAAAATAACCTCTTTATTCTCGATATCATGATTCCCGTCAAATAATCGTTACTCTCATTAAAAAGAACACGAGGCTTCGCCATCTCTTAGCCCAGGGGCTTCCAGCATGAAACAGGATTTAAAGGCATTATCTACCTTCTATAAAGGCTTTTAATAAAATAAAGGCTGGTTTATGCATTCTTTATTATCAGGATTAATCCTCCTTGCATCTTCGTTCGGTCTCTTTAGTCCAAACGCCTTTTCGCCTTCCCGCTTAGCGAGCAGCGCGAATCCGACCGTCGTTGAAGTGGGCTGGTATAGCGAAGCGGGTATGCAGGATGGCATGACCCCGGAAACCATCGGGGGCTATAACTACGAATATTTGGCGATGATCGCCCAATATACCGGCTGGACTTATCACTACACTTTTGGCGACTGGGCTGACCTAGAAACCAAATTGGCCAATCACGAAATTGATCTTTTGGGCGACGTCGGCAAGACCACGGAGCGGTTAAGCCGTTATAACTTCGGCGATTATCCGGATATCTCGAGCCAAATGTATTTGGTTACTCGCGACAACGATACGCGGTATTACTATGATGATTTTTCCGCTTTCAATGGCATGAAGATCGGTGGCATTATCAGCGACTTCCGCGAAGGCTTATTATCGAAGAAAGCCACCAATAATACCTTTCAATATACCTATCAACGTTATTCGAGCGACGATACGGCCTTAGCTGCCCTCGATCGTGGCGACATCGATGCCGTCACGCTGATCAATACCGCTAAATCACAAGATTTTCGGATTATTTCCGAATGGGAACCGAACCCCTTCTATTTCACGGTTTCTAATACGAAGAGTGAGATCCTCGATGAACTCAACCGTTCCCTCCACGCGATCCAATCCTCTGACCCCTCCTTGCAAAGCCGCCTCTACGAAAAATATTTTGAGGATAGCAGCAAAGGTCGCAATGTCGCTTTGACGAAAGATGAAGCCAATTATTTGGCGAAAAAAGAATCGGTTACCATTGCCGTTACCTCTGGCGAGAAGCCAATCGCTTACGAAAAGGATGGCGTTTTGCAAGGGATATTGCCAGATTACTTTTCACTCCTCCAAACGAAAATGCCGTTAAAGTTTAATTACAAAGTCTATGGCACTTTCCAAGAGATGTTCACTCTCTTCATAGCAGGCGAAAACGAACTTTGCGCTCAAGTCCCGGATGATTTTTCTTATGGGGTGACACTCAACGCTCGCTTGGCCAATCCCTACATGAGCCTTACTTATGGTTTTGTTAGCAAGCCTGATTTAGGAGGCAATGCGAAAAAATCGCCTATCGCGTTGGAAAAAAATACCTCAAGGGACGCTTGGAAAAACTGGGCTACGAAGCCATCTCTTACGTCGATGATGAGGCCTGCATCTCCGCGGTGATTTCGGGCGAAGTGGATGCCGCCGCTATGGGGACTTTGGCCTATGAGCAAGTTTCGTATCATGCTAAATACCGAAGCTTATCTTATTTCACGAAGCCCGAACTCGATTACAGCGTTTGTATTGGAGTCACCACGAATGAAGATCCTCTTCTTTTCTCAGCGTTGCAAAAAGCTGTCGGTGCCATTCCTGCTAGCGCTTTGACCTCGTTAATTGCCGCCGATAGCATTGTGACTCCTCAATACACCATCAGCGACTACATGGCCAATAATGGCATGACGCTATTCGCCCTTATCGCTTCTTTGTTAATTGTCGCTCTCCTTGTCACATTCCTTATCCGCGGACACCGCCTCAATAAAAAACTGACCTTGGCCTACGAAAAAGCGGATAAAGCTTCCGCTGGCAAAAGCGAATTCCTTTCGACGATGTCACACGACTTAAGAACGCCATTAAACGCATTATGGGCATGACTTATTTGGCCCAGCAAGAAGATAACCCACCAGTGACGAAAGACTATCTCCAAAAAATCGACACCTCTTCTGCCTTCCTCTTAGGACGCATCAACGACGTTTTGGATATGTCAAAAGCTGAAAGCGGCAAAATTGAGCTTCATCTCGAGCCTTATCCTTATTCGGAATTCGAAGGTTATATCCAAGCCGTCATCCGCCCGCTTGTCGAAAGCAAAAAGCAAACCTTCACTTTCACGAGCGGCGCCCTCAATCAAAAAGAAACCCATCTTGTTCCTCTCACTGATAAGCTTCGAATTACCCAGATTTATTTCAATTTGCTTTCGAATGCCGTCAAATATACGCCAGAAGGCGGTCACATTCGTTTCGATATTCAGGAGCGAATGCTTCCAAGCCAAATCATCGAAGTCACTTCGCAAATTCAAGACGATGGCATTGGTATGAGCCCCGAATTCCAAACCAAAATGTTTGAGCCTTTTTCTCAAGAATCGCAAACCAATTCTTCGCCAGAAACCGGCACAGGGTTAGGCTTATCCATCGTGAAAAAATTGGTCGAACTTATGGGCGGAACAATTCAATGCGAAAGCCAGCTTCACCAAGGAACGAAATTCACATTGGTTTTCAATTTCCCCACCGTCGATGAGCGGAAAGTGCATGACCAAGACAACAAGCCTTTGAACGAAAATGATTTAGCCATCCTTAAAGGCAAAAGAGTGTTGATTTGCGAAGATAATGTCCTCAATCAAGAGATTGCCAAACGTTTGTTAGAGAAACAAGGCATCCATGTTTTGTTGGCGAAAGACGGTCAAGAAGGCGTGGCTTTCTTTAGCCAAAGCGAACCGAAAACCATCGACATGATTCTCATGGACATTCGCATGCCAAAGATGAATGGATATCAAGCGACCTTAGCCATCCATTCGCTCGAGAGGGAAGACGCGAAGAAAGTACCCATTATTGCTTTAACCGCCGATGCTTTCACGAGCGACATCGCCAAAGCTGATGCCTATGGAATGAACGGGCATCTCTCGAAGCCAATCGACCCCAATTTGCTCTATCATGCTCTGGCTACCTTCTTTTCCAAACCCTCGGAGGAAAACAAGGAGAAAGAGTCCCCCAAAGGGTAAAATGTGATAGTATGAAAAAAGCCAAGGTTCACCTGAACCGGAAAGAAGAACATATGAACGCTGTGGACGTCAACTACCAAAAGTGGGTTTCATCGAGCAAAGTCAGTGCCGAAGATAAGCGCCTTCTCGAAGCGATGGATCCGAAACAAAAAGACGATGCCTTCTTCCAAGACATTCAGTTTGGCACCGGCGGCATGCGGGGCATTCTCGGTCCTGGCACCAACCGGATGAATACTTTCACGGTCAAGCGGGCCACCATCGCCATGGGCGAAATGGTCTTAAAGCAATACCCCAATGCTAAAAAACAAGGCATCGTGATTTCTCACGATAACCGCCACCACAGTCGCGATTATGCCGAGGAATGCGCTCAGATTCTGAATGAGATGGGCATCAATGCTTATCTCTTTGATTCCTTACGCCCGACCCCTGAACTCTCCTATGGCGTCCGCTACGTCAAAGGCGTCGGCGGTATCATGATCACCGCCAGCCATAACCCGAAGCAATATAACGGTTATAAGGTCTATGACGATAAAGGCTGCCAGTTGGTTCCGGAAAAGATTCAACCGATGCTGGATATCTTAGCCAGTTTGCCTGATCCCCTCGAAGTCGAGACCCCCAAAGCCTCTCGCCCAGGCAAAACTGTCATCCTCCCGAGCAAAGTCGATGACGATTATGTCAAAGCGGTTGAAGCGGTTCAGGTCAATCCGAATTTAGATAAAAAGAATTTCAAAATCGTCTATACCCCGAATCATGGCACTTCTTTAGAAAACGCCCTCCGCGTTTTCAAAGATTGCGGTTATGAGATCATCCCGGTTGAAAGTCAATGCACCCACGATCCTGATTTCTCAGGCACTCTTTCGCCGAACCCCGAAATGGATGACGCTTGGATTGAACCGATCAAACTCGCCAAGAAGGTCAAAGCTGACGTTGCCGTTATGACCGACCCCGATGGCGACCGCTGCGGAATTGCCTTCCTTTCGAGCAAAGGCACTTATGAACGCTTAACGGGCAATCAATCCGGCGCCTTGCTCATCGATTATCTTTTCTCCGAAAGAAAACGCCAAGGCAAGCTTCACGCCGATGGGGTGATGTACGACACCATCGTCACTTCGGATCTCGGACGGAAGATCGCCAAGAACTATGGTCTCAAGAACGAAAGCTTCCTGACTGGCTTCAAGTATATCGGTGATCGGATTGGCTATTACGAGGATAAAGGCAACGGTCCGACCTTCGAATTTGGCTACGAAGAATCTTATGGTTGCTTAGTGGCTCCGTTCGTTCGGGACAAAGATGGCATTCAAGCCATTCTTCTCTATTGCGAAATGGCGTTATGGTATCACCTTAAAGGTATCCCGCTCGATGTCGCTTTCGTCAATCTGGAAAAGAAATACGGCTATCACGAGACCACAACCGATTCGATTTATTTCGAAGGGTCGGAAGGCTCCGCCAAGATGAAGGGGATGATGGATGAACTTCACGAGAATCCCCCGAAAGAAATCGAAGGCTACCGGATTGTCCGAATTGAGGACTATGAAAAAGGCATCGCCCTCAACCAAGATGGCACGAAAGAAAAGTTGACGCTCCCGCAAGAAGAAGTCGTTCGTCTCTTCTTCGATGATGGCTCTTGGATTGCGGTTCGTCCTTCAGGAACCGAGCCGAAGATTAAGTTCTATGTCGAAGCGGTTTCCAAAGAGGATCAGGGTCTTCACGCGAAGGCCATGAATCTCTCGAAAGCTTTGCAAAAAGCCCTCGGAATTTAATTTTCCCCCTTGCTTTACAGCGGATGTTCTCCTCGAGAATGTCCGCTTTTTCTTTGTCCAAGGCGAAAATGAGGGGGTTGCAATACCTTCGCCGTATCGACAAAAGTTAAAGTACGACAAGTATTCTTCACTAGAAGAAAGAGCAAACACCATGGAAACAAAAACGCTTTTTGCCAAAGGCTCGTTGAGCGTATTGGCTTTGGGACGAATCGATTCTTCCACCGCCCCCGACTTTCGGGCTGCGGTTATTTCCGCCCTTGACACCAACCCCTCGTATGATTCGCTTCTCATTGACCTCGCCAAAGTGGATTATGTCTCGAGCGCTGGTCTCCGGGTCTTTCTCTTTTTAAACAAACGCTTTGTTAGCGAAGAAAAGAAACTAACGTTAGCCAACGCCTCGCCAGCCTTGATGGAAGTGTTCCAGATGACGGGCTTTAACGAGCTTGTCGATATCCGTCCACCCTTCAAAGAATTCGATGTCACGGGTCTACCTGTGATTGGAAGTGGCATGTGCGGGGATGTCTACAAAGTGAATGACGAAACCATCTTGAAGCTTTATAAGTCGACCATGGATTTGGGCATGATCCTCAAAGAGAAAGATAACGCCAAGCGCGTCTTCGTCTTAGGCGTGCCAACCCCGATTTCTTATGATCTCGTTAAGGTGGGAGACCGCGTTGGCATTCTCTTTGAGATGCTCCACGCCAAAGACCTCGTTAGCTTAATGAAGAATGATTTAGATCATATCGCGGATTATGCCGTCACCTTCGCCAAGCTGGCCAAACAGATCCATTCCATCGATGGCAAAAATAGCCGCCTCCCCCGCAAAACGGATGACTATTGGGATTTGATTTCTTCAAACGGACCACTTGGCTCACGCCAAGCGAGCATGATGAAGTCATGGATGCTGAGGGGCTTGCCCGAGGCCACCACGATTGTCCACGGTGATTTCCATCCTGGCAATACCATGCTTTCGGATAACGAACTGATGTTCATCGATATGGGCGACGTCTCGATTGGCTCGCCTTATAACGATCTCTGCCAAGTCTATTGTTTCTATAAGATGGATGAACCAGCCGAACTGATCGCCCACATCACCAAAATCGACACGCCGCACCGCCATCTCTTCTATCAAGCCTTCATGGATGAATACTTTAACCATCCAAGCCCTGAACAACTCGCAACGATGGAAGATAACATTAAAGATTTTGTTGCGGTCCGCGAGATGATTTACGCCATTAATTTCCCTGATGGCCTTCCTTTGGATTCGAAAATCTTACGTGACCGGTTGGCCGAATGTCGCTTAAAAAAGCGATAATTCTTATCCCTTCTTTCAAAACCCCCCGCAAAAAGCCCATCAAAATAAGAATCGATGCCATCGAGGTTTTTCCGTTAACTCCACGATCCGTGGATAAATTTTTATTTTGATTCCTTCTTTTTGAGATAAACTCTTCGTAGAGTAGTTTGCCAAAGTCTCTCTCGCTTCCGTAGAGTATAGCCAGGAGGAACAAATCCATGTCCATCAATGAACGCATCGCCCTTTTACGTAAGATGAAGGGACTCAGCCAAGCCGAACTTGGCAAGAGTTTGAACGTCACCGACAAAGCCGTCTCCAAGTGGGAGAATGGCGATGGCACCCCGGATATGACTCAAATCATATCCTTATGCCAATACTTCAACATCTCCATCGATTATCTCATGACGGGCAGCGTCTTATCCGACGGCGATAAAGCCATCGAAAAAGAGATCAACGCCTATGAGAAAGCCCTCGCCCTCAATGCCTCGGCAAAAGATATGGTCAGCGCCTGCCGCAAATACCTCGAGGGGTTGGCCATCGCTTATGACGATGGGATTTTGCCCACCATCATCGATGGCGGCATCGACATGAACTGCTTCAAAAAGAATAGCGATGGTTCTTTGGGCGTTATTTATGAACGCTTGGTGGCGAAGAAGGCCAAGGATGTTCTAAAGCGCTTATGCGCTAATGAGATTCAGCTTCTCGATGCTACCGAGCTCGATGACTGGGACCTCTTTGAGCTTGCCCTAGTCAACGCCAAAAAAGACATCGAAGCGGTCAAATCACTACCCCAAGACGAAATCCATCCGGGCATCTTCGGCTTAAAGGACGAAGAGAAAGCCCACAACATCGAAGTGGAGCGCCGCAAACGGGCGGAAGGCGTCTATAACGCCACCCTCGAAGAACTCAATCCCAGCGCGGAGAACTACTACCGCTTCATCATCGCCTTAATCGACGAAGGAGCTTATTACAGTAATCTGGTCTATCCGGAACGGACCAACCTCTTTGTCCCCGGCAGTCCTTCTTTTGAAAAAGACACCGCCAAAACCAGCTTCTTCTATCGCGTCGCCAAAGACATGATTAGAATCAACGAGAAAAAAGAACCCGTTATCAGCAAGTAGGAGAACGCCATGGATAAATTTAAGGCCTATAGCGCCGCCTTTTCGGCACGGAAAATCAAATTCGTTCTTCGTCCTGGCGCTTCTCGCCTCGTCGAGGAAGAACCCACGGACTTAGAGGAGGCCGTTCCCCAAGGAGGGGAGGTGACCTTTCTATATCGATCCGGAAAAAATCATCTCCTCGTTATCTTCGTTGGAGAAAAGCGCTTCGATCATTTCCTCGTCGATCAAGAGGATGGTCAACACCTCAAAGCAACTCTGGAAGGCAACTACGCCTCTTTCGATGTCGACCTTCAGCACGCCCCCAAACAAATTAGTTTCAGTACTCAAGAGGAAGCTCCGCGCTTCCTCACGTTGGCTTTTCGAGCGATCCCCGGACGAAAAGAAACCTTGAAAGCCATCGCCCCTCGGATCAAAGACCTACGCAATAGTTATCTCCTGACCTACAAAAACGGAAATGAGAAAGTAAGTCGTTGTGAAGTGTTGCTATATAAAAAACAACCTCAACTCTGGCATCCCCATACTTGGGGCAATCACACCTATGTCCAGTCTTTCTTCCCCACGAGAGGCGAAATTGTCATCCCTCACGAGCCCAACGATTCTCTCTCGCTCCGCTTCAAGCAATTCGATGAAAATGGCAGTCTACTATTCGATAGCGGCTTTCTTGATCCCCACCTCCATAATGACGAACAAGAACTGGCCATCTGTCTCGAAGAATTCAATTTTCTTAGCTGAAGTCTTTCCAAGCCCTCGAAGATGATTCGCGTTAAGATAGTTGAAGAGGCCAAAACCATGTGGGTTTACATCGTGAACGATTCCGCTCAAGCCGACGAATGGGTTTACGTGAGCCAAAACGGAGCCGAAGCGGATGATTGGGTTTACGTGACTGATAACCCTGCTTTTGCCGACAAGCGAGTCTATATTACTGATAACCCTTCCTGAGCTACACGCCGAATTTATATTGCCAGTAACTCCGCTAATGCTCATTGATTGAATCGGGGTTTGCGGGGTTTTCACTTAGTGGGCCTGTTTTTGCTCAAGCCAACGTTCTTTGGTTGCGTGATTCAGCCCTTCGCTCATCGTAACTAAGATGGCGAAGAACGCCATCAAATAATACGGATAGCATTCCATTGGAATGACTTTGACGAGCAAGCCGAATAAAGGCGGCATGAAAGTAGAACCAACATAAGCGGTCGCCATTTGAATGCCGATAACTTCTTGAGAATGTTCTCGGCCAAAGTTGATCGGGGTTTCATGAATTAAACTCGGATAAACCGGAGCGCAGCCCAAGCCGACAATCAGAAGGCCAACGAGCGGGGTATATTCGCCCCAGGGAAGCGAAAGAACAATCAAGCCGATTCCCAGCAGGATGAGACCCATTCGAACCATTTTTCGATCGCCAAAATGATTGGCAATAAAACCATCAAGGAACCGCCCTCCAGCGATGCCTAAATAGAATAATGAAGCCCAGGAGGCGGCTTTCTCGGGGCTGAGACCATGGTAAATAACGAAATACGAAGCAGCCCAGAGGCCTGCCGTTGATTCTAAGGCGCAATAAGCGAAGAACGATAAGAAGACAAAAGCGGCACCCGGAAGACCCCAAGTTTTGAAAAAGCCCAAGTGTTCACGTTCGGAAAGATTTTCATCGCTATGAGCCACCTCCGCGTTGAGCCCCCACAGCGGTTCTGATAGCAACAAGATAACGACAAGACCGCTCTGAATAAAGCCGACGATGCGATAGCCCCATTCCCAGCCCAGCGAATGGCCTAAGCAAAGCGAGACGATGTAAGGACCAACGGTCGCGCCAACGCCCCAAAAAGAATGGAGCCACGACATCTGACGAGATTTGTAATGAAGCGACACATAATTGTTGAGAGAACTATCCACCGCCCCCGCTCCTAAGCCATAGGGAATCGCCCAAAGGCAAAGTTGCCAATAGGCTGTCGAAAAGGAGAAACCAAAAATGCCAATCGCCGTAAGGGCGACGCTGATCACAAGAATCCATTGGGTTGATAATTTTCGAGAAATCCGATCGCATGACAGGGAAGAAATAATCGTGCCTCCCGCGATAACCATCGTCACATAGCCAGCGAAAGAAAGAGGGACCGACAACGTTTGATACATCGAGGGCCAAGCCGCCCCTAATAAGCCATCAGGAAGGCCCAAGGAGATAAAGGCGATATAGATCAAAGCCAATAACAAGATACGCATGTTGTTTCATCCTTTTGATGAAGTAAATCAAGTCCGTTTTGCAAAATCCAATGGGGTTTTAACGGCTTTTTAAGAGAATTTCCCGCCCCTTATTGTCCATCATTTTTGCTAAAAACGCATCAGAGAAAAGTTCGTGGGGCTGCTCGATAACCGCAAAGCCTAAATCCAATAGCGCCTCAAAAATCGTTATGAGTTCTTCTCGACTCTTCGCGTAATAAAAGAAAGTGCCCCATTTTGGCGTCGATAAAAAGGCAGCCATAAAAGGAAAGGGTCGGGCTTGAGAGTTGCTTTGCTGATTCATGTCTTTTTCCTCCACAGCAAAACGATAATGCTTTTTTGAGTTTGTTTCTTTCTCTTTTCTGGCTAAAAGTATAACAATACTGCTATTTGCTTTATACTATGGCCATGGAAAGCATTACCGTTCTCCCCGATCAGTCGGAAATCTTACATTACGAGAATCCCGCCTTTCCTCTTTTTCTAATCAGGAGCGCTCTTTCGCATTATTCCGATAAACGGGTTCTCTGCCACTGGCATAAAGAAATGGAATTTTTCTATGTTGAAAAGGGGCGACCAGCTTATTTCGTCAACGGCAACATCGTTCAGCTTAATGAAGGCGACATCATTTTCATTAATTCGAAAACTCTCCATTACGGCTTCAGCCCCGACGGCGAAGATAGCATCTATGTCTGTTTGGTCTTTATGCCATCGCTTCTTTCACCAAATTCCTTTATCAAAAGCAGTTACCTCGATCCCTTAACTGACGAAGAAAATCTTCCTTACATCGTCTTTTCTAAAAAACACTCCTCTCTTATGAAAAACGAATTAATGACGATGCTCTCGCTCGATGAAGAGAAAAAACCCACTTCTCCTTTGCTTCTTCTAAGCCACCTCTATTCGTTTTGGGCGGACTTTCTTTCTTTGAGAGGGCAAGAAAAAACGCTAACGATGCCTTCGACAGGGAAAACGCTTCTCTTAAAGAAAATGCTTGCCTTTCTTTATTCCCATTATCAAGAAAAGATCAGCGTTGAAGATATCGCATCCGCCGCATTGATTGGCTCCAGTTATGCCATTCATCTCTTTCACGATTATCTTCATTCTTCCCCGATTGTCTATCTCAACGCGTTTCGGATTGAAAAAGCTACGGATCTTTTAAAAGAATCGGAAATGAATATGAGCGAAATCGCATCGAACGTCGGCTTGGACTCGCCTTCTTATTTCAGCGAACTTTTCCGTCGCAGTAAAGGTTGTTCTCCGAGAGCATATCAAAAGAAAGTTCAACAAAACGAAATGTAATTAGTCCGCGCCATACTCCCCATACTCGCAACCGACATTCCTCGCTTCGACCTCATCCACAAGTACCTTTTCAATCCTCTTTATCCATTTGATATCCTTCGATTGTCCGTAAACTTTTCCTGATACATGGACAGATTGTTATTGGAATTTTTCTTTCCGCTTTTTAAGCAAAGATTGCGTTCCGCTTTACTCTCTTTTATACTTTTTTATCCCCATGGACCCTGACAAAACCATCTCTCCCGAACCTAAGAATCCACGGATCAAAGTCTTTTTTCAAAGCGCCAAGAGCTTTTTTGCCACCACCACGAACGGCATGGCCATCGGGCTTTTTGGCACCCTGATTATTGGAACGATTATCGGTTTATTTGCCAAAATCCCTTATCTCGATTCAATCGGCACCATCGCTAACGTCATCAAAAGTTTAATGGGCGCCGGAATCGGCCTTGGCGTTGCCCTCTCATTAAAGCTGACGGGAGTTCAACTCGTTTCCTTAATGGCTGCTGGGGCCTTAGGCAATCTCGCTTTCGATTTCTTTAAGCCCGGCATTATTGTTATTAATGATCCCCTCTGCTGTTATGTTTCTGCTTTAATCGCCT
The DNA here is from genome assembly GCA_036822315.1 of Bacillota bacterium. Lineage (GTDB taxonomy): Bacteria > Bacillota_I > Bacilli_A > RFN20 > CAG-826 > UBA4951. The sequence goes on along the minus strand of DAISHV010000002.1, from coordinate 27,554 downwards.
ATGTCGCTGTTCGTTATCTCCATCCGAAAAGGACTCCGGTGGACTTAATCTTGATTCCGCTTTTGGCTCTGGCTTTGGCGATGGCTTTCACTTACACGCTCTCCTATTGGGTTCATTACGTTACCGTCGGGATTGGTAAGCTCATTGAGTTGAGCTTCAACGCCGTGCCTTACCTCATGTGCATCTTGGTTTCTCTTCTCGTCGGCATGGCCTTGACCGCTCCGATTTCTTCGGTCGCCATTTGCGTTGCCATCAATATCGGTTCGGTGCCTTTAGCCGCCGGAGCCGCCTTAATCGGCTGTTGCTCTCAAATGGTGGGCTTTGCTGTTCACACGGCCCACGATAACAAGTGGGGCAGCGTTCTAGCCGTTGGGCTCGGAACCTCGATGCTCCAATTCAAAAACATTGTCAAAAAGCCATTGATTTGGCTTCCGACAATCATCGTTAGCGTCCTCCTTGCTCCCTTCGCCGTTCTTCTTTCGTTTAAGACCGACTCGGTCGGCGCTGGAATGGGGACAAGCGGCCTCGTCGGGCTTCTCAATACTTTCGATGTTATGGCTTATGATCCCATCAAGATTCTTGAAGTCTTAGCTGTCTGCGTCCTCGCACCCATCGTCCTCACATTCTTCATCGATCTCTTATTCCGCAAAGCGGGATGGATTGTTAAAGGGGACTTCGCCCTCTCAGATGAAATCCGTTAATAACGCCAGCAAAACCCCTTTAAATTAAAGAAAAGCCGAGAGCTTGCTCTCTCGGCTTATTAAAGGAAATCACAGCATTATTTTTCGAGATAGATCGTGTTATTGACCGGAGCGTGTTTCGGCAGGATGTGGACGTCAATCTCGTTGAAGGCCAAGTGAGCCGTATCGCCAATCGCATAGATTTTTTTGCCGCGCGGATTGTATTCGGTAATCTTTAAAAGATTTTCTCCAACCCTCACGTGATAGAGCTGGTAAGAACCCATGAAAGTCGAGACTTCGACTTTGCAGGCGATGCCTTTGCCATCATCGAGGTGAACCGACTCCGGACGCAAGACGAGTTTGACTTCGTCGCCCTGCTTCAAATTGCCCAAATTATCGACGATATAGCGTTGATGCTCCGTTTCGACTTGAAGTTTGCCAGCGCTCGGGATTCCCACCGCCACCCCTTCAAGGAAGTTCGCCTCGCCGATAAAGTCGGCCACGAATTCGCTGACCGGATGATAGTAAATCTCCGTCGGGGTACCCACTTGTTGGATCACACCTTTGTTCATGATGATGATCCGATCGGAAATCGCCATAGCTTCGCTTTGATCGTGAGTGACATAAACCGCCGTAATGCCAACGCGCTTTTGAATGGCGCGAATCTCAGTGCGCATCGAAATACGAAGTTTGGCATCAAGGTTGCTTAAGGGCTCATCGAAAAGCAAAACCGAAGGATTAAGAACGAGGGCACGGGCTAAAGCGACGCGTTGCTGCTGACCGCCCGAGAGTTGGTTCGTCATGCGTTCTTCCATTCCGCTCAACTGCACAAGATCAAGCATCGCTGAGACCTTGGCTTTGATCTCATCTTTGCTTAAGGGAGTCCGGTTGCCTTCTTCGTCGACCCGGCGACGCATTTTTAAACCATAAGCCACGTTCTCGTAGACGTTATAGTGCGGGAAAAGAGCATAGCTTTGAAAGACCATCGCTGAATCGCGTTCATTCGGAGCTAATGCGTTAATCGCGGTATCACCGAGATAGATATCACCTTCATCCGGCGTTTCGAAGCCAGCGATCATACGAAGAATCGTGGTTTTGCCGCATCCTGAGGGACCGAGCAAAGTCACGAATTCACCAGGTTGAATTTTGATGTTGGCGTCTTTAACAGCGTAGAAATGGCGCTTGGTTTTCGGCTCTTCATAAATCTTGCCCACATGGTTGAGAGTAACGCCCTTAGGCTCTTTGTGGTCGAAATAAATGAGGGCGTCGTTCGTCTTCATTTTCAAAAATTTGCACTTCGACAAATCCAGTTTTTTCATGCTTCAACCTCCTGAGATTGTTTTTCATTGATGGCATCAACTTTGACCTTTTCGCCGCCTTCGGGTTTCGAGTGATGATCTTTGGGCGCCCGATTGGCAGTCAAAATCTTGATGACTAAGTTCATGGCGATAATCGTCGTGCCGCTGACAAGCATCAAGATCGTGGAATAAGCGCTGGCGGTTGGATAAGCGGCTTTGCCAGCGAATTCATTAATAACGTAGGTAATGAGCTTGTGCTCCGGCGTGACCAACAAGATGACGGCAGAAATTGCGGTGACGCTGCGGACAAACGAGGTCACGATTGATGCAAAGAAGCTATCCCGGACCAAGGGTAACGTTACGCTGGTGAAGACCTTGAAGCTATTAGCACCCATATCGAAAGCGCTTTCTTCGATGGACTTATCGATTTGCCTCAACGAAGCCGTGGCGCTCCTGGTGCCAATCGGCAAGCTGCGGACAATAAAGACGATAATGATGATCCAAATCGTTCCATAAAGTCCTTGCATCCAGCCGGTATGGAAAAGACCTTTAACGAAGCCACGAATAAACCCGACACCGAGAATGGTGCCCGGAACCGCCATGGCCAGCATGGACAGGAATTCGATTAAGCCCCGCCCAGGCACACGCTTTTTAACCACCAGATAAGCGATAATCATCGAGAGTAATGCCGTTATTGGTGCGGCGATAAGTGAGGTTTCCATCGTGGAACCCAAGGCTCCCAAACCATCGCTTGAGAAGACCGTTTTCCAGTTGTCCCAGGTGAAAGAGTAATCCGAAAGGTTAACCCAGAAGGAACAGCAGATGACGGTGCCATAAAGAACGATGACGAAAAGGCTGATGATCGTGCAGAAGGTCGAAAGAGGAATCGTGACGCTCTTGTCTTCGATTAACATTCTCTGTCTTGAAGCTTTACCCGTTAAAGTGGAAACGGTTTTGCGCTCAAAGACATATTTCTGAACGAAGAAAATCGTCATGGAAATGCCCAAGAGAACAAGCGACATGGCCGAAGCATAATACGGGGCGTTTTTCGTGTTGCCACCATTGAGCATGTTATAAATCGCGGTCGACATGGTCTCAAGCGAACCGCCGATAATCATCGGGTTAGCAAAGTCAGCGACGGATTCGATGAAGGTAACCAAGAAGGCGTTGGTGATGCCAGGCGCCAGTAGCGGAAGCGTAATATCCTTAAACACCTTCCAACGCGAAGCGCCCATATCACGGGCGGCCTCTTCGAGCGAAGGATCGACGTTTTTTAGCAAGCCCGAGAGCATGAGATAAACCGTCGGGAAGAAGGTGATAATTTCAACGATAATGATACCGGGATAACCATAAAGTTGATGGTTCAGATTCAAATGGAAAACTCCCTGAGTGATAAAACCGGTATCTCCGAAATAAAGAATGATGGCGATGGCGACAAGGAACGGAGGTGAGACGAGCGGCAAAAAGGAAACGATTTTGAAAAGCCAACGCATGATGGGCGAACGGACTTTGACATAAACGTCAACATAGGCAAAAAGCAAACCAATCAAGGTCGCGCCCAAAGCTACCGCTAGACCAATAATGACCGAGGTGACAATCGGTTTACCAAAGTTAAACGACTTAAAAATATAGACAAACGAATCAAAGGTATAGTCTTTATACTTCGTCGCAAAACCGTCTTTAAGAAGAATGGCCAAGGGGTAAAGGACAAAAAGCATTAAGAATAGGAAAACCGCAACGGTCGTGACAATGGTAATCGGGTCCGCTAAAAACTTTTTGACTTTTAAGCTTCGGGATTGTTTTGTCGACATGTCATTCCTCCTTCATAAAAAGGCAAAAGAGAGGGAGACAGGAACGTCCCCCTCTCTAAACAATCAAGAATTAGAACGTCGGAAGCGTGACGACTTTCTGGAAGTCTTCAACGTAGTGACCAATGTTCTTCTTGGCGTCATCGAAATCATAGTCCATGACTTTGACCGTGCTCAAGCCGGCATCAATCGCAGCCTGCGGTTGCTTCGCGTTATCAAGGACCAAGAACTGATAAGATCCGTTCTTCGCGCCAAGTTCAACGCATTCCGGAGTTAAGGCGAAGTCAATGAACTTCTTCGCTAACTCAGGGTGTTTGCAGCCTTTAAGAATCGCAGTTGCCCCAACCTCGAACGCGGTTCCATCGCTCGGAGCCGCCATACCGATGGTGGTGTATTTGTTATCGACGATCTGCGTGATGACATCGTGTAAGAAGCCAATGCCAATCTTGCATTCGCCTTTGCCGACAGCCTTCGAAGCACCCGAACCAGACTTGGTGTATTCGGCAGTGTTGGCATCGAGCGACTTGAAGTACTCCATGGCTGGAGCATCGTCATAGCACTCCTGGGTCGCACCAGCTTCGTCTTTGTAAGTCGTCTTCTTGCCGTTGGCCTTCTTTTGGACCATGGTGTTGACAACGAGTTTTGCGGTTCCTGCAGTCGTCGGAGCCGACCAAGTGATCATTTTCTTATAATCGGTTTTGATGAGATCATCCCAAGTCGCCGGAGCTGTAACCTTAGCAGCGGCAATCTGGTCCTTATTCCACATAAAGCCCAAGATGCCTTTATAAATGCCATACCAATAGTTGTCGGCATCCTTAAAGTGGGCATCGGTGATATGAGAAGCGTTCGGCGAAGCATATTGGACCAAAAGTTTATCGGATTTTAACGCGTTGTAAGGATCGGTCGTCCCGCCAAAGAGAACATCGGCGGATGGGTTGCCATCTTCAGCTTCGAGCTTGGACTGAATTTCGCCTGAAGAGAGACGGAGATAATTGCAAGTGACGTTGTATTTTTTCCCAAACGCCTCGGCAACCGCCTTGAGATAAGGCTCTTCGCATCCTCCATAGATTGTGAGAGCATCCTCGAGCTTTGCTTCGGATGAGACAGCCGGACTACTCGCAGCACCACTACTTCCAGCGGCACCGCTAGATGCAGCAACACTGCCACAGCCGGCTAACGCCATGCATGAAATGAGCAGCGTTGCACCAAAAAAGACGCGCGACTTCATAGAATTTTTTCCTCCCCCACTGCCTATATTCAGTGGTTCCTATATACGGGTATTTTAAAAGTCTGTTTTATGAAAATCAACCGCTTTTTACCTTCGCAGAAATTGTTTAGGATGCAATTATTTATTTTTTAAAAGTTAAGTTTTATGAAAGCGGATACATTTCATCGCCATTTTATGAAATTTTGCAAAAACAAAAATATGGAAACCCAATAATTACTTTTGCTTACTTTTCGCCCTTTTTTCCCGATAAAATGGGAAACTAGTTCAATTCCCGTTTTACCGATTGAAGGATTTCTTCTTTTGAGTCTCGAGACAGTTTGAAGGCATGGCAAATGAAATTTTGAATCTTAAGAAGAAACGGGGGGAATCGCTATCGTCTGAACCCAGAAAGCAAATGTGCAAATCGTTTCGCAGCCCTTCCTCTTGGAAGCAATAACAAAATTGAGGAAACCGCCGCCGATATCCCTCCGGCTATCTATGCAATCGGAACGATATCCTGCAAATCCCATTTTCCTTGAGGTCAAGTTTGGATTTGAAAACGAAATTGACATCATTTAGGACAACAGTCTGAAAAATCCCCAGCCTAAGATAAATCGGCAAGCAGGGGGCAAAGAGCAAGTTAGAACAATGATCTTTTCCGCCCTAATGCCTTTCGAAGCTGAGAGAAACTCAGGCTTGATAAATCCGACGATGAGCCTTTTGATAGGCGGCCGTTTCGAGGATGGCCCTTCGCAACCATTCAGCCTCAAAATAGATGGCTTCAATTCGGACTTCGTTCACCAGAGCCGCTGGCCCCGGACGATAAATCGTTCCTGGCAAATACCCGAGGCCAACATCGCGGAGTTTAAGGACGCCGTCCGAAAACCATCCCACAACCTCATCGTCACAGCTTAAACGATAGTATAGGAAAATCTTTTTTGCTCGAATGTTTAGACCTTCCAAACAGGAAAGAAGAAACTCGAGCGAGCGTTGTTTTTGTTTCATAACAAGCCCCTTCTCTATGTGGCTGTATTGTAACATGACAAAGAACGGAAACGAACAAAAAAATATCATCTTTTGATACTTACATAGGCATTTTATCTTTCAGTTTCCCTAAATTAATCCATTCTTCCCTTATACGAATTATTTACGGGTATCCTACGAAATTTCGATTTTTCAATGAGGATCTTTTTTGACGTTTTTAGAGAAAAAACTTTAACTCGTTTTCCTCTCCTTTTTTCTAAATTCTCTTCGCCAAAATGCTTTTTACATTCATCAAAGTCGCTTCAGCTGCCGATTTTGAAGCGATATATTGACGTAATAAAAGACAGAAAAAGAAACTCCTTGGAATGATCGCCTTTGGGGCGCTATCCTTAAGAAAAGAACACCAATTTGAAGGAGCTAAGCATGATTTTCAATCAATATTACGCCGTCCTTTCTTCTAGAGAAGTGGGGAAGAAACATCTTTATGGAGTGACGCGCCTCGGCAGGAAACTCGTCTTCTTCCGGACGAAAGAAGGAAAAGTGGCTTGTATCGAGGATCGCTGCTGCCATCGTGGGGCTTCTTTATGTACAGGGAAACTTCTCAACGGCCGGGTACAATGTCCATTCCATGGCTTCGAATATGACCCCGACGGAAAGGTGGCTCTGATTCCGGCCAACGGGAAAAAATCTCCGGTAACTTCCAACTTCAAAGTCCGTTCCTATGTCTGCAAAGAAAAAGGGGGTTTGATTTTCGTTTGGTACGGTGACAATGAAAAAGCCCCCGAAGAGGTTCCTTTCTTTGACGAACTCCTGCGCGGATTCCATTACGCGGAAAGCAAAGAGGTTTGGTCCGTCCATTACACGAGGGCTATAGAAAACCAACTCGATGTCGTCCATCTCCCCTTTGTCCACCGCACAACGATTGGCCGCGGAGGCAAGGCCATCGTAAACGGCCCCTTAATGCGTTGGAACGACAACCGCATGACATATTATGTCGATGATGTCCTTGATCAAGGACAGCGCCCCTTAAAGGCGGATGAAGTCCCGAATTTTGATCAAAAATGCAGCCTTCAATTACAAATGCCCAATCTTTGGCAAAACCGAATTGCCCCGAAAATACGCGTCATGGCTGCTTTTGCGCCAATCGACGATGAACACACAATGATTTATATCCGTTTTTATCAAAACGTTTTGCCAACACCGATTCTTGGTGGAATGATGGTGCATTTAGGCAACGTCGCCGACCGGGTCATCTTGCATCAAGACCGTCGAGTCGTCTTGACCCAATTACCAAAAAAGAGCGAATTGCAGATGAACGAAAACTTGATTCAGGGCGACGCACCAATCATCGCCTATCGTCTAAAACGAGACGCTCTTAAAAAAGCAAATCCTGATTCCTAATTTTTCATCATGAGATTTTCGGGCAAGGCTTCGATATAGAAACAAATGGACTTTGCGGAGATTTTGGGCATTAATTTGGCAAAATCCCCCGGGTAAACTTCCTTCAAACTTAATTCGACCTCTTGAAAATGCTAAGGATACCCATAAAACTGTGAAGAACAAGGAAGCATTTGTCGCCTTTTCTCGATAGTTGGCTTTACTTTCCTATGATATACTTATGTTCGTTGACGGAGAAAAACCCTCGGGAAAGGGTCCTCCCCGAAACCTTTCGTTTCATGACCTCAGAGGAAACAGACCATGCAAAAGGACTTTACGAAACAAGAAGCCGAATCCTACCTCCGAGAGCAAGCCCGGGACAACGATATCGTTCGCTTAGTTCATCCTTTGGAAAAAGAAGTTGTTTCGATTTTGGATGACAAGGATGTAAAAATTGGCACCTGCTTCAAAGTTTGGGGCAAGGAAGACCGCTGTGAAAACTGCACTTCGCTCCGCGCTTCTCAAAAAGAGGATCAAGCCTACAAAATTGAAATAATGAATGGCAAAACCTATCTCGTCCATTCCCGTTTTATTCGCATTGATGGCCGTGGCTACATTGCAGAAATGGTGAAAGATGTCACCGAGTCCCTTTTATTCGACTCCACCGAACGGGATAAGATTTCCGTCTTGGTCAACGGCTACAATCAAATGCTGTTAACGGATTCGATGACGACCCTCTTCAATCGCCGCTTCCTCGACGAGCAATTCATTCCTTCTTTAGGATGCTGCCAAGACCCCTTCCTTAAGGTCAATATTGCTTTTGTTGATCTCAATGATTTCAAACGCATTAACGATGCCTATGGGCACCTCGTTGGCGATGAGCTTCTCAAATATAGCGCGCACTACTTCAAAGATGCTTACCATTCTCGCGAACACGGAAAAGAACGCTTAGTCGTCCGCTTTGGCGGAGATGAATTCCTCATCTTAGCTTGTGGAATCGATTTCACATCCTTTAAAGAAGAATTCATGAAAATTTCCTCTCGTCTCAACCGCGAAGTTCAATTCCTTTCTTCTCCGAAATTTACCTTTGATTTCTCGGTGGGTTTTGCCGGGAGCGAAGAACTTGCCTATCCCTGGAAATGGGAAAATCTTGTGGCGATGGCTGACCGCCGAATGTACGATTCGAAGAAGAACAAAACTGGCCTTCATTAATCGAGATCCAAAGAAGCCTTAAAGGCTGAAACAGCCTTTGTTTTTCGATGCGAGGCATAACAAGCGGCTTACTGATTCTTCATGCAACGAGAACTTTGAAATCTCCGCAAAACTCCCTTTAAAAGGGGAAATCACCTTCTTCAATCTTGTACGGTTTGTCGGAGAAGCAAACTCTTTTCGTATCGTCTAGGTCAAAGAAAGTCTCCATTCATAATAAAATGATGTCATGAATCAAACGATCTGGAACGATTGCTTTATGGCGCTCCGCTGCCTTTTGACGTTAACGATCGTTTTTTCGTTGACCTATGTTCTTTTGCCTTTTGCCAAAGAAAAAAGAAAACGCCTCCTCTTTTGGACTATTTTTACTGGCATCATTTCCACCGCGCTTATCACTATCCTTTATCACTTCACCAGTGATAATCCCACCCTCTTGAACATTCTCTTTGTCCCCCTTCTTTTGTTGGATGGATTTTTTCTCCTCTTTTTCTTTGCCAAAGAACGACTGCCTTATGCCTTTTTTTGTTTCGTTTTGGCCATGGTGGTTTACCTCATTATCGGTTTCCCGACGGAAGCCTTAAAAAACGCGATTGATGGCTTCGAGTTTAAGCCAATTCGAAGCAATTTTATCGAAGAGAGTGGTCGTCGTCACGACACCGTTACGATAAAGCGGAACCATATCCGCTAAGGAGTAAAAATCATCATAGCCTGCGATTCCACAAGGGATCGATTTACTCTCAAAGGTCATGCCAGGAACGCCGATGCTCTTGCTCGCTTGCTCCCAAACCGAATAAAGCCGAAAGGCATCAAGAACATCGGCACTCGGTTCTTCGGGTAACGCGAAATCTGGGAAACTAAAGCTACGAGGCAAGTGTCCGCTCTTCAGCGACGTGGCGGCTAAACGAGTATAAAATAGCCCGGGCCAATCAACGTTTTTCCTTGCCGCAAACTCAAGTCGTTCAAAGTGTCAGGAGCGCAAAAGGCGTTATAACAATGGCCGTGTTCAATCGCAACTTCTTGCCGAAAACCAGTCCGATAAGTACCGACCCCTTCACTATCGCGGGCTTGGGTAATGTTCGGGAAAATCGAAGCAACGATATCATAAGATAAATCGACATCATGATTGCCAGGAACATAAACGACTTTGATCCGGGCTTCTTTAATAATCGCGTTAATCGCCTCGACCACGCCTTGATTGGCTTTAGCAGCCGCTTGGTAAAACGTCAGGTAGTCTTTAATCACTCCGTAAGAGAACGGAAGAGACCAGCCATCAAGAACATCGCCAGCCAAGACAATTTCATCGAGGCTTTCGGTGACTTTGGCTCGTTTCAAGAACTGGATCAAATAAGGCACGTTCGCCACGTTTTCGGCAAAGGCCGAATCAACCCCTAAATGCAAATCTGAAATAACAAGACTGGTTTTACTCGCGCTGTCTTTCTTGCCCTCCCAAAGAGGCTGGATATTTTCGTTCTCGCAACCTGAAAGACTAAGAGCGGCACAAACGAGCGACAGCGAAGAAACAAGAATTTTCTTTTGCTTCATTTTGTAAACTTCCTTTTTCCAAGGATAAGCCAAAAAGAGAAAAGCTTTTCTTCCGCGATACGAAAACCGATTTTCCCGTTACCGAAAGGCGAAAAAATCAGTCACTACATCATCTTAATAGTCAAAGAAAACAACAATTAACCTTGGGTGTAATGGTAACGTTTCCGCTCCGTGAAAAAGAAGACGCAGGTGATGATGCAAGCAAGGGCCTCGGCAATCACGGCTGAAAGCCAAACACCATCGACTCCAAGCCATAGAGGCAAAAGGAAAACCGCGGCGGTTTGAAAGACCAAGGTTCGTAAGAAAGAAATCAAAGCACTGACGAGGCCGTTATTTAAGGCTGTGAAAAAGGCGGAACCGAAAATATTGATGCCCATAAACAGAAAGCTCAGAGCAAAAATCCGAAAGCCCCTTTCCGCCAGCGCCATAAGATTCTCGTCATAACTGGTGAACAATGAAACGACCGGACGAGCCATAGCTTCGCTAAGTCCAGCCATAGCAAGGCCCGAGAGGACCATTAAGACAACGCTTTTCTTAAAGAGATTAGCCAATTCGGAATTGTTTTTTGCCCCATAATGGAACGAAACGAGAGGTGCCATACCGATCGAATAACCTATAAATATCGCCGCAAAAACAAGGTTGGTATACATCATGACGCCATACGCTGCCACGCCATCTTGGCCCACCAAACTCAAGAGTTGATGATTGTAGAAAACCGAAACAAGACTTGAAGCTAAATCCGATACCATTTCTGAAGAACCATTAGAGCAAGTATGCCCGATGACACTCCAAGAAAACCGGGCTTTGCCCAAGCGAAGAATGGAGGAGTTTTTCGCGGCGAAATAAATCACTGGCACCAAGCCTCCGATCGCTTGGCCAATAACGCTGGCGATTGCCGCGCCCTCCAATCCCCACTTAGCCACCCCGATAAATAGATAATCTAACAAAGCGTTCGTCAGCCCGGCAATAAGGTTGACTACAAAACTGAGATTGGGTTTTTCTGCCACAACAAAAAAGCTTTGAAATGCGACTTGAAGAGCGAATAAGGGAAGGCCGATGAAAAGAATTCGCCCATAGAGAATGCAATCGTCGCAGAGTTCCCCATCAGCGCCTAGCCAACTCGCGATGGAAGGCGTTAAGAAGAAACCGATGAGTGCGAGCATAACCGAAAGAACCATCAAAGAATAGACGATAAAGGAAAAATCCTGATTGGCTTCATCTGTTTTCCCCTCACCAAATTTGGCTGAAACGATTGCACTTCCACCAATGCCCATCATAAAACCTACGGTGCTGGTCCCCATGAGGATTGGCGCCATCAGATTCACCGCAGCAAAGGCCGTTTTTCCGGCATAATTTGAAATAAAAAAGCCATCGACAATGCTGTATAACGACGTACAAACCATCATCAAAACAGAGGGCAGAATGAACCGAAGCAAATGACGATAGGTGAAGTGATCAGAGAGTTGGATGCGCATAAAGTTCTCCTGCATTTAAAAAACCCGGCGATGCAAAGCGTTAACCGGGCGCACCCGACATCTTCGATTCGACCTTGCGATTGCGACCGCAGGTCCTCCGATGGATATTGGTTTCTTGTTCTAAAAAATCTTTTCTTCCGAAGCCAACAGGTATGGTTCTATTCCGATTGGAACAGGTTTGCAAGGAAAACCATCGCTAAACGAAATCTCTCCGATAAAAGAAGACCATCGATAAGATAAAAATCTTTGCAAAACCAATTTATTTTTTGCATATCAAAGGTATTCAGACATCTTTTTCTTCTCTTCTTCCTGAGCCGAGAACGAAGCGTTTTGCATCGCGAAGAAACGGCCTTTTTTCGCCATTAATTCGTCATAGCTTCCCTCTTCGAGAACGTGGCCAGCTTCGATATAAAGAATTCGGTCCGCGCCTTTGATCGTGGAAATGCGGTGAGCAATGACAAAAGTGGTGCGCCCTTGGGTTGCCTTAGCGATGGCTTCTTGAACGGAGCGTTCCGAAAAATTATCCAAAGCGCTGGTGGCTTCATCAAAGATGATGATCTCGGGATTCCGGATGAGGGCTCGGGCAATCGTAATTCTTTGTTTTTGGCCTCCAGAAAAGTTCCCGCCATGTTCATCAATCATCGAATTCACTCCTTGGGGCAAACGAGAAATAAACTCAGTGCAATTGGAGATCTCCAGAGCTTTTTCGACATCTTCATCGCTATACTTGGCTAAGCCATAGGTGATGTTTTCTTTAATCGTCCCCCGGAAGAGAATCGGAGTTTGAGGCACCACGGAAAGATGGCGGCGATAATCCTTGAGAGACAGTTCTTGAAGGTCATGCCCATCGACAAGGACTTCACCTTCTTTCGGCTTCAATAATCCAAGCAAAAGGTTAACGATAGTCGTTTTTCCGCTTCCCGAAGGACCGGCGAAAGCAATTGTCTCCCCCGCTTTAACGGATAGCGAAAAATCCGTAATCGCATCTTTATCACTTCCTGGATACTGGAATGAGACATGTTGAAAAGCCACATCCCCTTTCACCTCGGCAAGATGAAGTTTCGAGGTATCGTCTTCAACCTCTTCTATCCCCATCAATTCTGAAAGCGAGGCAAGGGATTCTCGGCCCGCGCCCAAAGTGGGAACGACGTTGACAATCGTATTGACGCGACCCGTGATGTTGCCAAAAAGAGATTGATAAAGGACGACATCTCCAATCCCGATTTTGCCTTGGATGGCTAAAAAGATGGTGAACATGACGCAGCCAAAGCTGATCAAAGAACTCACGACCCACATCTCGGAGCCAAATAAGGCCGTCGTATAATCAACTTTCAAGCCTTTCGAGCGGACATCCTTTACCTCGAGGTCAAGCGAAGAAATCTCGTTCTCTTCCAAGCCGTGCGCTTGAGAAATCGGCAGCATCTCAATCATCGTTGAGAAACGGCGGGAAAGGGATTCATTGGCCAAACGATAATCGTGGTTTTCTCGCTGAATCCGTTTGCTAAAAAGTTGAACGAGAATCACGTTAAGCGGGATGACCACAAGAAAGAACAACGCGATGGTCCAGTTCGAATAAACTGCAATGCCAAACGCCACCAAAGCGGTGACGATTGAAGGAACGAAGAGTTTGAGAATCGTTGAGAAATAATTATCGACACCGTCGATGTCACGGAGGAATTTCCATTGCAAATCTCCGCTTTCCATATCGCTTTTGCAGCTGATTGACAGGTGCTGAAGTTTTCTCACAACCGCTTCTCGTAGTCCCGCGGAAATGCTTCGCAACATATTGTCATTAAGCCGAGCATACAAGGTGTGAGTCAAAATATTCTGTAAGAGCGAAACCACAATGATGATCGCGTTGATGGCAATACTCCACCAATAGCCATCCGTAATTTTGCCCGCTACGACATCTTGGGCAATGTTGATGATGTTGCCTGTGCAAATCGGAACGATCACAACCGGAGAATCTTTAATAATATAAAGAAGCAAAGACAAGAGAAGACGCCAACGATTTTTATGAATGATCGTTTTAAAAATTGGCGCTTTCTTCCCCCCATTGAAAATTTGGAGATATTTGGAGGAGTTATCTTTTTTCTCTTCGTAAGAGAATGCCATAGTGATTCACCTTGATTTCCTTTATTCTAATTCGAATCGTCGAGACTGTGGAGTCAAGAAGGGAGGCGATATCCTCAAAGATCCTTACGGGAGTATCTTTCAGCTTCCGCTATACTCCGAAGAATTTTTGTTATAGATCTTAATAAAAACTTCGCAAAAAGCCACTCAATTGGGCAAAACGGCGTTCTTTTTGTGCCAATCCAAAATCAGGGCGAGACTTTTGCGCCTCACCCTGATGACAACCTTATTTCAAGAACTGATGGTTGATCTTCACGTTGAAGGGCTTCTCAAGTTTCAAGAAATCTTCGGTGGTGATGGTTTGCTTCTTTCCGCCCATCGCCAAGACTTTGACCAGAATTTCCGAAGCCTTCTCGATCGTCTCAACGAGGCCCCAGGTCGAATCAAAATCCGCGCCTGAGACAAAGACGCCATGATGGGCCCAAACGACGGCGTCATAGGTCTCCATGAGTTTTGAGGTTGCCTTGGCGATATCTTCGCCACCAGGAACCATCCACGGCACCACGCCGATTCCCGCCGGGAAGATAATCGGGCATTCCGTCATCATTTCCCAAAGCTCGCGGGAGAAGGTTTCGGCGTTGAGCGGCAAAACATAAGTCAGGGCGATCAAATTGGCCGGATGGCAATGATAGACAACCCGGAAGGCACCATTGGTCCGTCTCTTCAAAACGCCAAGATTCATCAAGTGCGACGGGAGTTCTGAAGTCGGTTTCATGCCGCCTTCCATTCCCCAAACGATTTGATACGAAGCGCCTTTCGAATCCAAATGAATAATCCCGATATTATGCTTGGGGTTTAACGGAACGTTCCGCATATAAGCTCCGGTGCATTTGACGAGAAAATACTCACCGGCGAGATTGTCAATCGTCGCTCCGATTGGTTGAAAAGGGGATTGCAGATTGAATTCTTCTTTCACCGAAGCAACCTCTTCCTCGTCCATCCGATAAGAAAGATTGCCGCCATTGCGTTCGTGCCAGCCCCGGGCATAACCATCAGCACAAAGTTGGATAAACCGTTTCGCAAAACTACTCTCGAGAACCTTCATTTTTATTTCCTCTTCGAAAGAACTTGTCTTTCGTAATGATCGATCTCGTCCATAAACGACTCGTTAAGACCTTCGCGGCGGAGATACTCCATCCAAATGTCGCCAAACGGAAGATCCTTCATCTCTTCTCGCAAAGCCATCGCGTGAGTGAAATCGCCGGCATCTTGAAGCGCTTTGAGACGATCCCAAGGCATGAGAAGGGAGACCAAAAGGCATTTTTCCACGCTTCGCTCGCCAATGACCCAAGCCGCAATACGGTTAATCGAGGCATCAAAATAATCGAGACCAATAGCGGCCTTTTTGAGGGCATGGCAGCGAACGAGTTCATCGCAGATTTCTTGCATCGTGTCATCTTTGAGAACCACATGGTCGCTTTCCCAGCGAACCGAGCGGGTAAGATGAAGAGCCAAATGATCATAGAATGCAAGCAAAGAAGGAATCTTGTCGGCAACGTTCTCCGTCGGATGGAAGTGGCCATTATCTAAGAGACAGCAAACACCATTTAAAGCCGCGTAATTTTGATAGAATTCCGCACTCCCAACCGTGTAGCTTTCGACTCCGATTCCAAAGGTCTTACTTTCCACGGAATCGAGAATTTGTTCGTGAGGATATTTCACCGCATAAATCTCATCGAGGGATTTCTTAAGGCGTAAGCGCGGTCCCAAACGATCTGAAGGAATGTCTTTGAGACCATCAGGAATCCAAACGTTGCATAGTGAAGGCGAACCTTGGGCTTCGCCAAAGGAAGCAGCAATCGCGCGGCAAGCCTTGCCATGCGCGACCCAAAAAGAACGAACTTTCTCATCGGGTGAAGAAAGGGTTAATCCATCTTTCACCATCGGATTGGAGAAGAATGTCGGGTTAAAGTCCAGCGCAATATGATGGGCTTTGGCAAAATCAACCCACGGTTGGAAATCCTTCGGAGTTATTTGATCCATTGGGATTGGCTTTTCGCTCACCGCGTAAATCGCATGAAGATTGAGCCGCTTGGTTCCGGGCATCAAAGAAAAGGCTTCTTCAATGTCTTGTTTTAGTTCAGCGAAATTGCGGGCTTTGCCCGGATAATTTCCGGTCGCTTGAATGCCGCCCGACAAAGCGGCATCGCTTTGAAAACCTTGGACATCATCGCCTTGCCAGCAATGGACCGAAAGCGGCGTTGCCTTGAGCGTCTTTAACGCCGCTTCAACGTCGATGCCTAACGCCTCGTAACGTTTCTTCGCTTCTTCAAACATCTTTTAGTCCTCCTCTTCAATTATTTTTTCTTTCATTTCAGCCCAATCTTTGACTTGCCCAAGGGCCAAGGCTTGTAAGGCAATGTTGCCTAAGGAAGTCGCTTCGCCCGAACCGAGGATGACAGTCTTGCCCGTCTTCTCTTCAATCAAACGATTGAGATAAGCATTTTTGCGTCCCCCACCAACCACATAAAGAGTGGAGTAACTCGTCGACGTCAATTGCTCGAGCAAGCGAATGCTTCGGGCATAATCATGGGCTAAAGAACAATAGATGGCGTAAGCGAGAGAGCCAACGTCTTCCGGAATGGGATTGCCTTTAACGCGGCATTCCTCTTGAATGAGCACGGATACTTTTTGCGGCATGAGGTAACGCGGATCATCGATGTCTAAGGCGTAATCAAAACCTGCTTTCTTCTCAGCCAAAGATGCCATCTCGGCAAACGAGACATCGGGATATTCTTTTTGAAGGCATTGAACTAGCCAAAGCCCCATAATGTTCTTCAAATAACGGATTTCTCCAACACCACCTTCGTTGGTGAAATTAGCTTTTTCGCCAGCTGCATTGATCAAAGGTTTTGCCATCTCTACGCCCAAGAGGGACCAAGTCCCGCTCGAAAGAAAGAGACAGGGTTTCTCGCTGGGAAGAGCGACAACGCTTGAGGCCGTATCATGCGAGGCGACCATATAAACTTGGCATTGAAAGCCAATCTCTTCAGCGATTTCTTTTTTTAAAGATCCTAAAAAGAACGGAGGCTCTTGCGGCTCTTGCACAAAAAGACGTTCTGGCAAGCCTAATTTCCGGATGAGCTCTCGATTCCATTTTCTGGTGATGGGATTCACCAATCCCGTGGTACTCGCATTGCAATATTCCTGGGATTTTTTGCCCGTTAAACGATAAGACAAATAAGCCGGTATCATTAAGAAATCGCTGGCGCGGTCAAGCCGGCCGGCTTCTTGATCGGCACAAAGTTGATAAAGCGTATTAAAAGGTTCGTATTGAATCCCGTTTTGCTCATAAAGAAGAGAGAAGGGAATCCGTTCGTGAACTTTATTCGCCGCCTTTTCGCCTCGGGCATCCCGATAGCAATAAACGGGGTAAATCGTCTGACCTTTTTCGTCGAGGAGGGCATAGTCGACACCCCAAGAATCGATGGCAAGTGAAGACGGGATTTTACCGATTTCTTTGCAACGTTTTAGCCCAACGATGATTTCGCGAAATAACGCCTCGATATCCCAGGCTAAAGCTTCGCCTTGATGAGAAGCACCATTAGCAAAACGATGGATCTCTTCTAAAGCAAAGCCTTTCGAAGAAACGGACCCCAGCATCAAGCGTCCACTGGAGGCGCCTAAGTCAATTGCAGCATAAAAAGTCTTACCCATAATCTTTACCAAAATGAGTATGTCACAAAGCGAAACGAAGAGACATTCCTTAGCGGAGAATTGAAAAAGTTTTATTTTCGAGCCCTAATTTGAGCAAAAAAAGAAAAAATCACAAGCAGAACAAAAAGAAGGAAACCCTGTTCCTTAAAAATTAATAAACCACATTTTTGATGCATTATTTCTCGTTTTCTTGGCTTTATCCCATTCCATATTTATCGCTTTTTTCTTCCCGATGACACTGTGTCTCAAACCACATTCATAAATCCCGAAAATACCGAGATTTATTCCTCTTTTTCTCCCGCTTTATTCCAAAATGAGCATGAGAAAAGGCAATTTGTCTAAATTTCTTTTTTCACCCCATCGAAATGGACAAACCCCCAAGGATTTTTCTTCATCAAAAATCCTTTTCGTTAGGCATTATTTCCTTTCATTTAATAAACAAAAAACGCCTTCATTTCGAAGGCGTTTATGGCACAGTTATCCTCTCGAAGAATTGAAAGAGACTTCAATAAGTTCCTTCAAGCAACCTCCGGGCGAGACGATGGGCTTCAGCCGAAGACAGCGAGAATTCCACGGCGATTGCTAGCGATAGTTTTCGGTATTCTTCCTTAGCCAATTCCATCTCTTTTTCTCCTTGCTCCGTGAGGCTCAGTTTCTTTCCTTTGCCTTCGATAAAGAGACCTTCATCGAGAAGATGTTTCACCTCCGATGACACCCAAGCCCTCGAAACTCCGAGGGACGAAGCAATCTCGACCGCTTTGAAATGGTGGGGATCCCCTTCCGCAATAGCTAAAAGGATTTTTCGCTTGGTAACGGGCTTCATTTGTGGCAATAGGGACAAGCTGTTTTTCCCTCATCCTCCTTGGCTTTCTCGTCATGGTAGGCTTTGACGATGGCCTTGCCCTTCCCCGAGGCGCAGTCGCAGCCCGTGAGGGATTTCCCTTGGACTTTTCGGAGAAGAAAATAAACGAGCAAGCCGATGACGAGAAGACTGAGCAAGACCACGACCAGGATGTCCACCCAGTTCATCTAGGCCACCTCCGCTTTGCGGACGTGATGGCTCACGTTATAGCGATGGATGAGATAGAGCACTATTGCAAACGCGCCAGCCCAGATGAAGCAAGTCCACCACCAACTCCCGATCGTGTAAATTGCCGAAGAGACGGTGTAGGCCGTTGCAAGCCAGAAGACAATTGTCCCTTTGAACTTTCCCTTCGGCAGTTCGCTTTTCGCAGTCGCTGTCGCGGCGAAGCACGGAATGGCAAAGACGTTGAAGGCGATGAAACTAATGAGGCCAGGGATCGTGATGCCCGTATCTTTAGCGATGGCAAGAACATAGGCGACGCCCGCCGCGCTCTCGTCGAGATCCGGATCGAAGACATGCCCGAGACTCGCGGCCAGAGTCCCGAAAGTCCCGATCACGTTCTCCTTGGCGATGAGCCCGCTGATGGCGGCGACACCAAACGTCCAACCCGTCCCGTTTTGGCCTCCATTTAATTGCGAGCCAAAGCCAAGCGGAGTGAAAATCGGCTGAATGAGTTTACCTAAACTTGCGAGGATGGACTGACCCATATCCTCATCGGCGAGATAGCCCCAGTTCCAGGCAAAATGGCTGAGAAACCAAATTAGAATCGTCGAGGCAAGGATGATGGTGAATGCTTTCTTGACGAAGTGTTTGGTCTTATCCCAGACGTGAATGGCCAAGGCTCGGGGCTGCGGAAGGTGATAAGAGGGCAGTTCCATAATGAAGGGCGGCGTCTCGCCTTTGAGTGTCGTATGACGCATCAAAAGCACGCAGATAAGAGCGACGACCACACCGAGGAAATACATTCCTAGTGTGATGAGCTCTGGATGGGCGAAACCGAAGAGTTCCGCCACGCAGCCCGCGACAGCAAGGATAATCGGCAACTTCGCGCCACACGAGAAGAAGGGAATAACTCGAATCGTTGAAGTCCGTTCGTTATCCGTGGCGAGGGTTCGAGTATTCATCATCGCCGGGACCGAGCAACCGAAGCCCATGATCATCGGCAAGAACGCGCGACCGGACAAGCCATATTTGCGGAAGATTTTGTCCAAAATGAAGGCGATGCGGGCCATGTAGCCCGAGTCTTCGAGAATGCTGAAAAAGAAGAAAAGAAGGGCGATTTGCGGG
This sequence comes from Bacillota bacterium, assembly GCA_036822315.1. Lineage (GTDB taxonomy): Bacteria > Bacillota_I > Bacilli_A > RFN20 > CAG-826 > UBA4951. The sequence goes on along the minus strand of DAISHV010000002.1, from coordinate 8,032 downwards.
AGAAAACTCAAAACAGCAAAAAGTCCGCCCATCACGCCATCGCACACCAATCCAATCGACCATTCGGCTGCTCCAGCGTTCGTCATCCCAGTGCGGGTCGCCTCCGTTAGCCAATCCGTGCAATCCGTAAGCAAAGACTGGAGGAAAACGCCGAGGGAGGCAATCCCTCCGTTCGAGAAAAGACCAGCGAAAGGCCCCTCTCCAGGAAAGGTGGAATCCACCGCCCCCATCGCGTTCAGATAAAGAAGATCCTCCCCGAAGACGAAATGGAAAATCAGGAAGAGAACGACTGCAAAAAGAGGCAAGGCCACCCATTTGTTGGTCATGATGCGGTCAATTTTGTCCGATAACGTCATCTTTTCAGAAGCCTTGCGAATTCGTTTAGTTTCCGCCGGGGCGAGATATTCGGAAATGTACTTGTAGCGAGCGTCGGCGACGATGGCCTCGAAGTCTGTCCCAAAGGTTTCGTTCTTGAACGTTTCTTTGTAAGCGGAGACTTTCTCGGAAAGTTCCGGTTCGGCTTTTTTCTCAATTTCGTCGTCCTCGACAAGTTTCGTCGCGTGGAAACGAGCATTGAGGATGCCTTTGGCCTCGTAATTCTCACTTAAGGAATCAATCAATTCCTGTACCAGACAATCCTTCAAAAAGGAGCAGCCTTTTCTTGAAGCTTCCGAGGCACGAATTGCCGCCCCCATGAGTTCATCGAGATTCTCCTCCTTCAAAGCGGAGATTCCGACGACGGGGACCCCTAAAGCCTTTGAAAGCTTTTCGGTATCGATATAATCGCCGTTCTTTGCCACCGCATCCATCATGTTGAGAGCGATAACCACTGGCACATCCATCTCCAAGATCTGAGTCGTGAGATAAAGATTGCGTTCCAAGTTCGTCGCATCAACGATGTTAATCACGCAGTCGGGTTTCTCCTCGAGAATAAAATTCCGCGAGACAACCTCCTCTGGAGTATAGGGGCTAAGAGAATAAATCCCTGGCAAATCCACCACGGATGCCACCGCTCCAGTCTTTTTGTTCTTGTATGTCCCCGCCTTCTTCTCGACGGTGACGCCGGGCCAGTTGCCGACGTATTCGGAGCTACCCGTAAGCGAATTGAATAATGTTGTTTTGCCCGAGTTCGGGTTGCCCGCTAGTGCAAAGCGTTTCATCGTTTGTCCTCCTTCATCCCTTCGGATTCGAGGTAGATATAGGAAGCTTCATCCTTACGAAGGGTCAACTCATAACCCCGGAGCGTAATTTCTAAAGGATCACCAAGTGGCGCCTTCTTCCGAAGATAAACCTCCGCGCCCGGAGTAATCCCCATATCGAGGAGCCGCCTCCGAACTCTGCCTTCGCCTTTAACGGAGACGATGATCCCGCTTTCGCCCATGACGAAAGAATTCAGGCTTTTTTCCATACCTGTTTTTTCAATCCTTTCCTTCGAATGAATTAAGCGACATAAATCGCATTCGAAACATCGGTGTCGAAGGCCAAACGGCTCTCCTTCACCTTGCAGATCGTGCTCTCACCAAGATGGGAGAGAATCTCCACCTCTGCGTTCAACGTTACCCCGAGACTCTCGAGGTGTTTTTTGGTCTTTTCGTCCGAGTCAATCCGTACAACTCGGAAGCTAGTGCCGACTGGAGCTACTCTTAATGGCATCGTTTTTCCTCCTGAGTTAGCCTACGCTAACTTCGGTATTACTATACCACGCATATCCCTTGAAGTGGGATAAAAGTTAGGATAGACTAACTTAAGCGAAAAAGAAAAGCGCCAATCATCGGCAAAATCCGTCAAGCGAGGTTAACAAAAATGGATATCTACGAATCAGGTGAAGACTATCTCGAACGCATCTTAATGCTTGAAGAAAGCAAAGGCAAAGGCAAAGTCCATGCGATTGATTTGGCCACGAGTTTTGCTTATAGCAAACCCAGCGTTTCTCTCGCTTTAAAAAAACTTAAAGAGACGGGATACCTTTCTTTTGGTGACAAGGATGAAATTCTTCTAAGCCCGAAAGGTCTTGAAATCGGGAGCAAAACTTATGAACGGCACAAAATCATCGGAGCTGCTTTGATGTCCTTAGGAGTCGATGAAACGACGGCCTATCGCGATGCTTGTAAGATAGAACACGATATTTCTGAAGAAACCTTCCAGGCGTTAAAGAAGCACTACCTCGAAAAACAATCTCGTTAATTTTTACTGCAAAACCCAAACGGATTTTTCAAAAACCTGCTCTTTTAACGAGAGAAGGGGATTATTTTTGACTCGCATTTCTTCCGTTGAAGCCAAGGAATTAACCCATAGCGGTGTTCCAATGGCACATCGCTTTCTTTGACCTTTCCTTTTTTGATCTCTTGGCGAAACCACGCTTGGTTCAGAAGAAGGAGGAGCCAAGGCACTAAGAAAATCAGCCCGATACAAAAACTGGCAAAAAGAATCCGCCACGTTAAAGAAGCGTCCGGGATCAAATAATTGACTAAGCTTCCATCCATTACCCGTAACGCGATGCTATAAGAAGAGAAATCTTCTTTGGGAAAAATCACACGGTAGCGAAGGAGTAAAAAATAGAGGAGGAAAAAGAACATCGTCATCACGAAAGACCAGTAATCCTTGCCCAGGAAGGAACGATAGGTGAATAAACTAAGTAGCGAGAGAAAAAAGAACAATTCATGAGTAAATAAGAGTCGGATATCCTCATAAAGCGTCATATTCGCGATGAGATCAGCGGGTCGGATGAACGCTCCCAAAAGAAAGCCAACTCCGCAAACGAACGCGAGAGCCCCGCCCGCATAATCGGATCCGGGGAGTCCAACAAGAAAAAGAAACGGTACGACCCAATACGCCAAATGCGATACTTCATAAGGAATAACGCTTTTACCCTCTTGAGCGAAATAAATCGTCTCGCCGCTTTTATAAAGAAGAAGGACAAGAGAAAGAACGACAATGAGAATCCCGCTAACGTGGCGTTTATCACGAAGATAGAAAAGCAATCCCAACGAAATGAGGGACAAAAACAAAGCGAAGAGACGAAAAAGATTGCCGTCCATGATTCTTGATTGTAGCACGTCAAAAATACAATCAAGAAACGAGCCAGCACTTTCGTTCACTTTTGTTTAGGGGGAAACTCCGTTATTTTCCGCACGAACAAACGTTACCCGATTGGGCCTTTTGAAGAAGCTCTTTCGCTTGTTCCACCGTGAGCACGCGCCCCATCGCATAAATTTTGTTGTCGATCACTAAAGCCGGAGTCGACATAATGCCCATGGCCATGATCCCGTCCGAATCCTTATAGAATTCCACCTCATCGCTAATCCCTAATTCCTTAGCCGCTTCGACCACGGCTTCGTAATTGGCGACTGAACGTTTGCATCCGCATCCTAAAGCTTGAATCTTCATGGTAAATACCTCCTTGTTCTTGCTTTATTTATTTCCTCTATCCCCTACATCAGGAGATAGCCGAAAGCATTGAATAAATATCCGATGGCGATAATCCCAAAGACCACTACCCCGATGAAAACGGCCAGCAACTTTGGCTTCACTGCTTTGCTCAGCATGATGAGCGAAGGCAAAGACAAGGCTGTTACGCTCATCATGAAAGCCAAAACGGTTCCTAAGCCCGCGCCTTTGGCATAGAGAGCCTCAGCCACCGGAAGGGTTCCAAAAATATCGGCATACATTGGCACTCCGACGAACGTGGCGACCAAAACGCCGTACCAGGTATTGCCCCCGAGAACGTTTTCAATCCACTCCGCCGGGATAACGTTATGAATCACTGCCCCTAAGGCAACTCCAATCACAATGTAGACGAAGACTTTTTTGTAAGTCCCCCACATCTGGTCTCGCGCGTAGATAAGACGATCCTTTCGCGTTAACGAAGGCGCATCAATATCGACTGCGGAAGGTCCGGCTTTCACGAAGTCTTTGACTTGATCGCCGATCCCGCTAATTTCAATCAGGGTTCCGCCGACCACAGCAATGATTAATCCCACAAGAACATACGCAATCGCGATCGGCCAGCCAAAGAAGCCAACCAAAAGCATCAAGGAACCGAGATCCACAAGAGGGCTTGAAATCAGGAAAGAAAACGTCACGCCGCTCGATAAGCCTGCCCGGGTGAAACCGATAAAGATTGGAATCGAGGAGCAAGAACAGAATGGCGTCACTGTACCCAAAAAGGCGCCGATGATATTCGCACCGATACCATGGAATTTTCCCAAAATCTTTTTGGTTCGCTCCGGCGGGAAATAGGATTGGACGTAAGAAACGAGGAAAATCAGAACACAGAGCAAGATGCCAATTTTGATGAAATCATAGACGAAAAACTGGACTGAACTTTCAACGCGGTATTGCCAAGAATCCCCTGCAAAAGTCCCTCCAATCCCCGTTATGGCTAGCCCTAAGAGATAGTTCAGCCATTTCATTCCGAGCACCTGATCGCTCAAGAAATCCCAAGGGATTTTTGCTTTGTCCCAACCAATCGTGAGCCCTAAGCTCACGTTGAGTATCACGAGAAAAGTAACGATGCCAATCGCCCAGAAAAACCAAGGTTTTTGATACCATTTTTTCTCCGGAATCTGATCGGGGTTTTCTTTGATTTCTTCCATGCTTAAAACAAGCCTCCATCGCTTTCTTTTTTAGACTAATTTATTTCCCGCAGCACCCGCACGAGCATTCGCCCGGATGAGGGCAGCAAAGAGAATCGAGATAATCCGCCATTTCACAAAGGGCTTTAGCGTTTAACGCATAATGGCACCACTTGCCTTCTTTTCGAGAGACAACAATTCCCGATGCGGCTAAATCTTTCATGTGATGAGAAAGGGTGCCTTGGGTAATCGAGAGTTTCTTCAATAACTCGCAAGCACACATCTCTCCATTCGTCGAAAGAAGATGAACGATTTCAAGCCGGGTTCCATCCGACAGGCTTTCCATCCTCGAGAGTAATTCTTCTTTTTCCATAGAGATAATCCTCGTTTCTTTCAGATTGATGAACGTGAATATGTTATTCATTATATTGATGACTGTCAATATAACCGATATTTTCTCAGTGAAAAAGAAATTAACAATGAAGAAAATATAAAATCGTCATCGGAAGAAACGAAGTTATTTAAAATATTGAATATACTTCTGCTTTTGAGGCTACTTTTCAATTCTGACTTAAAAGATACCGCCTCTTCTGGAGATTATAAAGAGAGACTCGTGATCCAGGAATCAACCTCAATCTGAGTCGACGAAGAGGCAAAGCGTTTTCCGGGCAAAACCCCAGCGGCTTGTTCGAGTGTTTTTAAGGCCGTAACGCTAGACTCGATTCCGCTTGACCCCGAGGTACAAAATGGCACCAAGGTTCGATTGGAAAAATCGTAATTATCGCAAAGGGTGTAAATGATTTTAGGCAAAGTTCCCCACCAAATGGGATAGCCGAGAAATATCGTCTGATAAGCCGAGAAATCAATCGCGTTTTCAATCGCCGGTCTCGCTGCGGGATCATTTTGCTCCCGATTCGCCCGACACGAATTATCGTTATAGTTGAGATCGTCCGAGGCATAGGCTTCTTTCGGGATAATGCGAATTTCGGGGCAGGACAATTTCTCAGCGATTTTATCGGCAATCCCTTTGGTGGCGTTCGTGCAAGAAAAATAAATTACTGCCATACCCGACATCTGGGACGTGGCTTCAAGGGAAGATGACGAAGAGGCTAAGTTTGTCCCGCTTCCGCAGGCAGCAAGAAGAAAGCCTATTGAGAAATTCAAGAGGAGGCTTGTTTTTCGAACAATGTTTTTGATTCTGTTTGCTTTCATGGATGATGCCAAAAAAGTTATACAGCTTAGAGTCGACTCTAAGTCAATCCTTATCTTAACAAAGCGTGATCACTCAACGCTCTTGTAAGTCAAAACGTTATCGACGATTCGAATACTGGATTCCTGAATTTCATCGAGAGTCAACGCGCTCTTTCCGTTAAAGTAATCCAAATACAGGGATGAAATTCCACTCGAGAGAACCACAATCGTCGCGTGGGCATAATTTGAGAGCGTTCCGTGACGACGAAAATCAGGCTCGATCTCATGCAAAAACTTCTCTTTCATGTCTTCAAATAAATAGTTAGGAATATAATCCACGAGGCTTTTGTAGGCGATTTCGTTTTCTTTGAACTTCGAGGTGACAATCCGAATAAAGTTTGCGATGCTGCCGTTTTTAGCTTTAGACTCATTCCAAGTGTTAGTCATGGCTGCCATCAAACCTGCTTCAATCGAATTGGCGACTTCAGCAATGTTTGCATAATGATGATAAAAAGTCCCACGATTGATATTGGCGACTCGGCAGACATCGCTCACGGTGATGCTGTAAAAATCTTTTTTCTCTTTGAGAAGATAGACCACGGCCTCTTGAATTAGAGTCTGAGACCGGAGATAACTTCGGTATTCTTTTTTCGGCATAATCAGGTTATATCACGATTTTGTCCATTTTTGAACAGAAATACGAATACTCATCAAAGATGGCATAGTTCCTAATATATTTCACATCATAATTTTTATTTTTGTACAACTTTAATAATGACTGTTCATTTTTGAACAAATGCTCATTATTTGTTTATTGAGCTTCATCTTTTCGCACCTATAATAGCCTCCGTCTCAAGGAGGAGTTATGAGCGAAATCGAAGTCGATCATCTCACAAAAGACTATGGTTCCGGACGCGGTGTCTTTGATGTCTCCTTTCAAGTGACACGCGGCGAGTGCTTTGGATTTCTTGGCCCCAATGGAGCGGGAAAGTCCACCACAATCCGTCACCTCTTAGGTTTTTCAAAACCGGATTCGGGAACGACGAAGATCCTCGGAAAAGACAGTTTTACCCATTATGATGAAGGCTCCGTTATCATCAACAACGGTGGCATAAGAATAAGGGCCTTTGTCATTGATGGTGAATGTCTTCGTCTCGCCGTCAGCAAGATAAGATTCGCTTCCGCTGGTTTCATCGAAATAGCCGAAAGTGAATAAGCCGGCGTTGGAATACATATCGCTAAAACCATCACCGGTATCTTTTAACGTAATCTTCGTTTTTTCTGCGTCGAGAGAAGAAATAAAGGAACCATCGATCGTGCCATCGCTTTCGATGAGTTCAATACCCGGAACGAAACCATTCGCATTCTTCGCTAAGAAGCTGGTAAAGGTATATTTCCACGGAAGATAAGACGAACTAAAAGATTCGACCGCATCGAAGCGTCCGCTTTCAAGATTGAAAGAATCCGTCAAAAATAAGGAACGCGAGTTGGCGTAAACAGCATCTTCGTAGGTATATAGACCGCGAAGCGAAGCAACCGAGGGCATGAAAGAATAAAGAGTCTGATAAGTTCCAGAAACCTCTTTTTCAAGAACGAAATAGAGACGAGTTTCGGCCTTTCCTTGTAAAGAAATCCGGTAATTCGCATTATTAAAGTCGGATCCGAACGAAACTGTTTTGCCATAGCTACCATCGGAAATTGCGGTTGGAACTAGAGCCGTACCATCCGAGAGAGTAAAAGCATCTGAAGTTGCTTCAAGGCTTTGACCTTTAGCGTAGTAATGGCCTAAAAGACCGCCAAAATCGCTAGCAGCGAATTTCGGAGCAGTCTTCGAAGACGAAGACGAACTAGAAGATGACGAACTAGAAGAGGATGCACTTGAGGAATGAGTTGACGAAGTGCTTGATGAAGAATTGGTCGAAGTCGAAATGACCGAGGAGGAAGAAGTTCCACCTCCGCATCCGGCAAGAATGAGCGCCATCGATAACGTCAGTAACGGCATTGCTTTTTTCATTAGGGAGTCCCCACTTTCTGTAAATTAAGCAATCAAAAACAGCACTTTTACTTTACGATATTCAACCGATACGCTCGCGTTCCAAAAATAACGGGAAATCGGTAACTCAGGTCCATCGCCATATTAAGCGCTTACATTTTTGGATTTTATTAGAAATGTAAAATTACCAATATTTGTGATTGAACGATGTTTCGCTAAATAAAATTAATTTGAAAATCTCTTCTAAAAGTTCAAATCATTTAATTAAGAACTC
>DAISHV010000001.1:49113-55948 GCA_036822315.1 Bacillota bacterium | reverse complement strand
TCCCTTCGCCAAGGATGCCTGTGCCTCGGAGAAAGGGAAACCCGTCCTAAGGGAGGTCCGTAAGGGACATTTCGTGGCATGTTTGTACCCGCTTCAGGCAGGTCGAACAGGAATGTGATAGGCATTAAACCTATCGGAAAGGATGCAAAGCATCATGAAAAGAAAACAAATTTCCTTCATCATCTTGGCCGCTGTGCCGATGATTCTCGCCAGCTGCCAACAAAATGCGACTTCAACGTCGACCGGAACGAGCTATGCTCCGGCTCTTAACAGCAGTGCCGATCACTATAACGACACTTATGCTGGTTATGAAGTCGACCTCGATGGCGATGGCACTATCGCCGCAACCGAGAAAGGCTTAACTTGGGCCAACAGTTACGACAAGATTATTTCGACCATCAAGACGACCACTGACGAGGCTAAGCGTTTCAAGCTTATGCACGCCGCGGAAACCGAATTGATGTCCACAGGCGCAATCTGCCCGATTTACTACTACACCGATCTCTTCTTAAAGAAAGAAACGATGACGGGTTACTTCGGCATGCCGCTCGGCTATAAATTCTTCTATGGCGCTCAAGTTGGTGGAAGTGGCGCTTTCACCGCTTGCATCGCTTCGAAGCCGGGCACTATTGATCCGGCCCTCAACACCACTGTTGATGGCGGCACTTACGATGAACACCTTTTCGAAGGACTTTATCGTTGGTCTTACACAGGCACTTATCCTAACGGCACCGTTCAACTCGTTCCGGGCTTAGCAAAAGCTGCTCCGGCCGAGGTGACTAATTCCGATGGCACCGTCACTCTTACTTATACCTTACGCGATGGTTTGAAGTGGTCTGATGGTACTACTTTAACTGCGGGTGACATTGCTCGTAGCTGGAAGCGCGCTGTTTCAACCGCCGTTGGCAGCGACTATAACTATCTCTTTGAGGCGATTGTTGGTGGTGCTGATGCCGAAGGCGAAGCCGATGGCAAGTCCCTTGCCGTTTCGGCCACTGATGATAAGACCTTAGTGGTCAAACTCGTTAACAAAGTTGCTTATTGGAACGAATTAACCGCATTCCCGACTTTCGCACCGGTTCCGTCCACTGCTGATGCCACTGGCGAATGGGCTGCTTCGACCAATGCTTCGAAGTTCGTCTGCAATGGCCCGATGAAGATTAAGGATTTCAATGATTCTTATATCGAATTTGAACCGAACACGAACTATTACGACACCACGATGGTCAAAGCTACCGATGTCAAGTTCGCCTTCAGCGACGATGATGCGGCTATGCTTACCTCTTATAAAGCGGGCAGCTATGCCTTCATCGATAGCTTCCCCAATGATGAAATTGAAACCTTGTCGACCACGCTTCCGAAGGAATACTTCAACGTCGGCCAGCTTGGCACCTATTACATCAACTGGAATATGAACTCCACCAAGTTTGATAAGGTTCTCAACACCGAAGTCAAACGTCAGGACTTCCGTAAAGCCTTGAGCTTACTCATCAACCGTGAATACATCTGCAAGAGCGTTGCTAAAGGCGGCCAACAGCCGGCTAATGGCTTCGTTTCTAAAGGCTTGACTGGCGCCAATGGCGTTGGCGATTGGACCGATTCGAATGGTCCGAAGCAGGATGGCTCTGGCTGGTATAAGACCACGACTGCTGATTATGCGGCGAATTCGGCGGAAGCCGTTGCGACCATCAAGGCCCTTGGCTACACCTACGATACCGCTTCAGGCAAGTTCACTGATGTCCCGACGTTCGAATACCTTTACAACACCAGCAGCGGCCACAAAGCCATTGCTGAAGCTGTCCAGGCTATGCTTGCTAAGTTCGGCATCACGATGACCTTGGTCAACCAGGATTGGGCGACCTTCGTTGCAACCCGTAAGGCTGGCAATTACACCATTTCTCGTAACGGCTGGCTCTGCGACTACAACGATCCGATCTCCATGCTTGATATGTGGATTAGCTCTTCCGGCAATAACGATTGCCGCTTTGGCAAAGCCACGGAGAAAGACGCTTAATTCTCGACACTATTTGAACGGGGGTGGGTTCCTGAAGAACACACCTCTTTTCTTTTTGTATTAAGATAGGCTTATGGAAAAAACGAATGTAATGCGTCTTCTTGATGCCGCCGGGATCATCTACAAACCCCACGAGTATGACCCCGAGATCGTTGATGGGGTCACGGTAGCCCAAACCCTTAAGCAAAACCCTGAGTGCGTTTTTAAGAGCCTTGTTTGTGTTAATGATAAGAAGGAGTATTTTGTTTTCGACGTTCCGGTTGCTCAAGAACTCGATCTGAAAAAGGCGGCAAAAGCCTCTGGGTCAAAATCGATGGAAATGATCCACTTAAAAGAACTTTTACCCCTAACGGGTTACATTCATGGGGGCTGCTCACCTATTGGTTTAAAAAAGCCGTTTCCCGTCTTTATGGACGAAACGGCTCAGTTATTTGATACAGTCTTTATTTCGGCGGGAAAACGTGGCTTTCAAGTGGAATTATCGCCCCAGGATCTTGAGAAATATACTCATCTTGTCTTTGTGGATTTAGTGCGTTAGTTCGCTGGAGAGAAGTTGCCGATGAGATTAGCGACTTGGGCTAAAAGATCCAAGTCGTTTTTTAATCCGTCGATCTCACAAGAATCCACATCAAATATGGCGATGACTTGTTCTTGATAGACAATCGGATAGACTGCTTCGGATTTCACTCGGGCATCGCAAGAGATGTAACCAGGGAACTTACTGACATCCGGAACATACATTGGTCGTTTGGCGGCGTAGGAGGTCCCGACAACGCCTTTTCCTGGTTTAATGCTTTCACAAGCTGGGCTTCCTTGGAAGGGCCCTAAATTAAGAAGATTTTCCTCCTCTTGATAAACATAAAGACCAACCCACGAATTTTCACCTAGAGCTTCTTTAACCATGGCGAGTGAATTCAAAATCTTCGCCAGAGAATTCCCCGAACCTTTTAATTCAGTTTCGATTGATTGCAAAATTGATTTTTCCATAACCCTATTCTACAAACTCGAAGGGCAAAACTGAATGAGAATTGTCTATTAATAAATATGGGAACAATTAATCAAAGTATCTATGAAGAAGGCTTAGAAGAATTTCTTCAATTTGGGCAGCATCTTTTAGAAGTAGGACTCGATCCTTATCTCGGAGAAATTTCTGGTCAGTGGAAAGCGTCAATCATCGGAGATAACCTTCGGGCAAGTTATCAGCGCTTCGTTACGATAAGCAATCCGGACTTTTGCCCCAAGGGCATCAAGGACGCGGCTGCGTATCAACAAGACGATTCACTCGAGAAGATATCAGGCCATTTATCTGAGGCAATAAGTGAGGCTGTTTTTGAGTACTATTCACTCCATGGAAAAGGCGTTGTTTTTGTCATCGACTTCCGAATATTTAAGAAAGACATCGAAAATAAGTTATTAGCAATTAGAAGAAAAAGATTTTGTTTCTGAAAACTATATGTATAGTAAATATCGAACAAATATTTCTTATATAAGGAAATTAGCACAAAAAACTTGACAGTGCTAAAACTATGATTAATATATAATTAGCACCAAAAGAAAAGAGTGCTAAAACTTGGAGGTAAAATTTTATGAAAAATTCACTCAGTATGCTCGACAATGGATTCTTGATGGATCCGCTCTTCGATTTATTCGCCACCGATAATCTTCCTGAACCCCGTTCTTTTAGAAATCTGGATATGAAAACGGATGTCAAAGACCAAGGCAATTCTTATTTGATGGAAGTCGAAATTCCTGGTGTCAATAAAAAAGACATAAACGTGTCTCTTAATGAGGGCTACTTAACCGTTACCGTTAAGCAAGATCGCGAGACTGGCGAGAAGGACAAAAAAGGCAATTACATCCATCGCGAAAGATTCAGCGGAGTTGCATCTCGTTCCTATTACGTTGGGGACATTAATCAAAAGGATGTTAACGCGTCCTATACCGATGGAGTTCTCTCTTTAACTTTCCCGAAAGAAGAAGAAAAGAAAATCTCATCTGAACACAGCATCGCTATCCAATAAAGGCTGGCCTTGCCTCGAGAAGGGGAAGCGATGAAACGCTTCCTCTTTTTTGACTCTCTTTTTGTGTAACCCTATAATCAACTTCGGGAGATTTCTTTATGGAATGCATACAGCTTAAAAAAGACTTCTATTATGTTGGCGTTGTTGACCACACTTTGAAGGTTTTCGATGTTGCAGTTTTGACGGATTATGGAACGTCCTACAATTCCTACCTCTTGAAGACCAAAGAAGGGGTTATCGTTTTTGAGGGCAACAAAGGGCGTTACGAAGACGAATATATTGATCATTTGAAGAAACTGACCAAGATTGAAGATATCAAATACCTTTTTGTCACCCATACCGAGCCCGATCACTCGGGAGCCATTGAGAAGCTTTTGACTTTAAATTCCAATATTAAGATTGTGGCTTCTGCAGGAGCCTTAATGAATTTGGAGAAGATCACGCGCCTCCCGCTTAATGAAATCAAAATGGTTCCTGGCGCCACGATTGAACTTTGTGGCTATCATTTCCAGTTTGTTTCTGGACTGATGCTTCATTGGCCGGATGTTATGTTTACCTACATCAAGGAATTAAAGGTTCTTGTTTCTTGCGATGCCTTTGGTGCTCACTATGCCAGTGATGCCATTTTGCTTTCTAAGGAACCCGATAAAGCGAGTTATCACAAAGCCTTGGTTTATTACTATGAACACATCATGGGCCCGTTTGCTAACTACGTTAAGCAAGCCTGCGACCGAGTTGATGCCTTGGATATCGACATGATTTGCCCGGGACATGGACCAGTGGTTGATGAAGCGATTAAAGAACATATTCAAACCTATCGCGACTTAGCGGCGAAGTCGACTCCGGTGAATGATCCGAATCACGTCACTCTTGTTTACGCTTCGGCTTATGGCTATACCCGCAAGATGGCGGAATATCTCCGTGGCCGCCTCGTCAAAGACGGCAAAAAAGTCTCGTTCTATGAGATCGACGCGCTGAATTACGGGACTTTGAAGCCTCAAATCATTCACGATATTTATTCTTCTGGGCTTGTGCTTCTTGGCTCGCCGACCTTGGTGGGGGACGCCATTTGCTTCTTCTATGACATTCTCAGCAACGTCTATTGGACGGTTGGTCAAGGCAAGAGAGCCTCGGCTTTCGGTGATTATGGCTGGAGCGGAGAGGCCGTAAATAACCTCTCAGAACGGCTTAAGCAATTGAAGTTCACGGTTATCCCCGGCTATCGGACCAACTTCAAGATGGATCTCGAAGCGGAGAATGGCCTGGCGGATTACTACGAGACCTTAAAGTAACTTTCACTTCGTTCCCGAAAACGGCATAAGTAAGCGCTTTATCAACCAGAAAAGCCACTTATGTCGTTTTTTTGTCATTTTGTGTCTAGAAAGGAGATTTTTTAAAATTAGAGGACTAATCTCAAACTATCAACAAGACGATTTTCGGAGGGAACAACGCTTCCCTCAAAAGAGGATTGGGAGGAGTCTATGGCCTTAAAACACGCGGATGTGATCGCAAAGCTGACGCTCGAGGAGAAGGTTTCCTTGCTTTCGGGCAAAAACTTTTGGGAGACTCAAGAAATCAAAAAGGTGGGGATTCCCTCCATTTTTTTGAGCGACGGACCTAACGGACTTCGCAAACAAGCCGCTGCGGCCGATCAGCTCGGCCTCAATCCTTCGGTTCCGGCGACTTGCTTCCCGACAAGCGCTTCTAGTGCGAATAGCTGGGATCCCAGCATTCTTTATCAAGTCGGACAAGCGATTGGCGAAGAAGCCCGGGATGCGAAAGTCTCGGTTTTGCTTGGACCTGGCATCAACATGAAGCGTAATCCGCGTTGCGGAAGAAACTTCGAATATTTTTCAGAAGATCCTTATCTCGCTGGCAAATTAGCAGCGGGTTATATTCAGGGCGTTCAGTCGAATGGTATTTATTCTTGCGTTAAACATTTTGCCTGCAACGATCAAGAGACTCGGCGTTTAGCAAGCGACTCGATCGTTGACGAACGAGCGCTTCGCGAGATTTATCTGACGGCTTTCGAGATGGCGATTAAAGAAGGCAAGGCTCGTTTTGTCATGTCGGCCTATAACCTCCTTAATGGGACGTATTGCAATGAAAATGACCACCTTTTGCAGGAAATTTTGAGAAAAGAGTGGGGCTTTGATGGCGTTGTCGTGACCGATTGGGGCGGCGACAACGACCGGGTTAAAGGCTTGGAGTGTGGCAACGAACTTGAAATGCCTTCGACTTGTGGCGAAACGAATCTTGATGTCAAGATGGCCGTCAAGAACGGAACGTTAAAAGAATCTGTCATTGATGAAGCGATTGATCGCTTAATTGACGCTTCAATGGCCTCGGCCAAAGTGGTGGAAGCCGCGCCAAAGACCTTTGATAAAGTCGCCCATCATGCTTTAGCCCAAAAGGTTGCCGAAGAATCGATTGTTCTTTTAAAGAATAAAAATGGGATTCTTCCTTTAAAAGCCGGGACGAAAGTTGCTTTGATTGGCGATTTCGCCAAAGAGCCACGTTATCAAGGAGCGGGTTCCAGCATCGTTAATCCGCTTAAGGTCGATACCATCCTCGATTCGATTAAAGGCTACCCCTTGACTTCTGTTGGCTATGCCCAAGGCTTTAAACGCTATGGCAAAAGCTCGAATCACTTCTTGAAAGAAGCGGTGAACTTAGCAGATAAAGCAGATGTTCTTTTGGTTTTTATTGGCCTTGACGAATTCTCTGAAGCGGAAGGCTTGGATCGCAAGCATCTTCGCTTACCGGACAACCAGCGCGAGCTTGTATCGGCGTTATACCA
>DAISHV010000001.1:0-49013 GCA_036822315.1 Bacillota bacterium | reverse complement strand
AAGAGTTTCCGTTACTTCAACGTGAAGAGCAACCGTTTCGAAATCGAAGGCGGAAATTATCGACTTGAAATCGGCTCTTCGAGTTTGGATATTCGTCTTTCGGGCACGATTTCGCAAGAAGGAACAACGGCTCCCCAACCTTATGAAATCCCTGCAATTCCCCACTATATGAGTGGGAAAGTCCGTGAAATCTCTGATGAAGAATTTGAAAAAATTCTTGGACATGCGATTCCCGAAGATCGGCGAGTTTATATTAAGCGGAACCGGATTTTGGTCGATTGTGGAACCGCGGTTTGCGATTTGAAATATTCACCAGGGTGGTTTGGCCGTTTCTTTGAACGGGCCATTCGGCATATTATTCATTTTTTAAGACGTATTGGTCATCGTGCTGACGCGAATACGCTTCTCATGGGCATCTACGAGAATCCGCTTCGGAATATGTCACGGATGTCCGGCGGAGCGATTTGTTGGAAACAACTTGATGGTTTGATTTTGATGTGCAATGGTCACTTCTTTAAAGGATTGAACCATTTCTTGCATCAAGGTCATATCTTCCGTAAACAAAGAAAAGCAGAAGCCAAGTTGTTAAAGAAGCAAAATCAGGCCAAGGCCTAAGGAGAACGATTATGTGGTATAAAGCAAAGCAAATTACCCCGGAAGAAAAGAAGGCCGCAATCGCTTCTTATAAAGCGAAGAAAAAGGCCGAGCAACAAGAAGGCAAACGGGTCGATGATGAAAAAGCAAAAGCCCTCAAAGCTTTAACTCCGGAAGAAAAAGCCTTTTTAAAAGCGGAAAATGCCAAACGAACTAAAGCCGCTAACGAAGCAAAGACGGCGGAAAAGAAAGCTAAAAAGCAAGCCAAGGCTGAGTTAAAAGCCAAACGTGCTCAGCTTTCGCCCGAAGAGAAAAAAGCCTTTGATCTTGAACAAAAGAAAAAGCATCAAGAAGACGTTAAAACCGGTTTCGCTGCTTATCGGGAAAAACATGCGGCTCTCGTCCAAGAAAAAGGCGAAGCTTTGGCCCAACGTTACGATTTGGGCGGACGGATTCATCGTTTCTTCTTTAATTTAGGACAAACTCGTTTCTGCCAAGCTTATATGAATTGGTGGAGGAAGTTGGAGATTTCAAATCCTTCTTTGGCAAGTTGGATTTACCAAATTTTCTACTTCATCGTATTTTCCGAAGGCGTCACGATTTATCAATACCTTATCTTGGTCTTTTTGCCGATGGCTTTCGGCATCGGACTTGCCGGTACCCCATTTATGTGGCCGCAAATTGTCCTCGGAACCTATACGGATCCTTCGACTCAAGTGGTGGAGACCCTCTATTGGAACATCTTGGGTTATGACATTGTCCGCAACAAAGCTGGTGAGGTCATCATCGGGGGTGGCTTAGGCTATTTCTTGGCTTTCGAAATCGCAACGTTTACTTCCCAAATCATCAACTTCCCGCTTCAACGCAACATTACTTTTAAGAGCCATGGCAACGTTCCGTGGCAGATTCTGTGGTATTTCATCGGCTGGGTTTTGATTTCGTTACTTTGCAACATGGTTAACGGATTGTGGATTCCGTTTGCTTCGCATTATCTTGCTTCAGGAATCTATAACCTCTTGGTCATGTTTGTTACTGGCGGCATTTCGATGGTGGTTTTCTTCTTTATCTTCAAAATCATCTTCCCGACAGGCGGTGGCACCGACTCCATCGATCCCCGCGAGGTCAAAAACCTCATGGCCAACAACAAAACGGCAGCCTAAAGCGTTAATATAAAAGAAAGAAAAACTTTAAAAGAACGAAAGGAGAGGCGAATAATAAAAAGCCTTCATTTATGGCAAAATCGAATCAAAAACTAATAACCTTCGTCATTCCTGCTTATAATTCGGCTCCGTTTCTTCATTTTGCCGTCGACAGTCTTTTGCCTTTCGGCGAACAGATTGAGGTTCTCATTATCGACGACGGCTCCAAAGACGAGACGGGCATGATCGCCGATGACTACGCCCGGAGTTATCCTTTTGTCCGTGCAATTCACCAGCCCAATGGTGGACATGGTGAAGGAATCAATCACGGTTTACATGAGGCCACAGGCCTCTATTTCAAAGTTCTTGATAGCGATGATTGGGTCGATGAAAATGCTTTGAGAAAGCTTCTCGATCATATTTCCGCCCATGATGGCTGGGCCGATTTGTATTTGACCAATTACGTCTATTGGCAAGGACGTGATCACCGGGGTCAAGTTATTTCCTATCGTTATCTTTTCCGTGGCAAACGAACGGATGGAACCTGGAAAAACCTTCGCAACTTCAAATATTCGAGCAATATCACTTTGCATTCGGCGATGTTTAAAACCAGCGTGCTACGTGAAGCCAAAGTCCTTTGCCCCCAACACGTTTCTTATGAGGACAACTACTTCGTTTATGCTCCGCTTCCTTACGTTAAAAACATTTCTTACGTGAATGCTGATCTCTATCAATATCTCATTGGTCGGGAAGGCCAATCGATGGAAAGCGCGACTTGCATCCGAAAATACCGCGATTTCATTACGGATGGTCAATTGATTTTCGATTCGGCGAATTTGATGAAGATTCGCCATCAAAATCACGCCTTATTTCGGGCAATGTATCACCATTTGCTTTTGAATTTCGTCATGGTTCCGACTTTTGCTCGGCTCAACGGAAGCCCCGAGTCCAAAGAAGATCTGAAGGCTTTCTGGGCTCATTGCCGTAACAGCAATCCGCGTTTTTATCGTTTCGTTCGTTCCCATTGGGCTCTCATCTCGCTCACCATGCCAGGAAAAGCCGGCGTAAAAGCCGTGAAGTTTGACTATAAGCTTGCGCACAAACTAGTCAAATTTAACTAGCGAAGAATTGGAATGATTTCGTCTTGTAATCCCGCGACAACCACGGGATTTTTTCCATCAACGAAGACGTTGGTTTCGCTCCGAACGCCAAAATCAGGCGCATAAATTCCAGGCTCAATAGAGAAAGAAGTGTGATCAATGAGTTCACGGGTATCATGAGATTCGTAATCGTCCATGTTGGCGCCGGGACCGTGTGGGGAAACATCAACGGCGATGTTGTGACCGGTGCGGTGGATGAAATATTCTCCATATCCCGCCTCGGAGATGACTTTGCGCGCCACATCGTCAACCTCATAGCCTTCAACTTTCCTTTGTGGTAGTTCTTTCTTCAAAAATTCAATGGCGGAATTCCGTGCATTTTTAACAATCGAGAAGCGATCTGCAAAGATTTTTGGAACAATTTGGCCAACGTATCCCATCCAAGTGATGTCGGCATAAACGCCTTCTGGGTCATCCATTTTTGCCCACATATCGATCAGGACGAGATCGCCCCGATGAATGATCGAATGGATTTCTTTTGTCGGCCCGTAATGCGGATTGTTGGCAGTTCGTCCAATCGCGACGATGGCGGGATCATCATAGACCATGCCGGATTCGTGGAATCTTCGGCAAATGAATTGTTGGATGTCATATTCATCAGAAAGGTTCTTTTTGTTGATGTCTTCTTTGATTCTATGAAACGCCTCGTCTTTGATAGCCAAGGTTAAGCGGCAGGCTTCGAGCTGCAATTGATGGGCTCGTTCGGAATAAGCGGCAGAGAAAGCCTGTAAGATATCGGCTGAAGAGGCCACTTCAAGACCGAGGGATTGGATATAGCTGACGGAGCCATAATCCGCTAATGAGACCCGAGGAAGGAGACCCTTTTCCGAGATGTCCATCAGGACTTTGTGGTAAGAAGCGAAGGATTGTTTTTCAAGATCGAGCATCTCTTGCCAGGTATGATATACCCGCAAATCGAAGCTCTTTTGGGTTTCGGCATCACTCAAGAAGACGGTATCAATCGCGTGAGTAATGAGGTATGGTTTCTCATTAAGCGGAATCACGATGAAGATTTTGCGAGTCAGCATTTTGTTTCCGAGGAAAGTCGTGGTCATCGGGTTGCGATTTTCATAATCGACCAAAATCCAAGCTTGGGCGTTGTTCGCCGACAAGACTGAGCGTATTTTTTCTAAATTCATAGGTTTTTACCTCACGTGTAATTGTAGCATTTTAGTTACTGAATAATTAAAATATGGCCAATGGCTTCTTTAATCAGCGAATACGGGGAAAAAATTAATCGTGGCCATCCCCTTCCCGAGCATCCCAATCCTCTTTTTCAACGTGATTCTTTTGTTTCGCTTAATGGCCCTTGGGATTTTGCCATCACAAAAAACGCCAAGAGGCCGAGTGCTTTTACTCAAACGATTTTGGTTCCCTTCGCCGTTGAAACCGCTCTTAGCGGAGTCGAAGCCAAAGTTAAAAAGAGCGATTTTCTTCATTATCGCAAAACCTTTGAGGTTCCGGATGCTTATGTTGGGCATGATGCCATTTTGCATTTAGATGCGGTGGATCAAATTTGCGACGTTTTCCTGAACGGGCATTTTCTTGCCCATCATGAAAGCGGCTATTTCCCCATCGCAGTCCATACGGCTTATCTTTCCAAAAGCAATGTTCTTGAGGTTACCGTAAGCGATGATACCGAATCCGAAATCTTCCCTCGCGGAAAGCAATCGAACAATCCTAGCGGAATTTGGTATACTCCAACCAGTGGAATTTGGCAGAGCGTCTGGCTCGAAAGCGTTCCTGATGACGGTTACATCAAAAGTGTGAAAATGAATCCGCTTTTTGATGAGCAAAAGCTCAAGATTCAAGCGGAATTCGTTGGCAACCGTGCTGGTGCGAATGTCGAAGCTTATTATCATGGTCAATTAGTCGCGAAAGGCAACTTTGATCCCTCGGGCGAATGTCTGCTCGATTTTCATTATAGTTTTTATCCATGGACTCCAGACGATCCCAATCTTTATGACCTTGTTTTTACGGCGGGTTATGATAGCGTCCGTTCTTATTTCGCTATGCGCAAATTCTCGACTGTAGTTTTAGGCCGTTATCATTTCTTTGCACTCAATAATAAGCCCATTTTCTTATCGGGCGTCTTGGACCAAGGCTATTTCCCAGAGAGCGGGATGACTCCGCCTTCTCAAGAGGCGATTCTCTTCGATTTGAAACTTTTGAAACAATGCGGTTTTAACTGCGTAAGAAAACACGCGACGCTCGCTCCGATGCGGTGGTATTCTGCCTGCGATCGTCTCGGTTTATTGGTCATGCAAGATTTTATCAATGGCGGCTCTCGTTATTCTTCTTTCTTGATTCATACCCGTCCCCTTTTCCATTTCAGTATGTCTGATACCAGCCACAAAAGACTGGGTCGAGTTCTTGACCAGTCACGCGACCAGTTCAAGCTCGATTATCTCTCCACGATCGAACGGCTTTATAACGTTCCTTCGCTTTTTGCTTGGACAATTTTCAATGAAGGCTGGGGCCAATTTGATAGCGCCATAATCACCGATGAAGTTCGCAAAGCGGATTCTTCGCGTCTTTTGGATAGCGCCTCGGGCTGGTATGACAAGGGGTGCGGTGATTTCCTCTCTGATCATATTTATTTCTGGGCGTTCCTCTCGCTTCGAAACGACCATAAACGTGTTCTTGGACTTAGTGAATGTGGTGGGTTCTCTTTAAAAGTCGATCGCCACGTTTATTCGAAGCGGTCCTTCGGTTATCGTTATTACCATTCTTTTGGTGCTTATAACGATGGAGTCTCGCGCCTTTATCGAAAACGGGTTCTCGCCAACATCCGAAAACAAGGTCTGAATATGGCCATCTTCACTCAGCTAAGCGATATCGAAGAAGAGGAGAACGGTTTAGTGACGTATGACCGGAAAATCGTAAAAATCAATATCGCCGATATGCGAAGTCTTAACGTGCTTTGCTACGAATATTTTTATAAATTGGTTTCTTCGCTATCGGGCTCGAAAGATTAATCTTTCGCTTCGACTATCCTTCGAGGCAAGCCGACTGCTATAATCTCTTGCATGTCATCCCCTTTCAAGATCGTTTTCTTCGATATCGATTGGACGCTCTATGACCACAAGAACCATTGTTGGCCTGCCAGCACTCTTTCGGCGATCAAAGAATTAAAGGCGGAAGGGATCAAAGCTGTTTTATGCACCGCTCGTCCTTTTCATAGCCTCAATCAATTCGGCGTGAACAATCTCGGAATTGACTGGGATGGTTATGTTTCTAGCGCTGGAGGAGTGGCCTATGCCGACCATCAATATCTCCGCAAAATCCTCATGAAAGATGCAGATGTCGCTTCTTTTATCAAAGCCGCCCATGAGCGAAAACTAACGCTTGAAATCGTTGGACCGATCGATCGGACGCTCTTATTTCCCCAAACTTATTCTTCACGGAAGTTCTACCACGCTTATCATGAATCGATTCCGCCCTTAGGTGTTTATACAGGCCAAGAAGTCGTAGCTTTGAATTTCTTTGCTCCAAAATCTCGTGATCAAGAGATGTCGCATTTGTTTCCTCAACTCATTTATTCTCGTTATTTCGATTATGCCGTCGATGTGATGCCCGCCCCTCATCTTAAAGGAGAAGCTTGCGAAGATATTTTGCGTCATTACGGCTTTAAAAAGGAGGAGTCGTTGGGCTTTGGAGATGACCTCCAGGACATTTCAATTTCTGAACATGTTGGCACCTTTGTTTGCATGGGAAACGGCAAAGATGAAGTCAAACAATGTGCGAGTTATGTCACGAGCGAAGTTTGGAATAACGGAATCTCTCAAGCCTTGCAACACTTCCATTTAATTTGAGAAAGTTTCCGTAACCCTTTGTTCCGCAATCACCCGTTGCGTTACAGGGGCTTTTCTTTTTTCTATGATGGTTTTGCTGGAGGACAAAAAGATGAAATTCTTAGCAAAGACCATCAAAGAAGCTTGCCGAGAAATCCGGGAAAGAAGCTGCCGTTATCAGGGGCTTTCTCTAGGAAACTATGTCTCGGAGAATTCTATCGAAGAGGTTTGGGAAAAGGACTATGCTGAAAGGGATTTATGATTGATCTTGTTTCGGTGGGAAGGAAAATCAGCACTTTGCGGAGCCAAAAGAATCTCTCGCAGGATCGCCTTGCCGAAACTTTGCTCGTCTCGCGCCAAGCCGTCAGTGCTTGGGAGACGGGGAAAGCGGCGCCAAGCATCGATAATGTGATTGAGCTCGCTAAAATTTTCGGCGTCTCTTTTGAAGAAATTCTTTGCTTAGGCGAGAAGCCTGTTCTCAATCCAGATAATCCGTTTGATGGTCATGATCGTGAATACGTTATTCGTTCCGTCATCGCCAATGAGATCAGCGTGGATATCCCCCAGCTTTTTTACCACGCGACCATGGAAGAAAGACTCCGATTGATTAAGGCAGCTCAAGAGGGAAAAATTCATTTGTCACTTCCGATGCTGCAAGATCAATTGACACCCGAAGAAATGCGTTTGCTTAAGCAAGGAGGGAATTGCTCATGAATTACAAAGCGATGATTCCATTTTTGGATGAAGAAGAACTCAAGCAATTGGCCCAAAAAGTGGCAGAGAGTCCTGACGGTAACTACCAAGGGGTGACCTATTCGAATCTCCTTCCGTTCTTGGATGAGGACGATGTCGACATGCTTATGCTTTCGTTTTACCGAAAAGGGCAAGACCTTCGCCATTTCTACCCTTTCGCTAGCGATGAAGGACTCAGCCGCCTTGTTGATGAGATCGTTAAAAACGGCAATCCTTCTATAGATCTCAGGGGGTTGTTCCCTTTCCTTGAAGACGAAGACCTTACAAAGCTTCTTAATTTCATTTTGGCCCAAGGCGGTTCTTTTGGCGGAGTCGATGGGAATGATCTTCTGCCGTTTTTGGACGATGACGATATCGACAAGCTTTTCATCGCCCAGGTCAAAAATCACGATCCTCGGGCTAAAAAAACAGTGGCGTTTGCTAGCGAGGATGCCCTTCATGAACTGGTGAAAGAATACGTCTCACATCCCGAAGCAGACTTGGAGTTAGACGAGTTTTATCCCTTCATGGATGAAGATGATGTTCGAACCTTATTTAAAGCCAACCTTGAGAGGAATTAATCTTTTCTTCGATAAGAAGCCCTAAACAGAAAAGGCATATTGCTTTGGTCTTTCTTTTACTATGTAAACGTGTAATATATCAATCGCAATATGGCAAAACTAGATCAAAGCAAGACGCCCTACGTGGACGCCCTCAAAAAATACGTCAGCGATGACGTTTCTCCTTTCGATGTTCCCGGACACCACATGGGTAATATCGTTAACGCAGCAACGGAACTCTTTGGACACGAAGTTTATCGCTGCGACGTCAACGCGCCGATTGGCTTAGACAACTTGGCCAAACCCCACGAAGTCATTTTGGAATCGGAAAAGCTTTTGGCCGATGCCTGCGGAGCCGACGAAGCTTTCTTTCTCATTAACGGTACTTCAAGCGGCATTATCGCCATGATTTTGACTGCGGTGCGAGCCGGGGAGAAGATCCTCCTTCCGCGCAACGTTCATAAATCCATCATCAATGGTCTCATTCTCTCTGGCGCTGTGCCAGTTTACGTGATGCCGGAGATTGATAACGATCTTGAGATCGCAAATCAGCCTTCGCTTGATGACTGGCGTAAGGCCATCATTCGCAATCCTTCAGCTAAGGCTGTTTTTGTCATTAACCCGACCTATTTTGGCGCGGTTGGTCCTTTGGAGGACATCGTCAAATTGGCCCACGAGCACCATATGGCCGTTCTTTGCGATGAAGCCCACGGCGCTCACTATTATTTCAATTGTCCGCATTGCCCAGTTTCCGCGATGGCTGCCGGCGCCGATATGTCAGCGGCTTCTTTCCACAAAACTGTGGGGTCTTTGACTCAAAGTTCTGTTCTCTTGATGCATACCACTCTTTTTGCTCGAACCGATGTCCAAAAATCTTTGAACATCATCAATACGACTTCGCCTTCTGGCATTTTGATCGCCTCGGTCGATGCCGCCCGAAGTTATATGGCTTCGCAAGAAGGCTCGGAAGCCATGTCTCGAACCTACGAATTAGCGGCTTATGCCCGGAGCGAGATTCATAAGATCCCCGGTTTCATTGATGAAGGTCGTGATCATTTCTTAGCCCACGGAGCCTTCAATTACGATGAAAGCAAACTGGTGATTGGACTTGATCATCTTGATATTGATGGTTTCCAGCTTTATCACCTGCTCAAAGAAAAATATGAGGTCATGATGGAGTTAGCCGAAACCTATGCGGTCTTAGGCATCTTTGCCATCGGCACGAAGAAAGAGCACGTTGATCATCTTTTATCAGCGCTAAAGGACATTTCCAAAGATCATTATCATCCGGAAATTACTTATCCGGATCATCATTTTGATAATTCGTTCCCTTTCATGCTCCTTCGCCCGCGTGTTGCTTTCCACGCTCCGGGCAAAGTCATCCCTGTCGAAGAATGCGATGGCATGATTTCCAAAGAGCAAGTCATGATGTATCCGCCAGGCATTCCTCTCATTGTTCCGGGTGAAGTCTGGACCAAAGAACTCGTCGAGCGGGTCAAGCATTATCAGAACATCGGAATTAAGTTACTTTCCGGTTATGAAAATCGCTATGAAGTCGTTGACAACGACCGCTGGAACCGTTTCCCGCTTTATGAAAAACGCCTCCAAGATTATTACGAGAACCGCAAAACGATGCCGACCGCTGATGGCTATCATCTTCCTTTCGAAGGTTTAGCGCACGAAGCAACCATGATGTTGATGCCTTACCGCCAAGACACTTGGCGACAAAAGGCTGTTCCGGCTCAAGAAACTTTCACCGAAGTTATAAAAGCCATCGCTCAGCACGAGAAGGTCATTGTGGGCATTACCCCCTCCCTTTATCGCAAATTATCTCCGCAATTCTTGGCTATTCCGAACGTTGAGCCGATTTCCATTCGTTATAACGACGCTTGGGCTCGTGATAACATGGCCTTATTCGTGACCAATGGAAAATCGATGCGCTCTGTCGATTTCCGGTTCAATGCTTGGGGCGGAAATTTTGATGGTCTATACCGCAACTACAAAGATGACGACCGTTTAGCGGCCATTATCTCAAAGCGAATGAAGCTCTTGTCCTACTATCTTCCAAACTTTGTTCTTGAAGGCGGCAGTATTGCTGTTGATGGCGAAGGAACGTTAATTACCACTGAGGCTTGCCTCCTTTCCAAAGGACGGAATCCCACCTTCCGGAAGACGGAGATCGAAGAAGTTCTCCGCGATTTCCTTGGTGTCGAGAAAGTCATTTGGGTGCCGCACGGGATTTATAAAGACGAAACAGATGAAC
Organism: Bacillota bacterium; assembly: GCA_036822315.1. GTDB lineage: Bacteria > Bacillota_I > Bacilli_A > RFN20 > CAG-826 > UBA4951. The sequence continues at coordinate 38,771 of DAISHV010000001.1, read as the reverse complement.
ATGTTGATAACATGGTCGCTTTCGTTAAACCGGGTGAAGTGGTCATGGCTTGGAGCGAGGATCCAAATGATCCCCAGTATTCCTATTGCCAAGCGACATATGAGGCTTTAGCCGAAGCGGTGGACGCGAAAGGCCGCAAGCTGATTATTCATAAGATTTTAGTGCCTTCCCCCGCGCTTTATTTGAGCGCCGAAGATTGCAAAGGTCTCACCAACAACGCCTCGACATTGGATAAGCGGGAAGCCGGCCGGCGTTTAGCAGCTTCGTATATAAATTTCTATCAAGGCAAAGACTTCATTATTCTCCCAGCGTTTGGCGTGAAAGAAGACGCTTTAGCGTTAGCAGAGATGCAAAAACTCTTCCCGAACAAGGTCATTCATCAAATCTTGAGCAAGGAAATCTTGCTGGGTGGTGGTAATATCCATTGTGTCACCATGCAGATCCCTTTAAAGGAGGAATAAGCTATGTCCATCAAGGTTGCGATTACCCAGTTCTCGATGAGCGAGGTTTATGAAGAAAACCTTGCAAAAGCCGACTCTCTTATTGCAAAAGCCACTCAAAACGGTGCTCAACTTGTCTTGCTTCCTGAACTTTTTGAAGGTCATTATTTCTGCCAAGTCGAAGATTATGAAAAGTTTAAATTAGCCGAAGATGCTTCTCACAGCCGGACGCTGGAACATTTCGAGGCTGTGGCTAAAAAATACCACGCGGTTCTTCCGGTTTCTTTTTTCGAGAAGGCCGGTAACGTTTTCTTTAACTCTTTAGGGGTCATCGATGCCGATGGTCGCCTTTTAGGCATTTACCGCAAGAGCCACATTCCGACAGGAGAGTGCTACGAAGAAAAATTCTATTTTGCCCCGGGCGATACGGGATTCATGGTTTTCCCGACCGCGGTTGGAAAACTTGGCGTTGCCATTTGTTGGGATCAGTGGTTCCCCGAGACCGCCCGAATCTTAGCGTTAAAAGGTGCAGAAGTGCTCGTATATCCTACCGCGATTGGCTCTGAACCCGTTCTTCCCAAAGATAGCAAGGATCATTGGCGGAACGTTATGAAAGGTCATGCTGCCGCTAACATTATGCCAGTCTTAGCTTCTAACCGTGTTGGTGTAGAAAAGGCCGGAAAATCATCGATGAAGTTCTTTGGCTCTTCCTTTATTGCCGATCAGCATGGCGACTATGCGGCCGAGATGGATCGCGAAGAAGAAGGTTTCCGGATTGCCGAATTCGATCTTTCTAATATCGCTGAGGAACGCCAAAACTGGGGCGTTTATCGCGACCGTCGTGTCGATCTTTATGGCGATCTCGTCCATTTGGATCTTTCGAAAAAATAAGGCATCGGTTCGCCGATGCCTTTTTTAGTTGATGTTGGCTAAAACGATAATTAAGACCAAACAAGAAACCGCGATAACCGCGAGAATGATTGGAAAGATATAGAGGGGATTAAATTTTTTCTTTTTCATAAGACGTATTTATATTATACTTGCCTCACGACTTTATGGAATGGATTGGACTTTCCTTCATCTACGGCATCGCTCTAGCAATGGATTGCTTGGCGCTCTCGATCACGGATGGACTCTGTTTTCAAAACGTCAGTAAGCGGAAGTATTTCTTTATTGCCGGAGTTTTCGCCTTGGGGCAATTTCTTTTCCCTTTATTAGGGCACTTCATCGGCTTAATCGGCCAGAATTATATCCAAGAATTTGATAAATACGATCATTGGATTGCCTTTGCTTTATTGGTTTTCATCGGTGGCAAGATGCTCTACGAAGGCATCAAAGGCATGATAAAACCAGAAGAAAGTAAGCCGATGGAGTTCACGTATCGTTATGTCCTTTTCCAGGGTGTCGCCGATTCTATTGATGCCCTCGTTGTGGGCGTGACGATCGGAACCAATATCCATATTACTGTCGCAGGCATCGGAGACTATCGTCCGTATATCGCTTTCTTGATTATCGGCGTCATGACCTTCATCATTTCCCTCGTTGGCTTATTTGCTGGCAAGGGGATTTCGAAGCTTTTAAAAGGTCGTTACGAAGTGAGCGAAGTTCTCGGCGGCACGGTGCTTGTTGTCTTAGCAACATTGATTTTGCTTGAGGGTCTCAATATCATTGCTCTTTAATAATCTCGTATAATGAATCCAATGAGTTCAAAAAGACATTTCTTGATTCTTATCTTCCCGCTCTTTCTCAGCTCTTGTGTTTTAGGGGGCGTTTCTTCTTCGTCCTCCTTTTCATCTTCGGCAAAAAATAGTTCTTCTCAAGATTCTTCATCTCTTTTTTCATCTTCTTCGGCTTCTTCCAGTTCTTCCTCCTCCAACGTTATCTCTTCTTCGTCCTCCTCGTCGTCGATCTCATCTTCTTCGACGTCTTCTTCTTCGTCCGAACCTTTGGATTATCGAACTGAAATCGCAATAAACTCTGCAAATCCTATCTCTTTTGCTGATGGGAATGGTTCTTTCACCTCGGGAAATCTTTCGTTTTCTATTACGAATTGTGAAGCTTCTTCGAAAGGGTGGTTTACTTTAAAGCAAGGCGGTTATCTAACCAACAATATTCCCTATGGTCTTTCTTTTTCGACAATTACTGTGGAGTATCTTCGGGCAAGCGATTTTGGCTATTTGACGGCTCGGGCTTCCTCTTTTCCGATTACTTCGCCAGAAAATGGCGCTTATGAAATGACGGGGGCTCTTACTTTCACTTTCCCAGGTGCTTCTGATCATACTTATTTTTCTCTTTATGCCCCGGTGGGAACCTTTGTTTTGACCTCAATTAAACTGACTGGGATTCCCTTGGATCATTCGGCAAATTCTCAAATTCAAAATCTCGATTTTTATACGATCAACGATACCCATGGGGCGGCGGTGGAAACCGCATCGAGTTATGAGGCGGGCATTACCCGGCTTTCGACTTTCGCTTTGACGAGCGAAAGAGCTGATCCCGAAAGTACGGTTTTCCTAAGTTCCGGCGATATGTGGCAAGGAAGCGCGGATAGCAATTTGACCTATGGGCAGTTGATGGTTAATTGGATGAACATTGCCGGCTTCGAATCGATGGCGATTGGCAACCACGAATTTGACTGGGGCTATACCCACATCGTAGAAAATGCGGCTTTGGCCAACTTCCCCTTCCTCGGAATCAATATTGTCGATCCCCAAGGGCTTCGTCCAAGTTGGGCGCAACCTTCGAAAGTGGTGGTGAGGGGTGGCTATAAAATTGGGGTCATTGGAGCGATTGGAAAACTTGAAGGTTCAATTGCTGTTTCTTCCTTAGGCGGCTTTAGTTTCCGTTCCGATTATGCCGATCTTGTTAGACAAGAGGCCGATCGTCTTCGGCAAGAGGAAGACTGCAGTTTAGTTGTTCTTTCAATTCATAACGGAAGTTTCGATACCACCTATTGCCACAACATCGATGCGGTATTCGAGGGGCATAGCCATTCGAACTACAAAACAACGGATTCTTTTAACATCCCTCACGTTCAGACTTATGCGAACGGATCTGACTTTCAACACGTTCGTTTCTCTCTCGTTGATGGGAAATTCGTTTTTGATTCCTACTCCACGGTTGCCTTTTCTACGTTATCCGCTTTAGACGAAGAGCCGATGAGTTTAGGTGTCTTTGGTTATTATGATGGCAAAAATTCCGCCATAAAGAATGAAGTGGTTGGTCATACAACGAGTCTTCTTGATGAGTCAACTCTCGCGAATTATTCTGTCCAGTGCATGTATGAATATTATTGTAATAGTAAATGGGATAGCGCCTTGGCCTTGGCTGTCATCAATTATGGTGGGGTTCGTGCCAGCATTCCCGCCGGGGATATCACCTATGGACAAGTCTATGCCGCTTTGCCATTTGATAACGATAACGTCTTCTGCTCTTGTACCGGTGATCAAGTTACTTCCTTGAAGGCCAATTCTAGTCTGGCCACTTATTCGACCTTTAACGATTTCGTTAGTACCCAAACCTATCATGTGATGGTTATTTCTTACGTTTCCGAAAAAACGCAGTATTCTTATCTCAAAGAAATCTCGAGGGATGCCTATCGTCTCCGGGATATTGTCGCTGATGACTTCAGGAGGACGTTAAATGCCTAAATTCGCTCTTTGCCTTCAAGGCGGTGGTTCGCGCGGCACGTACTGTGCTGGGCCTATCGAAGTCTTGATGGAGAACGATCTTTGGGCTGATTTTGTTATTGGGACTTCTTGCGGCGGACTGATGGCGTGCAACTATGTTGCCAAACAGCCTCATCGCGCAATCGAGCAGACTCTTTTCATGTGCGATGACAAAATCTTTTTCCGTCCCTTCGATATTTTTTCTAAAAAAAGAACGATGTTTAACTATGAGCATCTCGTTAATGAAATCGGTCATAATGAGATTCCCTTTTCATTCGACGTTTTTGCTCAAAATCCCTGCAAATTCTATGTGGTTTCAACTAACGCTCTCACAGGCGAGGTTGCCTATATCGAGAAAAGTGAGCCTCATTTTCTTCCTGATGCTGTTGCCGCATCAGGCGCGTTACCTCTGACGACATATCCGGTGATGTTCGGTGGAATTCCTTATCTCGATGGCGGAGTTGTTTGCCCCATCGGCTTCAATAAGGCGAGCGAAGAAGGCTACGAAAAGATTGTTGTGCTGGCGACCCGCGAAAAAGGCTTTCGTAAAACTCACATCAAAAAGAGCCAACTTTCCTTGGTTAATCACATGTACAAAGATTACCCGAATTTTCTTAAGGTGTATGAAAACAGCGTCGATATTTATAATAGCCAAATGGATTCTTTGGATCGGTTAGCGGACGAAGGAAAAATCTTCGTGATTTATCCTTCGCGCGCTCCAAAGGTCAAACATTCGGAAACGGATAAAAAAATCCTTACAGATTTGATGAGTATGGGACGAAATGACGCTTTGGAAGCCCTTCCCCAATTAAAAACGTATCTATCAAAGTAAGACTTTGATAAGATTAAGGGCAAATGAACAAGAACGACGTCAAAGCCCGCCGAGGCAAAAAAGGACTCATCGATCCGAACCGCACCAAAACCTACGTCGTTTATCACGAAACAGATTTATTAACTTTTTGCTGTGAGAAAATCCCGAAGCAAAGCCGCCATAACGTCCAGCGCATTATTGCCAACCATCAAGTCGCCGTCGGAGGAGCCCCGGTTTCGTTGTTTTCCTACCGTTTATTTCCCGAAGATGAGGTAACGATTTCTTGGGATCGCATCAGCAAGCATGAAAGGCATGATTTGCCGATAATTTACGAAGATGACGATATCATTGCGATCAACAAACCTTCAGGCCTTCTTTCGACGCCTTCTGACCGCGAAAAAGGTCGGACTGCCTATCGTTTGGTCAGCGATTATCTCACTCAAAAAGATCGCAATAATCGAATCTTTATCGTCCACCGTCTCGACGAAGACACTTCGGGCGTTTTGGTATTCGCCAAGAATTTTGAAGTTCGCGAAGCCCTTCAAAACAATTGGTCCGAGATTGTTTCTTGCCGTGGCTATTACGCCATCGTTGAGGGGATGGATATCCCCGACGAAGGCGTTCTCAAAGACTACCTCGCTCAGGATTCCACCTTTCAAGTTTATGTGGTGCGCAATCCGTCTAAAGGCAAGCTCGCCATCACAAAATATAAGAAAATCTCTGCAAAAGCCGGATATTCTTTGCTTGATGTCCATCTGGAAACTGGGCGAAAGAACCAAATTCGAGTTCAATTAGGCAACATTGGTCACTACGTCATTGGCGATGATCGCTATGGTGAACCTTCGAACCCGATTAAACGTTTAGGTCTTCATGCCTATGAGCTCGATTTTACTAACCCTTTGAATGGCAAAGTCTATCAACTCAATGCCCCGATGCCCCCTGAATTCAAAAAGATGTTTTTTATGTCCGATCAAGATAAAAAAGCGGAGAGGAGAAACGATCATGGCCAAGTTGAACGCTCAGCAAAAGCAAAACCGCAGAAACGCTAGTCACGCGGTTTTTAAGCATATCGGCGAGAATTATTTAAGCGTTCTCCCGATTGTTTTGGTCGTCACCGTTCTCTATTTCGTCAAAATCGACCCTTCTTTTTCGCTTCAGGTTTATCTTGCCTTCTTGATGTCGGCTTTCGTTATTGGTCTTGGTCTTTCTTTGTTCACCGCCGGTGCGGATTTATCGATGACGCGAATTGGCACGATTGTTGGCGAGACTTTATTTAAAAAACGGAAGATTTGGTTGATCATCCTCATGACTTTTATCCTTGGCGTTCTCGTTACTGTCGCTGAGCCTGATTTGAAAGTTATGGCGGATCAGATCCATATGGATCCGACCCAATTGATCGTTTTCGTTGGCCTAGGGGTCGGACTGTTTGTGGTTTTTGGAGTTCTACGGATTCTTCTCAATCAAAACCTGAACGTGATGTTCCTGGCTTTCTATGCCATGGTGTTTGCCTTAGCGGGTTTAATGAGCGAAAGCGGGAAAGGCTTATTCTTGCCGATCGCCTTCGATAGTGGTGGCGTTACCACTGGGCCAGTCACCGTCCCCTTTATTCTGGCTTTTGGCGCTGGCTTAGCTGCTTCGAAAAGTGGCAATGGTCGTTCGGGCGAAGATGCTTTCGGCTTAACTGCTTTGGCCTCGGTCGGCCCGATTATCACCGTGATGATCATGTCGTTATTTTTGCCTGTTGATAAGCTGGTTTATCCTTGGCAGCTTAGTCAACTTATCGGCATTAATTCTTGGGCTGATTTTTGGCCTGTCTATGGTGAAATTGCTTCTGGAGTCATACTTTCCGAACTTACAAATGTCGCGATTGCTATCGCCCCTTTGGCGGGTTTCTTCCTCATCTACAATTGGATTTTCGTTCGGATGTCTTGGAAACAAGTTCTCCGTATTATCGTTGGTTTGATTTACGCCTATGTCGGCTTGGTCGTTTTCTTAAGCGCTGTTCAAATTGGCTTCCTTCCCATCGCCCAAGAGCTCGGCAGCGCCTTAGGTGGAACGACAGGCCATCCCGAATTCTTCCCGATTGCCATTGTCGTTGGTGGTCTTTTCGCTCTCTTTGGCGTTTTGGCCGAACCGGCTGTTCACGTTTTGGTTCAGCAAATTGAAACTCTTTCCGAAGGAACGATCAAATCCAAACAGGTCCTGTTCATCATGGCTATTTCGATTGGGGCCGGTGTCGCTTTAGCCATCGTTCGTGCTTATTACGGTTTCAGCATTCTTTGGTACATGGTTCCGGGCTACACGATTGCTTTGGCTTTGACCTTCCTCGTTCCAAAAATCTATACCTCAATCGCCTTTGATTCCGGCGGCGTGGCTTCAGGACCGATGGCTTCAACCTTTGTTATGCCCTTTGCGATTGGTTTTGCTTATGCTTCCCACCCGGGGAATGATACGGCAGTTTATTCGGATGCATTCGGCTGTGTCAGCATGATTGCCATGATGCCGTTAATTGTCATTCAACTCATGGGCTTATACGCTCAAGTCAAACGGAGTCTTATTCTGCGCCGGGTCCAAAAACAATTTATCGAGCCAGACGATTTGCAAGTCATTCATTTTGCGGAGGTCAGTAAATGAAGCTCTTCATTAAGAAAAGCAAAACCAGCACGATGGAAGTCCCGGTGGTGATTCCGAAGGATGAAGTTAAACCTGAAGAGCCCCCTGCGAAGCCTTCTTATGAGGAAACTCACGCCTTGGAGCGGCTGCAATTTTTAATTACCATCGTTAACGAAGGACAAGATTCTGCCATCGTGAAAATATTGATGGATAATAACACATCGGTAGCATTTTCTTCGCATGGTAAAGGTACCGCGTCCAGCGATCTTTATGAAGTATTTGGATTAAGCAATAACAGTAAACACGTTATTTTCTCTATAATTAAAGAATCTGCCTGGCCTGCGATTAAGGAGCAGATTAAAGGAAGATTTGCGATTTCCGAATTTGCTAAAGGCCTCGCCGTTCTCATCGATTTGGATTCTGTCTGTGGAGTTTCGGCTTATAAATTTCTGACGAATACACGAACCCTAAACGAGGGGAAAGGAGTCAATACTGTGGAAGCGATTGACAAGAAAGATAATTACGAAGTCATCATGGCCATCGTCAACGATGGTTTCACCGACTTGGTTATGGATGCGGCGAAAAAGGCAGGCGCTCGCGGCGGAACGATTTTGACCGCCCATGGTACAGGCAACAAAGACATCGCCAAGTTCTTTGGCGTTGTGATTACTCCGGAAAAGCAAATCGTGATGATTCTTGTTCCCCACGCGATTAAAGACAAAGTCATCGAGTCGATTTATAAAGAAGTCGGCATCAACACGAAAGGGCAAGGCATCGCCTTCTCCTTTCCGTGCAACGATGTTGTCGGCATCGTAACTGACGCTAAACCTGTCGGATCAGAAAACTCCGCAGATGCCGCTCCGAATTTGCAAAAAGGCGCTAAATAAGGAACTCCATGGCAGAAGCGACTACCCTTTCAAAATTACGGCAAGAGCAAAAAACGAATTCTTTTTCGGCGCAAATTCACAAAAAGAGTCCGTGGCTTTTTAACTGGCGTAGCCTTTTCTATTTCTTCTGCTTTGTATTTCTTTTGGGTGCCCTTTGGATGGGCTATTCGCTTTTCACCAACAGCATGACTCAGCTTTATGGCTGGGACTATTCGTGGCAATACATCGAATTTGCCTATGACTATTGGGATACTTGGCGTGGTTTCTTTAAAACAGGCTACTTTGAGCTTTATAGCACCAACACCTTCTTAGGTGGGGATAACATTGGCTCGAACTCCTATTATGGTCTTTTTGATCCGTTTCTTTTCGTTTGCTACATTTTCCCTCGGGCTTGGGTTCCTCAGACTTTCGCGACTGCCACGATCTTCAAAGTTAGCGTTTCAGCCCTGATTATGCGGGCCTATCTGAAGTATATGGGCTGCCAAGAAACCACGGCGCGTATTGGAGGAGTCGCTTATGCCTTTTGCGGTTACGTGAACTTCTTTGTCGGTTACCCTTCTTTTGTGACGGTGGCTGCTTTCATGCCGCTTGTCCTTCTTGGCATTGAAAAGGTTGTCAAAGAAAGAAAGACCTCTTGCCTCGTTTGGGGTTTGTTTTTCTTGGGCATTTCCTCGTTCTTTTTCCTGGTCGTGACCTCAATTTGGGGCGTCATTTATGCTTTATGGCGTTTCTTTTGGACGATGAAGAGCCGCAAAGCCAAAGAAAACTGGCTTGTGGTGGCGGTGGGCATCGGCGCCTTTGCCGTTGGCATTATGATGTCGACTTGGACCTTGTTCCCGTCCTTAAGACAGAGCACCCTTTCGGGACGAACGACATCCATTGGCTCTCTTTATCTAGCTCAGCTCAAAACCAGTTTTAAAAACTTTGACGTCAAAACATTCTTCGGCTTGATGTTCTCTGAGGTTGGTGGAAATAATGCCCGAGAAATTCAACCTCTGACAGCCTTTTTCTTCCCGACAGTGAACTATCTTTGGTCGCCCTTACTCACGGGGAATACCAGTAATCACTACGATTCCTGGACCTCTTCGCTTTATGTCTATACTCCGTTCTTAATTCTCTTCTTCACGGCATTAGTTTCTTCGATTCGTCGGAAGAAAGTGTCTCATCTTGTGGCCTTCGCCCTTTGCTGCTATCTCCTCTTCACCAACTTCGCCTATTTCTTCTTCTATGCCTTCACAGGCGATGGTTACGGTCGTTGGTATATCGTTCTTATTCCGATCATCATTTATTACGCCGCTCAAGAACTTGACCGGTTGAAAGATGAGCCGAAATGGGTCTTGCCCGTCGGATCTTTGGTTTCGTTGACCTTGACGATTTTCACCTGGGTTTTGACCGTGATCGTGGTAAAAGATAAAACCTTTGCCAGCAATGGTTTTACCTACGTTCAGCCTAGTTATGTCGTCCCGGGTTACGTCGAAGATGGCGGGGTAATTTACTCGTGCCTGTGGGTGGTCTATTTCCAGATTGGTCTTGTCTTGCTCGAAGGGATCATCATGTTCTACTTCCAGCACAAGAAGAACTTCTGGGCGGTTCTTTTGGGCCTCGTTTCGGTTGAAGTCCTGATTTGGGGTAACTGCTCGTTTGCTTATGGCTCTTCTTGGTCTTTTCAAAACAGCCTTGATGGCGGAACGGAGACCGCGCAAACCCTGACGAATGATTTTGCCCAAATCAACTCCGAAGATTCTTCGTATTATCGTTCCTATCTCGACACCCAAGATTCGATTAATGGTCAAAGCCATTATGATTTCAATGGGACCTCGACCTTCCATTCGCTTTATAACTTCGATGTGTCCCAATTAGCCCGTTATTCCCATATGACGAGCAATTACAGTTATGATAAGACCATTTATTCTGGCGTTTATCATGACGCGAGTTGGACCGCCTATTATGGCAATAAGCGTTTAGGAGCCGATACGGCGTTAAACATGAAGTACTATGTGATCCAGAAGGATCCTTATACTCCTGACGATTGGAACAACGTTGCCGATAACGTCCCGTTTGGTTCCGAACTCGTTCTTGGCGAGCGGAATAAGGATTCCTATTTGGTCTATCGCAATCCGAACGTCGGTGATGCTACAACCTCGCTGATTGGCCATGCCGTGGATTCGACTTATCTCTATAAAGCCGGAACCAGCACCCGACTCAATGAAGATACTTTCTTCGCCAATGGCGGTTCCCGGAGTTCTGCGAGCGATTATGAGGTTATCCGCAACGAAGGTCTTTTTCTCAACGGAGCTATCATCAAAAACGACGATGTTGATGCCTTAACGAGCGAAGGCTTTACGGTCAATGATGGTCTCCCCAATTACATGAGCGTCAGCGGCTTGCGTTCTGTTAGTTGCCTTGGCAAAAAAATCACGACAAATTACGGCTATTTCACCGTCAAAGATGGACCGGCTGCGTTCTTGACGGATTCCACGACGGTGACGGATACCGAGAACTTTGATCCCGCAACATATCTCGACACCAAGCAGCTGACCTATCTTTCGGATTTCGACAAGATGGTCTTCTATCCGAGAAGCGGCTGGGGTCAGGCTTTCAATACGGATCCTAATGGTGCTTATTTCTTGATGTCTTATAGCGGTCCGATCACTCGGGTTTATATGATTGGCGACACGGTTGAAAACGGCGTAACGAAAACCAATCAGCTTCTTTGCTACGACTACAAGATGCTCCGCAATTACAACTGGGCGGGCGGCAATGGCGATAAAAGCGGCAATGGCTTATTCGGCTTCTATCCCCATGGTCTTGTTCGCTATATCGTTTTCTGCTCGATGCCTTCGGACAATGGCATTTCGACGATGTTCCAGAATTACGTTCGTTTTTACATGATGGAAAAGACGGCTTATGACACTCAGATTCAAACCATCAAGGACAATGCCCTCCAAAATGTGAAACATTGGACGGATAACTTCACTTGCACGAGTAATTATTCGGAAAAGAAATTGATTGTAACCTCGCTGGGCTATGATGCTGGATGGCGAGTGATTGCCACGGATAAAGCAGGGAAATCGACTCATTTAACAACTTATAAACTTGATGGCGGGTTCGTTGGCTTTGTTGCCCCCGAAGGTGAAACCTCTTATCATTTCTTCTTTCAAACAAAGTATCTCAAAGAAGGCGCGCTTTTAGCGATGGCTGGCTTCGGGATGTATGCCCTTTATGAGACCATCATGTTTATTCGCGAAGTTAAGCGGGAGCATCAGGCGATGGGGCTGAGTATTGAGCGGAAGCCCTTCGAATTCTGGAAAAAGAAAAAGAGCGAAGATTCATCCTCTTCGCCCCACAAGCCTAACGGTCCTTGATTAGCGTCAAATAAACGGCGTAAACGCGGTTCTTCGGAATCGCGTTTTCTTGACTGACCTCTTTGACGGCGTCTTTGCCACTTTCATGAAGGAGCTTTTCTTTTAAAATCTCCGCAATTTCCCCGTCTGTGATTTCTTTTGTTACAAGCGGAGCTCCGCTAACGATGAGAACCATTTCCCCAATTAAAGTTGTCGGATCCAAAGCGGCAATTTCCCCTAAAGTACCTCGGATATATTCTTCGTGAGTCTTTGTCAGTTCGCGGCAAAGGCAAGCGGGGCGGTCCGTTCCTAAGATTACGCTGACGTCTTTAAGCATTTCGTCAATCCGGTGAGGGGATTCATAGAAAATCAAAGTCGAAGGAAAAGAGACGAGCGAACGGAGCTCGGTCTTTCGTTCGGCGCTTTTGGCCGATAGAAAGCCATAAAAATAGAAATGATCGGCATTGAGCCCGGAACCGACAAGCGCACAAATGCCGGCGCTTGGCCCGTTGATGACGGCGACCTTGATACCTTCCTTGATGCAGCGTCCTGCCAAACGGTTTCCCGGATCGGAAACTACAGGGTAACCCGCATCGGAAACATAGGCGACTTTCTTGCCTTCTTTGAGAAGGGCGACAATCTTGTCGGCGGCGCTTTCTTCGTTGTGTTCGTGGCAAGAGATCAAAGGCTTATCAATCTGAAATCTCTGCAAAAGCAGCCCGGAATTGCGAGTGTCTTCGCAAGCCACAAAATCCACGCTCTTTAAAACTTCGATTGCCCGAGGTGGAAATTCACCTAAATTTCCGATTGGGGTCGCGACCAAATAAAGAAGGGGAGAAGCCCCTTCATAGTTCAGTTCGCGGGTAATCATAGGGTATCCTTAAGCGTTGGGGCCTTTTGCTCCATTAGTGGCGGCGGCTTTCTTCGCCATCGCATTGAAATCATCCAAAGAGATGAATTCGTAGCCTTCGGCATTACTTAATTTGACGCTTCGGGCCAAAACGTTATAGGTCTCGACCGTATAATCCACACCATTTTGGTGGATGACGGTACCGATCCGGGGGAAGTCTCGTTTTGCTTCGGTATAAAGATCATCTTCGTAAGATAAACAGCAAATCAATTTGCCACAAGCTCCCGAAAGCTTCGGAATATTGAGAGTGAGCATCTGGTTCTTCGCTCGAGAAATTGAAATACCATCAAAAGAATTCAAGAAAGTGGCACAGCAAAGCGGTAAACCGCAAATGCCCATCCCACCAATCATTTTTGCCTTATCGCGCGAAGCGATTTGATGGAGTTCAATCCGGCAGCGGAGTTGAGGAGCAAGGAGCCGAAGCAATTCTCGGAAATCCACGCGACCATCAGCGGTATAGGTGATGGTGACTTTTGAACCATCAAGAGAGAACGACGAGGTGAGGAACTTCATTTGAAGCCCGAGATTCGCCGCTTCTTCGCGAGCAATCTCTAAGGCTTGCTGAGCTTCGCGGATGCTGGAGTTATAGTCTTGGAGATCTTCGGGAGTTGGCCGGCGAAGAACGGGCTTGAGATCCAAATGAGAACTGTAGCTTTCGATCGGCAAAAGAGCCGTGGAAACGATCCCGATTTGCAAACCGGAAATATTCTCGACGACAACTTTATCGCCCACGCGCAAATCGCCGATGTGGGTCGAGTAATAATAGGACTTACCAACGCCCTCATAGCGGACTCCGACAAAATAACGATCTTCCATTTCTGAATCCATGGTCTACTCCTTCGTCAAATAATTGGCTAAATGCTCTAATAACAGCGACACGCTGATATTCAAATCGAGTTCACCCCGGCAGCGCATGATTTCCAATAAGGATTCCGAGGGATGATGTAACGTCCGAGAAATCGGCTCCAATAGTGTAGCATAACTGGAAAGTTTTATTGGACGATTTTCTTTGAGGAGCAAGAGGTCCTTGAACGCCAGAGAAAGCATGTCGAGGTAATAGCGGGCATCTTCTTTTTTGCTGATGAAAGGAATGATGTTTTTCTCAAAAGCATAAATCGCCGCGCTCCGGGTTTTACTTAAAGCACCCAAACTGGTTTCAAAAGCTTTTTTGGCATCAAGATAATCTTCGTCTTTGCTTTCAAGGGCGATTAAATCGCCGCTATTGCAGAAATAAGCGAGCAATTCAGCGTCTTTTTCGTCCACGCCCATTGCTTTGGCTTCGGCAATCACTTCATCGCGTGGGGCTAGGAGCATTCGCATGCTTTCGCAACGGCTCACGATTGTCGGCAAAAGACGCGCCTCGTTTTGTGTGGTCAAAATGGCATAGGTGTTTTTATTCGGTTCCTCAAGGAATTTGAGTAAAGAATTGACTGCCTCAACCGTCATGTTTTCTACCAGATGGATGATGTAGACCATGATGCCTTTGTCTTCGAGCGGCGTTTTGGAGAAATCGCCTAAGATTTCTTGAACATCGTCTTTTTTTATGCTGTTTTCTTCTCCATCAAGAAAGATGAAATCGGCATAGGTACGATGCTCAATTCGCGTGCAGGTGAGGCAAGTTTCATCGGCCATCGGATCGGGATGATCGCACAGAATAGATTTAGCGAGGAAGAAGGCCGTTTCTTTTAAAGGGGCGCCAGCTTCACCCGAAAGAAGATAGGCATGGGCGAGACGATGCGATTCGAGGGCATGAGAAAAAGTTTTCCAAACGAGCGGTTGCTTATTCTCTAAATACCCCGCGAATTTCATGATTTCAAACGAGCCTTGATTTCGTTATAAGCGGCTTGATAAACCGCTTCAGGAGATTGGGAAGCATCAATGGTGAAATAACGTTTCGGAAAGCGCTTGGCGAGTTCTTGAAACGCGGCGCGGACTTGGTTATGGAACGAAAGCTTTTCGACGTCGAGGCGGTTAACTTCCCTCCCGGAATTTGCAGCGATTCTTGCTAAGCCAACTTCAGGTTTAATATCAAAAAGCAACGTCAAATCAGGCTCCAATCCTTCGGTGGCGAAGAGATTCATGGCCAGGACATTATCGATCCCTAAGCCACGAGCTCCCCCTTGATAGGCCAAAGAGGAATCGAGGTAGCGGTCGCAGATCACAATCTTGCCTTCTTTAAGGGCAGGCAAAATCTTTTGAACGATATGTTGTCGCCGACTTGCAGCATAAAGTAACGCCTCGGTTCTCGGATCCATATCGGTGTTCTTTTTATCGAGGATGACATTGCGGATTTCTTCGCTGATGGGGGTGCCGCCAGGTTCTCGGGTCAAAACGACCTCGTAGCCTTCTTTTTCAAGTTCAGAGACGATTTTACGGATTGCGGTGCTCTTGCCCGAGCCTTCCCCGCCTTCAAAGGTAATAAACATTAGAGCTTTTTCCTTCCTTCAAATGCTTTCGAAAGAGTCAATGAATCGGCGTAATCAAGCGAAGAGCCCATCGGCAAGCCATAGCCAAGTCGGGTGACGGTGACGCCTTTGCCTTCGAGGAGTTTAGCCACGAACAAAGCGGTGGTTTCGCCATCCAAGGTTGGATTGGTGGCTAGAATCACTTCTTTGACCCCGTCTTTTTTCACTCGGGCTAAAAGACTATCGATGGCTAAATTCTCAGCTCCAATTCCTTTGGAAGCGGACAAGACGCCGCCGAGGACGTGATAAACCCCTTGGAACTTCGCCATCTTTTCGATAGCCAAAGCATCCTTGACTTCGCTCACGACACACAGGGTTTGATGATCGCGTTTTTCATCGAGGCAGATTTCGCACTTCTCACCTTCGGTATAGAGCCCGCAGACGGGACATTTATGAACTTTTTTGCTCGCTTCTTCTAAGGCTTTGGCGAATTCGAGGGTGTCTTCTTGCCGCATCGCTAAAATCGCGTAAGCCATCCGTTCGGCGGATTTGACACCGACGCCGGGCAGCTTCGAGAAAGAATTGATTAACGCGCTGACGGTTTGAAGTTCCTTCATTAGAAAGGAAGAGCTCCTTTTTGCCCCGTGATTCTCTCATCGACAGCATCCGCGTCCTTCTTGATTTGCTCAAGGGCTTCGTTGATGGCCATCGCGATGGTGTCTTCAATCATCTCTTTGTTCTCCGCACTTAAAGCCGAGGCTTCGATTTTCACGGCAGAAACCGTGCGGTTTCCTTTTAACGTGACTTCAACGATACCGGCTTTTTTAACGGTGTAGTCTTTGGCGTCGAGTTCTTGATGGGCCTTGGTGAGCTCGCGTTGCATCCGCTGGGCTTGGGCCAACATTTGTTGCATCTGATTCATTTTATTTTTTGCCTCCTATTGGCAAATTCAATTGAACTTCCGCTTTTTTGGGAAGTTTATTGATCTGTTGAAGATTGAAGAACGCCGCCGTGAGACGGTTGGCATCAATCCGGTCGATCGCATAAACGAAGACGTTGCGTTGAATAACTTCTTTGAGCAATTCTTCTAGCGGCTGCTGATTCGCCATGATGTTGGCTTCTTTCTTTCGCTTGGTGAAGTTGTAAGAAAGAATGATGGCGTCAGGACAAATGCAGAAAGGATGCCCATCGGCCAATAACGAAGCCAAAGCCCCGATTTTCGGATCGCCTCGCAAATCGGAGAAATGGTGCCATCGGCTTGCTAAAGAAGTGCGCTCGCTCTTATCGGCGAGCACCATGATTTTGACGATTTCTTCATCGGGCAATTCGAATTCCATGCCTTCGGTAGCAATGGCAGGCTTCAAAATGTTGGCGATATTAATTGTCGTTGTTGGATGCTCGGTTTCAGGAAGCGGTTCTTCTTTCTTAACAGGAACGGGAGTGGCTTCTTTTTTCACGGGCTTAGGAGCTTCGGGAGCTTTTTCGATGGGATGATCGTCTTCGAAAAGGAAGTCCGGCGGAGTTGTTTCATCGGGTTTTTGCGGAGATATTGCTTTTTGGGGTTCTACTTTGACTTCGGCGGCTGGTACTTCCACTTTAACCTGTGGAGCAGGGGCGATAGGAGCCACTTTCTTTTCTGGTTCCGCCGGTTTTGCTATTGGCGTAGTGGGGGCGGGCGTCGAGACAACTTCAGGGGCTTTTTTAACTTCCACAGGTTTTTTCTCTTCGCTAGTTTTGGTCTCTTTTACAATAACTTTCTCTTCGACTTTTGCCGGCTTGATCGGCTCGTGGATGAAGCCTTCTTCTTTTTGATCAAGGCTAGCGAGGCGAAGCAAAGTTAGCTCGAAGAGACTACGAACATCGCTAACATTTTTAAAGTCATTCTGAGCGGTTAACAGAAGCGAAATCATGTCGTTGCATGAGGCGGGTCCAATGCTCTTTGAAAGAAGCTGAGCCTGTTCGGCGGTGATTTCCTCGATGAGGGTGCTATCGCCGGTCTTTTCATAAATCAAAAGATCTTTGAGGAGTGAAATCAAATCCGCGACGAGACGCCGGACATCAATACCTCCGGCGACAAAAGATTCGGCTTTGGTAATGACGGTGGCGACATCACCGCTTTTGACGGATTGGAGAAGGGCGATTTTTTCTTCAACCGAGGCTAAGCCATAAATGGCCAAAACGTCTTTTTCGTGAAGCTGATTTCCCGAATAGGCTAGTACCTGGTCGAGAATCGAAAGAGCATCGCGCATTCCGCCATCGGCTAAAGCGATGACAGCCCGAATGCCTTGTTCATCATATTCGGTTTTTTCTTGAGTCAAAACTTCGACGAGTTTTCCGCGCATATCTTCATCAGAGAGTTTTGAAAAATCAAAACGCTGGCAACGGGAAAGGATAGTCGGAAGGACTTTGTAGGGTTCGGTTGTGCAAAGAATGAAAATAACATTCTCAGGGGGTTCCTCGAGGGTCTTGAGCAAGGCGTTAAAAGCCCCGGTCGACATCATATGGACTTCGTCGATGATATAGACTTTGTATTTTCCTTTAATAGGAGCGTATTTGACTTTATCAATCAAATCGCGAACTTGGTCAACGCCGTTGTTGCTCGCAGCGTCGATCTCGATGACATCTGGATGGCTTCCTTCTGAAATCGCCAAGCAGTTAGAACAATGGTTGCATTGATGACCTAAACCTTCTTCGCAATTGAGAGCTTTGGCGAAAAGACGGGCCATCGAAGTCTTGCCAGTTCCCCGTGGTCCTGCAAAAAGATAAGCATGCGCCATCTTTTCGGTGCTCAGGGCGTTTTTCAGGGTGCGGACAATGGCTTTTTGACCAGCGACTTCTTCGAAGGTCTGCGGACGATAAGTAAGATAAAGAGCTTTGTATGACATGGCTAAGAACGATTATACCTTTATCGCTTTCTTCTCACTAGTGAGAATATGCTCTTTCTTAACCTATCGGTGGAACTATCTTCCGTGGTATAATCCGAGCGCATCGAGGTAAGTTATGGAAGAAAGCATGCGGAATCGTCTTGAAGTGGTGAAGAAAAGATTCGCCGATTTGGAAACGGAGTTGGCGGATCCCGCTTTGAATAACGATATTCCGAGACTGACCGCGCTTTCGAAAGAGCGTGCTTCTTTGGAAGATGAGAATAACCAATACCTCCGTTACTTGAGACTCGAAAGCGATCTGAAAGACGCGATGGAAATCATCAATGGTTCCGACCAGGAAATGGTCGAAATGATGAAGGAAGAACGGAAACGAATCGAAAACGAGATGGAAGAACTGGAAAAGACCTTAAAAGAAGAGCTTATTCCGGTCGATCCTAACGATAAGAAAAACATCATCGTTGAAATTCGCGGAGCTGTCGGCGGGGATGAAGCCAATATTTTCGCTGGCGATTTGCTCAGAATGTATACCAAATATGCCGAATCCCAAGGCTGGTCGATTCAATATGTCGATGGCGAAGAGGGTGGGGCTGGCGGTTATTCTTATGTTTCCTTCATGGTGAAGGGCGAGAACGTTTATTCGAAATTGAAATTCGAAAGTGGCGCTCACCGGGTTCAGCGGGTTCCGAAGACCGAGGCGGCTGGACGGATTCACACATCAACCGCGACTGTCCTTGTTATGCCCGAAGCCGAGGAAGTCGATGTGAAGATTAATCCGGCTGATTTAAAAATCGATACCTACCGTTCACAAGGAGCGGGCGGACAGAACGTCAACAAGACGGAATCCGCAGTCCGGGTTACGCATATCCCGACGGGAATCGTTGTCAGCTGCCAAACCGAAAAGGCTCAGCTTCAAAATAAAGAAATCTGCATGCAGATGATTCGCGCTAAGGTTCAAGATTTTTATCAGTCAAAGCAAGATGAAGCTCGCGATTCCGAACGTAAATTAAAAGTGGGAACAGGCGAACGAAGCGAAAAGATCCGGACCTATAACTACCCACAAAACCGCGTTACCGATCACCGAATTGGTTTTACGACCAATACTTTGGATCGCGTCATGGAAGGGGAATTAGAACCGGTGATTGAAGCCTTGATCCACTTTGACCAAGAGCAAAAGATTCTTGAGGAAGACCATGCCGAGCATAAGTGAAGCTTTGCGCAAAGCGACCGCCGAGTTAAAACCTTACGGGATTTTAGCCCCCGATCTTCGTCTTTTGATCATGTACGACGAAGGGCTTCAAGAGCAGATTGATGTCATCGTCGACAAAGATAAAGAAATGAAGAACTACCCGCTTTTTCTTGAGCAGATTGAGCGCTTAAAGAAAGATGAGCCTGTCGAATATATCATTCGTGAGGCTGATTTTTTGGGTCACCGTCTCTATGTGGATGAACGGGTTTTGATTCCGCGGAGCGAAACGGAAGAACTGGTTTCTCATATCAGCGAAAAAATCTCGGATTTCTATGATCCGAGGAACTACTTGGTTTGCGCCGATATTGGGACGGGCAGTGGAGCAATTGCCATCGCCCTTAAGGACGCTTTTCCGAATTGGCTCCTTTTAGCGAGCGATATTTCTTCGGACGCTTTGACCGTGGCTCAGAAGAATTTTCATGATTCTGGCATTCCTGTCGATACCTATTTAGGTGATGGTTTAGCCCCTTACATTGAACATAAACTTAATCTCGACATCATCGTTTCGAACCCACCCTATATCCGCAATCCTCAAGATGCCCAAGCCTCGGTTCGTAACTTCGAACCCGCGAGTGCCTTATGGCTTCGCGAGGGCGAATCCGTTTATGAAAAGGTGTTTCGGGATTATCAAAAGGTCAAAAGAGGCTCATTATATATGGCGTTTGAGATCTCTCCGGATTTGGAAGAGTGGCTCAAATCGCTGATGAGCCAGTACCTCAAAGATTACGAAGCTGAATTTGTTAAAGATCTTAACGGGCTCACGCGTTTCCTCTTCATTGAATTGAAGTAAAGGAGCAAGCATGGAAAAATTAAGCGAAAAAGACATCAAAATCGCTGCAAATCTCCTTCGGAAAGGCGAAATTCTCGTTTTCCCGACCGAGACTGTCTATGGAATCGGAGTCGTCTACGATTCCAAAGAAGCTTTCACTCATTTGGTTGAGACGAAGAAACGGCCGCCCTCGAAACCCTTTTCGTTAATGTGCTCGAGTTTGGACCAAGCCTTCGCTTATGTGGATGTCGGTCCCAAGGCGCAAGCCATCATGAAACGCTTTTTGCCCGGGGAATTAACGGTTCTTGTTCATGCCAAAAAAGATTTGCCTGAACACGTGACTTTAGGCACGGGCATTATTGGGATTCGGGTTCCGGATTCGCCTTATGTTCAGGCTTTAATTGCTGCAGTTGGCAAGCCCTGCCTTGTTACCTCGGCGAACATTTCGGGACAGCCGACCTCGACGAATTACGACGAAGTCTTAAAAGTTTTCGATGGTTTGGTTGGCGGTATCGTCAAAGGTGAATGCACCTCACTCGTCGCCAGTACCATCGTTGATTTGACGAGCGAAGACGAGATGAAACTTGTCCGGGAAGGGCCAATTCCTTTCCAGACATTGCAAGAGGCATGGAGGAAATAACAATGAAAATTGCCTTAGGAAGCGATCATGCGGGTTTTCTTTTAAAGGAAGAGATTAAAAAACATTTGATTCAAAAAGGCTATGAAGTTATCGATGAAGGCACTCATAGTGAAGAGCCGGCCGATTATCCCTTATTTGGTGCCGCTGCGGCAAAAGACGTCGCTTCGGGCAAAGCCCAATATGGCGTTGTCGTTTGCGGCAATGGCGAAGGCATTTGCATGACCGCGAACAAGATCAAAGGGATTCGCTGCGGAATTGCCTATAGTGATTCGACGGCTGAAGATATCCGGGCTCACAATAACGCCAATATGATTTCTTTTGGTGGACGAACGATGGCTGTGAATGACGTTTTACGCCGTCTTGATGTCTTCCTGACCACGGATTTCTTGGGCGGTCGTCACGAACGTCGGGTTAACGAGATGAACGATCTCGATAAATAATTACTTCCAACAACATCATGGAAAAGAGCCGATTTATTCGGTTCTTTTTTTGTTTTGTCGAAAAAAGAGAAAAGTTGAAGGGCAAAAAATGAGTCTTCGTGTCTATTCATTAAGTGATGGGACTAGAGGAGAGATTTATTTGCCCCCGTTGTGGAAACGAGGATCCGAAGTACATCGGCATGCGGAATGGGCGTCCTTATTGTCGAAAGTGTATTTCCTTCATCGGTACGAAGGCAGCTAGGCTTCCTTCTAATCCCAAGACCGTTGAATTAAATCTTCATTACAGTTTATCGAGCGAACAAAAGACACTCTCGAAGAAAATCATTGCCAATTATCTCGCGGGAGTCGATACCTTAGTTTATGCGGTCTGCGGGGCGGGAAAGACGGAATTAAGTTATGGCGTAATTAGCGAAGCCCTTCGTTTAGGACATCAGGTTGGCTTCGCGCTACCTCGACGCGATGTTGTGATTGAACTTTATTGGCGAATCAAGGAAGCGTTTCCCCAAAACAAAGTGGTGGCAGTTTATGGCGAACATACCTATGCGTTAGAGGGAGACATCATCATTCTGACCACGCATCAACTTTATCGCTATCCCTCGTATTTTGATCTTTTGGTCATGGATGAAATTGATGCCTTTCCCTTTAAAGGGAATGAGGTTCTCATTTCCATGTATCGGGCTTCGCTTCGGGGGCATTGCGTCATGATGTCCGCTACGCCCTCTTCAGAAATCCTTCGCGAGTTTCATTCCCCTCAGCACGATGTGGTCGAACTCAGAACCCGTTTTCATAAGCATCCGATCCCCGTGCCTTTTGTGATCTTAAAACCTAAAACCCTGCAAATCCCATTTCTTTTAAGCAAATTGAGGCAATATCGCTTGCTGAATAAACCCTGCTTTATTTTCGCGCCGACCATCGCTTCTTGCGAAGAACTCTATTCCCTAATTTCTCTTTTCGCTAAGGGCGGCAACTATGTGCACTCGAAACGCAATGGTCGCGAAAACATCATCGCGGATTTTAAAAAAGGTGAATACCGATATCTCGTTACGACTTCGGTTCTCGAGCGGGGCGTCACGATTAAGGCACTTCAAGTGATTGTCACCTCGGCGGATGATCAAAAGATTTATACCTCGTCTACTTTGATTCAAATCGCGGGACGGGCTGGTCGAAAGATGGACGCTCCTGACGGTGAAGTCATCTTCTTGGCTGAAAAGCCCACGGAGGCAATTCAAAATGCCATCAAAGAAATTGAATTCTGCAACACCTTTTTGTAAGGTTTGTTTTAAAGCGTTTTCCGCTCCGGGATGGCGTTCTCTTTTCGGCGAAGACGTTCCGCTTTGCGAAGAATGTTTTCGAAAAATGAGTCCGAAAATGCGCTTCTTTAAAGTCGATCAATTTGAAGGCCGCTCCCTCTATCTTTATGAGGAAGAAATCCGGACGCTTTTGTATCAATTTAAAGGTTGCGCCGATATTGAATTAGCCCCGATTTTTCTTGCCTATCAAGCACCGATATTGCGATGGGCTTATCGGGGCTACACTTTGGTCCCCGCTCCTTCTTTTGCTGCGAAAAATGAAGCCCGCGGTTTTAATCACGTCGAACTCATGTTTGCCTCGCTTCATTTGCCCTTTCTCCATGCCATTGAAAAACTTGATGATGTGAAACAAGCCGATCTCCATTGGCGGGATCGGCAGAAAATTGGCGAACACTTGCACTATGTTGATGGCATTTCGGTTCAAGGCAAAAAAATCCTTTTCGTCGACGATCTTTTAACCACGGGGGCGACTGCAAAAGCCTGCTGCAGTCTTTTAAAAGCCCATGGAGCTAAGCGAGTGAAAATTCTCGTGATGGGCTATACGCCAAAGAAGAGAGCGCAAGAAGAAGACCGTGAAAAACCTGTTTAAGGGAAAATCTTGAAAGAGAGTTAAAAAGAAATGAGTTTTGCAAGGATATTGAAAAAAGGTGGTGCGGTTTTCCAAATTTTGAAACGAAATCCGTGTCAGGTTTCATTGCTTACCATCTATGGTAATGATATTATCTTTAAGCGCAGTTTTTAGGAGATTATCGTGGCCAACATCATTGAAAAAATATTCCACCTGGAACAAAAAGAGTTGAACAAGTATGCTCGCGAAGCTGATCGAGTGATTGCTTTGGAGCCGGAAATCGCTAAATTAAGCGACGACGAACTCAAAGCAAAAACTCCCTATTTTCAGAAGAAACTTGCCGATGGAACTCCGCTTGAAGAAATCAAATTCGAAGCGTTTGCTGTCGCTCGTGAAGCGGCGTGGCGTGTTTTGAAACAGAAACCCTTTAAAGTTCAAATCATTGGTGCTTTGGTTCTTAATAGCGGTGATATCGCTGAAATGAAGACCGGCGAAGGTAAAACCTTAACCGCGACGATGGCTGTTTATCTTAATGCTCTTACTGGCAATGGGGTTCACGTCGTTACCGTTAACGAATACTTGGCTCAACGTGATGCTAACTGGATGGGCGAAATTTATCGCTGGCTTGGTCTTACGGTCGGCTGCAACCTTGCTAAAGAAACGACTGAAGAGAAAAAAGCCGCTTATGCTTGCGACATTACTTACACCACCAACTCCGAACTCGGCTTTGACTATCTCCGCGACAACATGTCGCCGAACCTTGAAGGCCGTGTTTTACGCGGCTTAGCCTTTACCGTCGTTGATGAAGCTGACTCCATTCTGATCGATGAATCTCGGACTCCGCTTATTATTTCCGGTGGCAATCGGGCGGCTGCCTCGCAATATCAGGTTGCCGATCGCTTCGTTAAATCGTTAAGAAAAGACAAAGATTTCACGATTGATATCAAAGATAAAGCTTGCTCCTTGACCGAAGATGGCAACGATAAAGCAGAGCGGATGTTCGGCATTCGCAACCTTTATGACCCCGAGAACCAGGATCTCGTTCACCGGATTCACCAGGCTCTAAAAGCCAACTACATTATGTCTCGCGATGTCGAGTACATGGTGGACAAAGACCACACGATTCAACTCATCGACCAATTCACTGGCCGTATTATGCCGGGTCGTGAATACAATGATGGCTTGCAGCAAGCTATTCAAGCTAAGGAAGGCGTCGAGATTAAACAGGAAACTGTCGTTTTAGCAACGATCACTTACCAGAACTTCTTCCGTCTATATAAGAAACTCTCGGGCATGACCGGTACGGCCAAAACTGAAGAAGAAGAATTTGAGACCATCTACAACATGAAAGTCGTCTGCATCCCGACCAACCGTCCGGTTGTCCGTAAAGATGATGACGATTTGATTTATGGAACCCACGATAAAAAATTGGCCGCTTTGGTCGCGGCGGTGAAAGAGCGTCACGAGAAGGGTCAGCCGGTTTTGATTGGCACCGTCTCGGTCGAATCGAACGAAGAGATTTCTGCTTTATTGGATAAAGCGGGAGTTCCTCATGAAGTTTTGAACGCTAAAAACCAGGCACGCGAAGCGGAGATCATTTCTCACGCTGGTGAACAAGGCGCCGTCACGTTGGCTACCAACATGGCTGGTCGTGGCACCGATATTAAACTTGGGCCCGGCGTTGTTGCATTAGGTGGTCTTTGTGTCTTCGGCACTGAACGCCATGAATCCCGTCGTATTGATAACCAGTTACGTGGTCGTTCTGGTCGTCAGGGCGACCCCGGCTATTCTCGTTTCTTCGTCTCTTTCGATGACGATCTTATGCGGCGTTTTGCTCCGGAAAATATTCGTAAAATCTTCACCGATAACCTCCAAGAAGATTCTTATCAAAACCGGATGCTTTCAAATGCCGTTACCAATGCCCAAAAGCAAATCGAAGGCAAAAACTTCGATATTCGCAAAAACCTCAAGGATTACGATGACGTTTTGGCTAAACAACGCGACATTATCTATAAGAAGCGTGACTCCATTTTAATGGCTGAAGATATTGTTAACCTCATTCATGATTTCTTTAAATCCTGTGGTGGATTCTTAGCAAAGAAAGCCGTTGATGCCAATAGCGCCGAAGGCTTGGTCTCTGGCGAACAATTAAAGAAATTAGTCGAGCCTCGCTTCTTGCCAGAAGGTGCCTTGAATGCCTCGGCTTATGATGGCGCTCCGGTCGAAGAGGCCGGTGAGGATTTAGGCGAGCTTCTCTATGCGAACTATGTTGAAAAGCGGAAGACTTGGCCAGCCGCTGATGCCGATATGGTGGAACGACAAATCGCCCTCCATGTGATTGACCACAATTGGCAAGGCCATATCGATACCATGTCCCATTTGCGTGAAGGTATCTCTCTTCGCAGTTATGCTCAGACAAACCCGTTACAGGATTACGTCAACGAAGGCTACGATCTCTTCAAAGAAATGAATGAGAAAGTGGCTGTGGATACGGCGTTTAACCTTTTGAATGTTCGTCTCGTTCCGAGAAATGAACAGCCCGCGCAGGAAAAACCGGTTGTCGTGGATGATCAAAGTCATGGAGTGACTTCGAGTGAGGGCAAAACCGTCTCGAATACCTCTGTGTCTTCAAAAGAGACTTCAAAACCCGAGGTCCCCTCAAAGGCGGTTCCGCCTGCGGATGGATCTGCTCAGAAAGAGCCGGCGACGGTGGTGGCAGAAAATGTTTCTGACAAAGACAAACAAGGAGAATGAAGGGAATATATGAAAGAGCTAGTTGAATTAAAACAAGATGCCCAAGCTTTGGGCGAACTTGTCCGACAGCTCGGTGATTCTCTTTGACCTCCCGAAGCTGAACGCGCAAATCGCTGACTTAGAATCTGAGCAGAATAAAGAAGGTTTCTGGGGTGACCAGAGATCGGCTTTGGTCGTTGTCAATCGTTTGAATGACGCCAAAAGCAAAGTTAGTTCTTATACGAAAATTTCACGAGACTATCAAGACGTTCTCGACTTGATCGCTACGACCGAATCGACCGACAAAGAAATGTGTTCTTTGATCGAAACGACCGAAGGCGAATTGAGCAAAAATATTCAAGATCTCCGCAATACCCTCCTCTTTTCAGGGGAATACGATGACCTCAACGCCACGTTGGAAATCCATCCAGGCGCTGGAGGAACCGAAGCCCAAGACTGGGCTGACATGCTCTTACGGATGTACGGTCGTTGGGCTGAACGGCATGGCTTCACTTGGCAAGTACTTGCTTATGAAGCTGGCGAAACCGCTGGACTCAAAAGTGCAGTCGTAAAAGTGTCAGGACATAACGCTTATGGCTTACTCAAAGGTGAGAAAGGTGTGCACCGCTTGGTTCGCATCTCGCCCTTCGATGCCAATGCGCGGCGTCATACCTCTTTTGCCTCGGTTAACGTCGTTCCTGAATTCGGAAGCGTATCCGATGTTGTCATCAATCCTGAAGATCTTAAAGTCGACACCTTCCGCAGCGGTGGTGCCGGTGGACAGAACGTCAATAAAGTCTCCTCGGCCGTGAGAATTACGCACCTTCCCACGGGCATTGTCGTTCAGTGCGAAATCGAGAGAAGCCAATTGATGAATAAAGCCACGTGTATGGAAATGCTGGCCGATAAGCTCATGCAGAAGAAGCTCGAAGAGAGGGACGCCAAAATGAAGTCCATCATCGGTGAGCAGAAAAACATTGAGTGGGGAAGCCAGATTCGCAGTTATGTCTTCTGCCCTTATACGTTGGTTAAGGATCACCGTACCGATTTTGAAACCGCGGATGTCGCGGGTGTCATGGACGGTGAGGTCGACCCCTTCATCTTCGCCTATCTCGAGATGGAGGCTAAAAATGGGCACGGAACTCAGGCGTAAAATCTCGAAATCCAAGGTTTTAGGCGAAATTAAAAATATTGTTTTTGTTGTTTTGGGTTGTTCGATTCTTGCTTTTGCTGACGCGGCGTTTCTTACTCCGGGAAACATTATTTCCGGCGGCGTCGTTTCAGTTGGCATTATTTGCCAATATTACTACGCCCAAGGGGCGCATTGGCTTTTTGGTCTTACGGACATCAACGACGTTGTTGTCACCATCGTTCAGGCAATTCTTTGGATCATCGGCTGGTTTACTTTGGGAAAAAAGTTCTCTTTGAATACCTTGGTTGCCTCGATTACTTATCCTTTGATTTATGCCTTACTTTTCCGCTTCAATATCGGCGGAGTGTTAGGCCTTGATGCTCTCTTTGAGGGTACAAAAGCTGGAACTGCTGAACTGATGCTCGCAGGCATCTTTGGTGGCGCCTTGGCCGGAGCTGGTGTCGCGATTTCGTATTTGGGTAACGGCTCAACCGGTGGCTTTGATATCGTGAGTTTCATCATCGCAAAATATAGCGAGATGAAACAGGATGTCTCGGGCTTTTTGATTGATGCTTCCCTCATTCTGGTCGGCATGATTTGCATGCGCGATGCCATTCAAGGTTTGGTGGGTATTTTGGCCGCTTTATCTTGCGCCGTGGCGGTCCAGTACATTTACGTCAACGCCGATACCTTTGTCATTGTGGATATCTTGAGCGACCAATACGAAGAGATTCAAGAGTACATCCATAAAGACATGGACCACGCGACCACCGTGATCGATACCATCGGTGGTTATACTGGCGAAAAGCGCAAGATGATTCGCGTTGTAATTTATCAGGTTGAAACCGCTGAGCTTCGGAGCAAGATTGCCGAGATCGATCCGAAGGCTTTCGTCAGCTTCACTCAGGCCAAGACGATTAATGGTGAAGGCTTTGAGCCTTTCATCGTTCCAAAGAAGCCGGGTTTACACCGCTCGCACCGTGAAAATCACGAAGCCCAATATGACGAAGAAAGAATGGCGGAAGAAGCCCGCGACAACGCCAAAAAACAAAAATCTTCGCAAAAAGCCAATGCTTTAGCGCAAAAGCCTGCTCCTTCGGCCGCGAAGCCTTCGACGACTCCGGCAACGAAGCCGGCGGAGAAAGTCACGGAAAAACCCAGCGAAAAAACTACTCAAAAGCCCGCTGAAAAGCCAGCCGTGGCGAATGAGCCGATAACGAAAGACGGGAAGGGAGCAGCCTAGTGGATTCTTCTCACCCTTTTAAACTGACATCACCTTATAAACCGACGGGCGATCAGCCGGAAGCGATTGCCAAAATTTTAGATGGCGTGAGCAAAGGAAAACAGCTTCAAGTCATTCTAGGTGCCACCGGAACGGGTAAAACTTTTACCGATGCCAATATTGTGGCGGCCTTAAATCGGCCGACCCTTGTTTTGGTTCATAACAAAACCCTGTGTTCCCAACTCTATGGAGAATTCAAAGAACTTTTCCCTGAGAATCGGGTCGAGTATTTTGTTTCGAACTTCGACTTTTATCAACCTGAGGCCTATGTTCCGAAAACGGACACCTATATCGAAAAGAATGCCGTAATGAATGATGAAATCGAAATGCTGCGCACCAGCGCAGTGAACTCGATTTTGGAGCGGCGCGATACGATTATCGTTGCGTCGGTTGCGGCCATTTATGGTCTTTCTGACCCCGAAGAATATCGCGGTCTCTTATTTGAAATTCGCGTTGGGGAAACCATCGACAGAAAGAAACTTTTCGCCCGACTTATCGAAAGCCAATACACCCGGAATAATCTTGATCTCAATCCAGGGACTTTCCGCGTTCATGGCGACATTATCGACATCGCCCCTTTAATCAGCAACGACTATTACGTGCGAATCGATTGCTTTGGTGATGAAGTGGAATCTATCAATGAAGTTGATCGTTTAAGCGGCGAGATTCGTCATTCCTATAAAACTTATCCAATTTACCCGGCTTATGACCACGCTTCGACGAAAAAAAGAATTCAGGAAGCTTGCGTTACCATCTCGGAAGAGTTGGAGGACCGGCTCGCCTATTTCCGTAAAGAAGGCAAATTACTTGAAGCGGAACGCCTCGAAATGCGAACCAGGCAGGACATGGAATCTCTTCAAGAGTTTGGCATGTGCCCTGGCATCGAGAACTATTCTCGCCACATCGATAAACGTCTCCCGGGTCAACGTCCGTGGACGCTTATGGATTATTTCCCGAAGGATTTCCTTTTGCTCGTGGATGAATCGCACGTCACTTTCCCGCAGCTTCGGGGGATGTACAACGGTGATCGAAGCCGCAAGCAGACGCTTGTCGATTTTGGCTTCCGCCTTCCTTCGGCATTGGACAACCGGCCGCTTAATTTCACCGAATTCGAATCGCTAATGCCTTCGACGGTTGTGTGTACTTCAGCCACTCCTGGTGATTATGAGCTTGAAAAATGCTCCCATGACGTCGCCGAACAAATCATTCGTCCGACGGGTTTGCTCGATCCGATCATCGAAGTTCGTCCTCCGTTAGGACAAATTGATGATTTGATGGCGGAAATTCAAAAACGTATCGCGGTCAATGAGCGAACGATGATTGTTACTTTAACCATCAAGATGGCTGAGGATCTCACCTCTTATTTGAAAGGGCAGGGGATCAAAGTTGCCTATCTTCATAACGAAACCAAAACCTTGGAACGAACGGAGATTATCTATCAACTCCGCAAAGGAAAATATGACGTCTTGGTCGGCATTAACCTCTTGCGCGAAGGACTCGATATCCCTGAAGTTTCTTTAATTGGCATTCTCGATGCCGATAAGGAAGGCTTCTTGCGTTCGACAACTTCGCTGATTCAGGTGACTGGCCGCGCCGCCCGTAACGTTCATGGTCGTGTCATCATGTATGCCGACAACATGACACAATCGATGAAAGAGTGCATCGACGAAACCAATCGCCGTCGTCAGATCCAAGAAGCTTATAACACCAAGTATGGTATTATTCCGACAACGATTATTAAAGAGATCCGACCGCCGCTTTCGAACTCTGAGAAAGAAATCGACAAATTGGTCAATAGCTCTGCAAAAGTCTCACGGAGTGAAGTGGAACGCCAGATTTTGGATTTGGAGAAAGAGATGCGGCAGGCTGCCAAAGAATATGACTTTGAACGGGCAGCTGAACTTCGAGACATCGTCTTAGAGATGAAAGCGGGTTTAAACAAATGAAAGACTATCAAGCCTACCTTCTTGATTTCGATGGAACCCTATTTGATACCTATGTTTCTTTGACGTATATTTACCGTTACGCCTTTGCGAAAATCTATTACGATTGCACCCCTGAGCAAACCGCGGTTTTCATGCATATGTCGGTCATGGAAACATGCGATCGTTTAGGTATTCTCGATTCAAAGAAAAGAGAAATCGTTCGTGAGGCCATTGCTGAAAGTCTCGATTTTCCAGAAAATTTGGCGCTGATTAAGCCTTATGATGACGTCCGAGAAACCATAGATGAACTTCGCCGACGGGGGAAAATCTGCGGCGTTGTTTCGGGTAATACCGAAAAACATATTGCCTTGGCTTTAAAGGCCACCAACCTCACCTCGTCTTTTGCTTTTGTCGTTGGCGCTTCCCCGCTTCGGAAACCTAAACCTTCGGGCGATCCCATTTTCGAAGCTCAGAAGCATTTAGCGGGGATTCCAGCTTCTCAAATGGTCTATGTCGGTGATTCTCTTCAAGATCCGGAAACCGCTCATAACGGCGGCATCGATGGTATTTTGCTGGAAAGAAAAGGCGAATATCCCGATTATTCAGGCGTAAAAATCGCAACCTTAAAAGACCTTTATCTTTCCCGATAAAAAAGGCGCTTTCTTACTTTTAGTAAGAGTGAGAAGGGCCTTCAAGGTTTTCTCGCAAAATTCTTTCGTTGCCAATTGGCTTCAACTAGATTAAAGTTAATAGGCGCTTTTTGCGCGGAGTTTACTTCGAATGAAATGGTATGATATCCTCTTCATCATCGTCTCGCTCATCGTCATTGTGCTGTCCTTGCTTCAAGGTGGCAAATCCGAAGGCGCATCTGGTGCCATCACCGGCGGTGGTTTAAACGTCTTCGCTAAAACTAAGGAACGCGGCTCCGAAAAGGTCGTTAGCTGGTTGACCTTTGGCTTCGCGATTCTCTTCCTTTTCTTCGCTCTCTTAATCATGGTCTATTCCAATAAGAGCGCCAGTTCGACTTCTTCCTCAACCGCTGCATCGAAGATTGTGGCGCTACTGAATTTCCTTCTTATTTAAAATTGATTTAGTTTATCGATAAGGCCGAAGTTTTGCTTCGGTTTTCTTCTTACCTAGTGAATTTCACCCCCCATGATGCTATCTTTAGACCATTGAAAAAAGGCGGCGCTTATGGAAATAAAAGATTACGTTTTGAAACGAAAACAAGAACTCAAAAACGCGATGCTCTCCTCTCCTCGAATTCCGACTTTAGCCATCATTGTGGTTGGTGATAACCCCGCTAGCGATTCCTATGTGCGCGGCAAAATGAAAGACGCGGCTGAAGTTGGTTTTAAAGCGGTGGATACCCGCCTTGGGGAAAACACGAGCGAGGCCGAATTGGTCGCCCTCATTAAGAAATATAATGCTGATCCTTCGATTGATGGAATTTTGGTTCAACTTCCTGTGCCGAAACAAATCTCCGAGAAAGCAATTCATGAAGCGGTCTTGCCGAGCAAAGACGTTGATGGCTTTTCGCCTTTGTCCCCCTTCGAATGCTGCACTCCGAAAGGTATTTGTGATTATCTGAGCGCTGAAGGTTTCGTTTTCCGCGGTAAAAATGCGGTGGTTCTTGGTCGGAGTAATATCGTTGGGAAGCCTATGGCAAAAATGTTACTGGCCCGGGATTGCAACGTCACCGTACTTCATAGTAAGACCAGCGATGAGGATAAACGTTTCTATCTTGAACATGCCGATTTGCTCGTCGTCGCCATTGGTCGTTTAGGTGCGATTGATGCCACTTATAAGTTCAAGCCGAGTTGCTGGATTGTCGATGTTGGAATCAATCGAGGAGAAGATGGGCATTTGCATGGCGATGTGGTGCCGAATCTCCCTGTCGCAAAACAAACCCCGGTTCCCGGTGGCGTTGGTTTGTTGACCCGTTTAGCGTTATTAGATAATTTACTGGAGGCAGTGAAATGAATTTCTCAGTGTCGAATTCTTACGTCTATGGTCTTGAAAGAGCGGTTAAAGCTTCCGGCAATCCGATGCGGGTTGTGATCGACACTTCAGAAGCGAACGACAAAGATTTCTTACGGGCACAAAAACTTGGCAGTTGTCGTAATGGCGAAGGCCACGATAACTATTTGAAAGGCATCACGGTTCAACTTGATGTCTGCGCTCCCTTATATTGGTGGAAAGAAGCCCAGCGCTATCACTGGTTTGATTTCGTTTCGAGTGAATCGACGATGCACTGCCTCCTCAAATTTGATGTGGCGGAGCAATGCGTCGACGAGACCGATCCCAAGATCTTGGAACGGATGAAAGAGCTCATTGCTGAATATAACGCTATTCCCGATGACGAGGAGCACAAAGTCGAGCAAAAAGCCAAATGGCGGGTTCTCGTCGCTTCGCTTCCGGAAGGTTTCTGCCTTGCCGCGACGATGGTGACGAACTATCAACAATTGAAGACGATGTACATTCAACGCCATAACCATAAACTTCAGGAGTGGCATACCTTCTGCGATTGGTGCGTGTCCTTGCCGCACTTTCTCGAACTGACCGGCGCGGATAAATACAATTAAAATCCTAAGCAAAAAGGGCTTGGATTTCTCCAAACCCTTTTCTTTTTGCTCACGTTAAACTATTTCTTCTCGTCCGGATTCGTCTTTTCTTCCGGGGCAGCCTTATTGCCATTCTCGGTCGAATAATCAACTTCGGTTACGCTGACTTCGACGGTGGCTCCGCCTTCGCTCGCTTTGGCTTCTTTAGCGACTTTCTTCGCTTGGTTTTTGGCGATGACCGTTGTCACGGTGTCCACCAACATACCTAAGCCAGAGAGGACGAGAAGTAAACCAACAATAATAAGGACGACTTTATTAAAGATACTCGGCTGGCTCATATAGATAATGACGACAACGCCAAGAGCAATGACGCCTAAACCTAAGATGATCTCTAGGATCGGCATATAGAGTTTGTAAAGTTTGGCGACGATGAAGCCGATGGCGAAGAGCAATAACGATACGCCAGCGACCATCAAAATGATGGCGATAAAGGTGCTGAGGAATAAGGTGATAGTTTCAATCGCCGATTGCTGCGAAGCATAGATGACGCAAAGCGTGATGCCTAAGGCTAACTCTAACGAGCCGCCAACCACCATATCGTAAGCTAAGGCTTTCTTGGCTTTGAGCTTGGCTTCGGCTTCAGCGCGACTGCTGGCGATGACAGGCAAGAAATTGGTCAGGATCTTTAAAAATCCCCCCAAAATCAAGAAGGCGCCGACAACAGGATAAATAATCTTTTGGACATCCTCTTTATCCGAGAAGGCAATCGCCAAGACACCACCGACAATGAGCAAGACCGCCTCGACAAAGTGCCAAATGGTCCAAATCAAGCTTCCTTTGCTCAGATCTAGAGGCTTTCTTGGCTTCTTTTGCGGCTTGGCTTCTTCGGCGTTTACCGTTTCAGTTTTCGTTTCGTCTTTTTTCTCTTCTTCCATAAAAATAACCTCGTTCGATTTATTCTAGTCATTTCGAAGGGGAATAGCACCTAGACAAAAAACCTTTTGTGTACAAAGAGTCAAAAATGCTTACAATGAAACACGATTGCGAAAGGAATGAAAATCTTACCATGAATTCTACCTTGTTACGTCAATATGCCGAGTTGATTGCCCGGACGGGCGCTCACGTCCAAAAAGGACAATACGTGATTATTCGTGCCAACGTTTCGATTGAAGGTTTCGCTGCTGTTGTAGCGGAGGAATGTTATAAAGCCGGCGCTAAGCGCGTCGTCTTCGATTGGCAATCCGCCGTGATCGATCGCGTTTCTTACCATTATGCTTCCAGTGAAGATTTGGGTCACCTCTTACCCCAAGAAATCGGTTTTCAAGAATTCTCTACGGAATCCCTTCCGATTTTGATTTGGCTTGACGCCGATGACCCCGATGGCTTAGTAGGCGTTGATGCGAAGAAAGTCGCTCAGGTTCAGTCCCTTCGCTATGCCCAACGTGCGAAATACATCGAGGCGAGAGAGAACAAATATCAGTGGTGCATTGCTGGAGTCCCATCCCTCAAGTGGGCCAAAAAGGTTTTCCCCAATCTTGATGGCGACATGGCGATAGAAAAACTTTGGCAGGCGATTTTAAAAACCGCACGGGCCGATGATGGAAAAGGTGAAGAAGCCTGGGCTCGACATGAGAAAGACCTCAAAGAGCGCTGCGCTTATTTGAATTCTCTTCATTTGAAGAGCCTTCATTACACTGCGAATAATGGCACTGATTTAACCGTTGGATTAATTCCTCAGGTTATCTTCCTTGGCGGTGGCGAAAGCACGATTGCTGGTGTTTTCTATCAGCCTAATATCCCTTCGGAAGAATGCTTCACTTCACCGATGCGCGGCGAAGCAGAAGGCATCGTCTACGCTTCGAAGCCATTGGCTTATCAAGGACAATTGATTGAGAATTTCTCGGTCCGTTTCCATCAAGGCAAGGCGGTTGAAGTTAAGGCTGAAAAAGGTCAAGCTGCTCTTGAAAGCATTTTGACTCTCGATAATGGCTCGGCCTATTTGGGTGAATGCGCGTTGGTCCCCTTTGATTCGCCGATCAACCAAACCGGTCTTCTTTTCTATAACACGCTCTACGATGAGAACGCTTGCTGCCATTTGGCTCTCGGACGCGGCTTCACGAATCTCTATCCCCATTTCGAGAACTATACCGAAGAACAATTGCATGGCTTTGGCATCAATCAATCGCTCTCACATGTGGACTTCATGATCGGAACTTCCGATTTGAAGATTGTTGGGACGACAGAGCAAGGCAAAGAAGTCGTTCTCTTCCGTAACGGAACTTGGGCTTTCTAAAAAAGAATAAGCGCTTCGGCGCTTTTTCTTTTGTCGCTTGACTTGGAGTTAACTCTAAGAACTACAATGAGATCCGGAGGTAAAAGAAATGGATTTTGCTGGAAAACGAATATTGATCGTCTTCTTTTCAAAAAAAGGCGAGAACTGGTATACCCATGGCTTAGCCGATCTTAGCGAAGGCAATACTGCAAAGATGGCCAAGATCATTCAGAAAAATCTTGGTGGCGATCTTTTTGAAATCATCCGCAAAGAGCCTTATCCGAATGGCTACTATGCGTGCTGCGATGAGGCCAAAAAAGAAATGAAAACTCTTTCTTGTCCTGAACTTCTCGAAATGAAGAGCGTCAAAGATTATGACGTCATCTTTCTTGGCTACCCGACGTGGTGGGGAACGCTGCCACGGCCGCTTTTCACTTTCCTAGATGCGAATGATTTTCACGGTAAGACCTTGATTCCTTTCAATACATCGGAAGGATCGGGCTTTGGACATGGCGTTGAAGATTTGAAGAAAACTTGCCCTGGGGTGAACCTCCTCAAAGGCCTTGCACTTCCGGGCCATGCCGTCGATGGCAGCGAACAGGAGATAGCAACATGGCTCAAGAACCTTTAAGCATCGCCCAAGTTTCAAAACGTTTTGCCCTCAGCGAAGACGCCCTACGTTACTATGAAAAGATTGGGCTAATGACCTCGCATCGTCGGGCGAGCGGAATCCGCTATTACGACGAAGAAGATATCGGACGGCTGGAGTTCATCAAATGTATGCGCGATGCCGGAGTTTCGCTTGAAGCGCTTATTCGTTACATGAAGCTTTATGCCGAAGGAGATTCCACCATCAAGGCGCGAAAAGAGCTCTTGATAGAACAGCGCGAAGAACTTCTCCGTAAAAAGGAAGCCATCGATCATTCCTTGGAGCGGCTTAATTACAAGATTGATAATTATCAAAAACTCATTGTGAAAGGATGCTCAAAATAATGAAAAAAGTTTTAATACTGTCGGCTTCTCCCCGACTTAATGGCAACAGCGATTTATTGGCCAAAGCCTTCCAAAAAGGGGCTGAAGAAAGTGGGAATCAAACCGAGCTCATCGAACTCGCGCAAAAGAAGATTAATTATTGCCACGGCTGTTACTATTGCGCTAGTCATGAGGGACATTGCTGTCAGAAAGATGATGCCGAGGAGATCATCGATAAAATGATTAATGCCGATGTGATTGTCTTCGCCACCCCAACGTATTTCTATTCCATGGCAGGACAACTCAAGGTCTTAATTGATCGAACGGTGATGAAATATACCCAGATGACCGGGAAAGATGTTTATTACCTTGTGACATCCTGGGATGGCGAACAAGCCCATATAGAAAAAGTCATTGAAGCGATTCGGGGTTTCAGTTTGGACTGCCTTCCCGATGCTCACGAGAAAGGGATTCTCTATGGGGTCGGGGTCAACGAGAAAGGCGACGTGGAACGCACCGATTATCCGAAACAAGCCTACGAGATGGGGAAGAATTGCTGAGATAATGAAAAATGAGCGGGGATTTGCCGCTCATTTTTTCTTGTCTATTTTTAATGACCTCGTCCGCCATCAGGACCAAAGTTGCCGATTCCACCATGCCAATCGCCAGGGCCTGGATCGCCATGATCATGCCCGCCGTTATCCGGACGCTCTTGGTTATAGCCATCCGGCATGGCGTTATCTTGGATCAAGCTTGTCGTTTTCTTTAATAAGGTCACAAGGCTATCGGTCGAAGTCGCTTCCTTCGCGATGATATAATTGCGGAGTTCTTTGAACATCTTCCAAGCCATTCCGTCATCGGTGCCTTTAATCGAATCACCTACGAGATAATAGCCTTCGTTCTGAAGACCATATTTGATCTTCTCGATATTGAGATTTCCGTTGCACCAAGGCAAAGCTTGGGCATAGGAAGAAATCAGCATGGTTTTCTCTTGCTGGTATTCTTGCTCGCTTAAATCCGTTTCAACGCCGGAAACGACTAAGCCCAAACCTTCTTTAATTGCGGTTAGAGCTCGGGGAGTCAACTGAGCGGAGGAAGCAGAAGTGAGCACTTCATTCATTTGATTGATGATGGCGTCATCTTTTTTCTTCAGACTCGATAAAGAGATTTGATGATCTGCGTCCAAAACCGAGTTCACCGCCGTGCAGACATCAAGGAGCGTTTGAGCTTTATCGGTTGACACGCCGAGAAGTTCATCGCTGATGTTTGTGACGTTAAAGGCGACATTGGCGTAAATTTTATTGTTTTCGAGTTGGCTGGCTAAAGCGGTTTTGTAGTCACTTTCGTATTTGCTCGCGTAAGAAGCGTCGGTCGAATAGACATCAATGGTGATGTTGTTGTAGATCGGCATGTTATTGGCCTGAACGTTTTGCAAATAGCCATATTGGTAAGAAGGCGTGACTAAAGAGGCGGCCGTTTTTGAAGCGCTGAGATTTCCCGAAAGCGATAAATTGGCGTCGAGAAGTTTTGCCGAATAGTTGCGGGGAGTGAAGGTTGCCGTGTTCACAAGGTTATCGGCATCGGCGAAATAACTCCAAGAAGGGGTGTATTTGTTGATGGAATAACTGGTTGAAGTGCTTCCCGAATAAAGATAGCTCGGGCTAGCGGTAGTCAATAAAGAGCTGGCAGGTGTGATGGTGACCGCGACATATGTGCCGCTGGCACTGGTTTGTTTCACGGCATTCGGGACAATGACAATCACAGCGACAGCAGCGGCAGCAACCGCGAATCCGCTGGTTAAAGGAATCCAATGTTTCTTGAAATAGTTGCGGAAAGAGAAGTGTTTTTTGACCCCGGTTTGCTGGAAAACTTTATCTTCGACGTTCGGAACGACTTCCGCGCCTTCGTTATGAAGCTTTTCTTGGGTGGCTAAAGCGGCTTGATCCAAATAAGGATTGTAGGTTCCTGTCGCCTTTTTGACGGCGCCAAGCTGATTCGGAACGAAAGAGAGGCTATCGCCTTCGAGGGCTGAAACTAAGGCTTCCTCATCTTCGGAAGAAACGGTGTTATCCAAGCCGCATGCCTTCATGATGTCTTGAAGTTTATCCGGTACGAAAGAAGCGGCCTCTTCTTTGAGATGAGATGTGACTTCTTTTTCAAGAACAGGATCCACTTTTTCTTGGAGATGGCATTTCGCCATGATGGCATCAAGTTGGTCAGGGACGAAGGAAAAGGATTCGCTCTTTAAGGAAGCGATGATTTTCTTTTCCTCTTCCGGCTTGATTTCCGGAGAAGAAGATTCAGTTGGTTTCAAGTTCTCTGACTCTTTCATATTCTGTTTTGTTGTCTTCGATCGCTTTCTTCAATTTCTTGAGGGCATTGGCGTATTTCCATGTGACGGTGCCCAAAGGCATATGAAGAAATTCAGCGATCTCTTTGTGTTTATATTCACCAATCGCATACATCATGACGATGTTGAATTCGTCCTCAGCCAAAACCTTATTGGCCAAAGTGACGGTAGGGGAATCGACATCTCCTAAGAAATAGACGCCATCAGGGTGATAGTCTTCGGAAAAATCAAAACTGACTTCCCGATTCCGCTTCTTGAGTTGCGAAAGGGCGGCATTTTTGGCAATGGTCAATAACCAGTTCCGCGCATTGGTACCTAACTTGTAGGATTTGATATTGTCGTAGCAAGCGACATACGTGTCTTGCATGACATCTTCAGATAATTGATAATCGCGTAATATGGGCAAGACGAACGTGAAGACCCCTTTCGAGGTCAACGTGTAAATATCCGCCAGGGCGTTGCCATCTCCCCCTTGGAGGGCGGCCATTGCTTTTTCAAGCCTTTCTTCATCCATAACGGATATCTCCTTATTCCCTATTCTATTTTATTCTTTAAAACTTCCTTTGCACATGAAGGATGATAATCAGTTATTTTTGGTCATTTTT